>OZ260079.1:5801875-6107237 GCA_965284365.1 Phragmitibacter sp.
ATCGTCGGGGATACCCGCTGCCAGGTAGCCGGGTCGCTGTCTGTGATGACCGCACCTTCTCCGTCGCTGATAAGAGTGCTGCTGCCCGTCAAGGAACCGCTCCGTACAAACAGATACATACTCATGCGTGTGTCCGTGCTGGCATTGCCCGCTACACGGTTGAAGCGTGCGCTGCCGCTCACCAGCGCCGATCCTCCCGCCAGAGCCAGTTGCGTGGCATAGGGAGCCAGGTCGAAATACTGCACCACATCGCCGACGTTATCGCCCCCCGCGCCCGTAAGCCCGGTGCCGAGAAACTTCAGCATGCGGCTCCCGGCATACGGCGCAATGCCATTCTCCGCCCCAACGATCGACGCCTGATCCTGCCCCCAGTCACCGAACCCGGTGGGCACCCAACCTCCCAGCGTCTCCGTCGTCTCAAACCCGCCGTTCACCAACGGGATCTCCGGGAGACCGAGCAATCGGATCACTGCAAAGCAGTTGAAGCTCCCGTTATGGCCCCCTCCGGCGGCCACAATCCGACCTTGCGCGTCCACCGCAACAGCGTTTACAAGACTATAGCCTCCACCTCCTACCGCGAATTGAAAAAAGCCGGTGCCATTGAAAGTCGTATCTAGACTACCGTCTGCGTTCAGACGTGCCAACAGCGAATTAAAGTTTCCACCTGTCGAACCTGCCATGATGATCCGGCCATCGGCTTGTAAAGCGACGCCATACGCGACGGAGTCGCCGGCGCTCGCAATGGACACCTTACCACCGCCATTGAATGTGGTGTCCAGATTCCCGTTGGCCAGATACCGCACGGCAGCAAAGTCATAGTTGCCCCCCACATAAGAACGTCCCGCGAGCACGATCTTACCATCTGACTGCACTTGGATCCCAGAGGCTTGATCGTCCTGGCTTCCAACGGCTGTAGTCACCTTGCCACCTGAACCAAAGCCCGTGTCCAGCAGGCCAGCCGTCGTATAACGCACAAGGGCAAAATCACGGTTGCTGTTCAGCGCATCACCTCCCACGAGGATTTTTCCATCATTTTGCAAGGCCAAAGCCGCACCATTGGCAAGCCCGCCTGTCCCAACCGGGGTGAGAAACCTACCATCCCCGGCACCGCCATCACCGTCAAACCCCGTATCGATGGCGCCGTTACTGTTGAAGCGGGCCAGGAAAAAACTGCCCGCAGTCGCCGCTGAGTTGCTGGAGTATCCTGCAACCACGATCTGCCCATTCGCCTGCACGGCCACACCTGTGGCCACGTCATTGGTGGAGCCGAAATGCGCGACGGCGATACCATCGGTATCAAACGCCGTGTCCAAAACGCCGGCGGTCGTCAATCGTGCCACGACAAAATCCCAGTCCCCTCCTCGTACCGACGCCCCAGCGACGACAATCTTGCCATCCGGCTGCAAAGTGATGGCGTGCAGGCGCTCGTCCGTGCCATCGAAAGCAAAGGTCATTTTTCCACCGCTCCCGAAACCGGGGTCGGGATCCCCATTGACGCCATAACGAGCCACCGCGAACACATTTCGAGTTCCATTGTTCGCGTAACCGGCCACCACTGTCTTCCCATCCGGCTGCAAGGCCACGGCGCGCCCGTCGGCGGCAGCGCTAAAACTCGTCGTCTGGATGCCGTCACCGGAGAACGTCAGATCGAGCGCACCCGGCGCATACACGAATGTCTGCGTCGCGGTAGTGGTGGTGCCGTTCGCATTTGCAGCTACAATCCGGTAATAATATGTGGTCCCCGCTGTCAGCCCGCTGGGATAGAGCGTGGCGGTGAAGGCTTGCACCCCGCTGCCAGGGAAAGTGCCAACACTCTGGCTGCTTCCCAGCATCGCGCTGGTGCCGTATTGGACGGTCACCGTCGTACTCAGACCGGCGGGATTGACCTGACCACTGATGCCCAAATTGCTTCCACCCGCGCCCTGCGCGGAGGCGAGAGAGGAAACCAAAGCGGTCCCACTTTCGTACCGCACCACCACCATGTCATTGTTGGTCCCGTTGTAAGTATGCCCTGCCACAAGGATATTCCCGTCGCTCTGCACTGCCACACTTGTCCCTTCATCGTATGTGCTGCCCACGGCCGTAGTAACTTTGCCAGTGCCATTGAAACTGGTGTCCAGCCCTCCTTCAGCCGTGTAGCGCACCAGCGCTATGTCAAAGTTGCCCGAAATGACGCAAGTCCCTGCAACAATAATCTTCCCATCGCTTTGCACCGCCACACTCCTTCCATGGTCGTGGCTGCTGCCAATCGCGGTAATTACCCTCCCGGTGCCATTGAAGCCGGTATCCAACTCCCCTTCACTTGTGTAGCGCAGCAGCGCCAAGTCGTACTCGATTCCATTCGATGAAGAACCCGCAACGATGATTTTCCCATCGCTTTGCACCGCTATGCTATGGCCGCGATCGTCTGCACTAATATCGGCGCTCACCTTTCCGCTCCCATTGAAGCTGGTATCAAACTGCCCGGTGCTCGTGAAGCGCACCAGCGTTATGGCATTGTTGTTTCCAATGAATGAATACCCGGTCACGAGAATTTTCCCGTCATTTTGCACGGTAACACTCTGGCCAAAATCGTCAGCGATGCCCACGGCGGCAGTTACTTTTCCCGTGGCGTTGAAACTGGTGTCCAGCTCCCCTGTGCTGGTGTAACGCACCAGCGCCATGTCGTAGTTGCTCCCATTGGATGAATATCCCGCCACCAGGATTTTTCCGTCGCTTTGCACCGCCACGCTATAGCCGCGGTCCTCAACGCCAATCGGGGTGATCACCTTGCCAGTTCCGTTGAAGCTGGGATCCAGATTCCCGGTAGTCGTGTAACGGACTAAGGCAAAGTCGTTGTTGCTCCCATTGGATGAATATCCCGCTACAAGAATTTTTCCGTCATTCTGCACCACGACGCTATAGGCCACATCGGAACCCCCACCGATGCCGGTAGTCACCTTGCCGGTCCCATTAAAAGTCGTGTCTAGCGTTCCTGAATTGGTAAAACGTGCTAGGGCAAAGTCATCGTTGCTCCCGTTGAATGCATGGCCTGCCACAAGAATCTTCCCATCGCTTTGCATAGCCATGCTATGCCCAGAGTCATTGCCGCTTCCGATCGCGGTCGTCACCTTCCCTCCTGTCCCAAAGGTCGCATCCAGATCCCCCGGCGCAGCAAAAAGGACCGTGGAAAAAAGACAAAGCACCCCGAGCAGGAGCGCACAAGGTTGTCGATGCATCGTCATGTTGGGAGGTGAACGGCAGCCCCGTCTCAACGCAATCGGCGGGAATAATTGTGTCTTCCACTCGGGCAACCAAGTTTTTGCGCATTATTTCGAGGCATGCAAAAAAATCAAGAGCGTCGTTAGCAAAAGCACATGTGACCTGACACCTTCATGACACCACATCAAGCGCTACGCCAGGATGCCGAAGACACCGAAAGGACCCAACCCAATCGGGTAAATCGCATTCGGTCTTAGGCAAAGCCTTAGGGTAAACGCAACTAACCCTCGCCCTACGAGGCGCCGAGATACTCTATGCGTATATTTGCATATTCACCTAACACGGAGCTACAGCGGCAAATACCTGAATCATTGCCCGACATAGGAATAGAGAAAGAAACAGCCTCCTCCAGCACTGAGCCATTTGCTCGCAACCTTCGTTCCAACTGCCCTCGCCATCCATTGCAGCCTCTTCAACTGCGGCAATCTTCATGTCAATGCCTGTCGCCCTCATCCTACCACAACCTTTCTCACCCCCAATCTCCGCTTCAAAACCAAATTCTTTCTCCGCGATTCAGTACTACGTAGTACGCAATAACGCGTATTCCCACACGCCCCTGCGCCAGTTCACGCTTTTCCGGGCCAGTTGACACAAAGTGCGACAGGCAATCCATGTATGCCCAAACATTATCATCGCTTGGTCAATACCTAAAATACCCTGATATTTTAACAATCTTAAGGACAAACGTGGCGCCTCATCACGCAGCGAAGAAGGGGTATGAAACCCCTTCTCTCGCTCAAGCAACTCGCGGCATTTGAGGAGGCCGTTGAGCCCCTTGTACAGTTCCTTCGGACGCATGGTGACCCGCACATGAAGATCATCGTGAATGATACTGGCGCGGAGATCTTGAGTGCCTTGGCCACAACGGAAATCAGGCTTCCCGAGGAAGAACTAGCGAAGGAAATCCGGGATGAGATGCGCAAGCCCGCCCCCGCCAAACGCCCTCGCAACTCCAATGACACCCGCAGGTATCGCCGCAGATAACTCGGAGGCCCGCCATGAAAGTCGACCCCATGCTTTGCCTCCTCCGTCCCACTCTGCCCGAGGGGGATGAATGGGAATACGAAATCAAATGGGATGGCTACCGGGCACTCGGAGAAAAGACCGCCGCTGGAAAATCGCGGTTCCTCTCGCGCAATCTGAAACCGCTTACCGCCCTGGCTCCCGATGCCGCCGCCGAGCTTCCAGACCTCCCCTGCCGCAGCGCTACCCTCGATGGAGAGATCGTCGCCTTTGTAGATGGGAAGCCTTCCTTCCAGGCTCTCCAGTCCGCCAAGTCTCGCAAACCCGATATCCGATTCGTCGCCTTCGATCTGCTGGAGTTGGATGGCAAAGACCTCCGCAAGTTGCCACTCGAAAAGCGGCGTCACCAGCTCAGCAAACTTTTGCGCGGCCAGCATGACCACGTTCTGTTTAGCCGATCACTTTCCGCCGATCCGGACACACTCATGGAGCAGGCCCAGGAAACCGGCTTGGAAGGCATCGTCGCCAAACGCCTGACTTCCCGCTACGAAGACGGCGAACGCACCGGCGCCTGGACGAAATGGAAAGCGGAGCGATCTGGCATATTCGTGGCTGCCGGCATCGTTCCCAATGGCCGCGACTTTGAGGAGCTGATTGTAGGTGTGCGCGACAAGGAAGGCCTCAGATTCTGTGGCCGCGTGAGAGCCGGATTCGTTCCCAAGACACGCCGGCAACTCATGGAAAAGCTTTCGCCACTTAAGACGGCAGCATGTCCCTTCTACAACCTGCCCGAGCCAAAGGGATCGCGCTGGAGCAATGGCCTTACCAAAGACGAAATGGCCAAATGCCGCTGGTTTAAACCAAAAGTGAAAGTGGACATAGCCTATGTCGAATGGACCGACGCCGGGCATCTGCGTCACAGCCGCTATTTCACAGACTAGTGGCCCCGCTGCGATCCAATGCCTCCACGGCCCATTCACCACCTTCACAGGCTCCAACCGCCTCCCTCATCTATTGCGGTCATCTCACCCTATGGCACGTTCAAACTGTCTGAGAAGCCCCAACCCTCGTTCAAACGACCTGGCTTCCTTCCTAAAACCAAATTCTTTTTTCCGGAATCCGTACTACGTGGTACGGAGAATTGCATGTTCCGACACGCCCCACCGCCAGTTCACGCTTTTCTGAGCCAGTTGATCCAAAGTGCGGCAGCCAATCCATGTATGCCAAATCAACTCGTCTGCACCCAACAAACAAAAGAGCCGCATGGCCCAAGGCGCATCTCCATTGACAGAAATAACTAACTACCGATCAACTGACATTAGATCAAGCCCAGTTCCTTCACGGCGGCTTTCTCTTCTTCGAGTTCCTTCACGGTCGCGTTGATCTTTTCCTGGCTGAACTCATTCACGTCCAAGCCTTGGACCACTTCCCACTTCTGACCATCGGTGCGGATGGGGAAGCTGGTGATGATGTCCTTGGCCACACCATAGCTGCCATCGGACCATACGGCGACGCTGGTCCAGTCACCCTTCGGGGTGGCGCTGGTCATGGAGGCCACGGTGTCCACCACCGCGTTCGCGGCGGAGGCAGCGGAACTGGAGCCACGGGCCTTGATGATGGCGGCGCCGCGCTGTTGCACGGTGCTGATGAATTCACCCTTCAACCAGGCGTCATCGGAGATGACATCGGTCACCGCCTTGCCGCCGATCTTGGCATTGTAGAAGTCAGGATATTGGGTCGCGGAATGGTTGCCCCAGATGGCGAGATTCGTGACTTCCGTCACATGCACCCCGGCCTTGGCAGCGAGCTGGGACTTGGCGCGGTTCTCATCCAGACGTGTCATGGCAAACCAGCGATCCGAAGGCACATCCGGAGCGGCGTTCTTGGCGATGAGGCAGTTCGTGTTACAAGGGTTCCCCACCACCAGCACGCGCACATCGGAAGCGGCGTTCTTGGCAATGGCTTGGCCTTGGCCGGTGAAGATCTTGCCATTGATGGCCAGAAGGTCTTTGCGTTCCATCCCGGCTTTGCGCGGCACACTGCCGACGAGCAATGCCCAGTTCACTCCACGGAAACCTTCCGCGAGATCAGCGGTCGGGGTGATGCTGTGGATGAGTGGGAACGCACAGTCGTCGAGCTCCATGACCACGCCACCCAGGGTCGGCAGCGCCGGCTCGATCTCAATGAGGCGCAGCGCCACAGGCTGATCCGGACCGAACATGGAACCGGAGGCGATGCGGAAAAGGAGGGAGTAACCGATCTGGCCAGCGGCTCCGGTGACGGCAACAGTGATAGGCGATTTCATAAGCAGGAGGGACGAGGGACGTGCGATGTGATGAGTGTTGTCTGTTCTTTAAAATGGGAGGGGACGGTCAACTTGGAGAGCCCGGCGGCGTGGTCAAGCGCGTGGCAGTGACTCGCCGCTCACGAAAAGATTACTTCAGGCCAAGCACGTCCTGCATGTCATAAAGGCCGGGCCCCTGCTGGGCGAGCCAGACGGCAGCGCGGACGGATCCGGTGGCAAAGGTATCGCGGCTGGAGGCCTTGTGCGTGAGTTCCACGCGCTCGCCCACATTCGCGAAGACCACCGTGTGATCGCCCACGACATCGCCACCGCGCAAGGCATGGACGCCGATCTCTTTCTTCGTGCGGGCGCCCACATCGCCATAGCGGCCATGGCGGGTGTCTGTCTCATAGCTTACGCCGGATTCCTCGCAGAGGATCTCGACCAGGCGGCGGGCGGTACCACTCGGAGAATCGGTCTTCAAGCGGTGATGCATTTCCACAACCTCCAGATCAAACGGCTCACCCAGGATGCGGGCGGCATGACGGGTCAGCCAGAAGAGGGTGTTCACGCCTATACTGAAATTCGGCGCATGCACGAACGGGATCTTCGTTGAGGCATCGGCGATTTCCGCGAGCTCGGCCGCCGTGTGGCCGGTGGTGCCCATGACAAGGGGCTTCCTGGATGCGACGGCTGCGGCGACAAGTTCGCTGCTGAAGTGATGGGACGTGAAATCGATGACGATGTCCGCCTTCTCTAGAGCATCCTTCAGTGAGTCGCCCATATCGACGGCGGCGCCGAGGGTGGCATCGGGATTGCGTTCCACGGCCTGGATGACGGCCTGGCCCATGCGCCCTTTGGCGCCAGTGACGAGAATGCGAACGGGAGTCATGATAACAATGAAGTAGGGGGTCGGATGTAATCAGTGATTGCGGGTGGCGCAACCGGGGACTTTCGCTATGGTCGCCTCCCCTGCCCTCTTGCCTCACTCGCCGCATGGAATCTGACACAACTTCCCGCCCCGCCAACACCGACAGACCGTCCCGGAAACGGCGGCTGGGACTGGCGCTGCTGGTGCTCGGTGTAGTCGGCCTGCTGGGTGCTTATTTTCAGGACTACAGCGGCTGGGGCTTCCCGGAGAAGATGCGCATCGGCCCGGCAGACAAGATCACCGTGGATGGCCAGGCCTTCCGCTGGGGTCTGGGCAAGCGCGATCTGACGGAGACGCAGATGCAGTCGGTGGCCATCCTGGAAAACGGCAAGCCCTTTGCCCGGCGCGCGCAGCATCTGGGCGAAGCCGTGGAGCGCGGCGCAGGATGGTATCACGCACGGGGCGGCTACATCCGCTTCGCTCCGGCCGATAACACCGATCCACGCACCAATGGGCGGCATTATGATCTGGTCTTTCCCCGTTCGGTAAAACTTTGGATCTGGTGGCTGGCAGTGGGTTGTGCAGTAGCCGGTGCCGTGTTGTTGCGGCGTCCTCCGGTGCTGCCGATTTTGAAACCGGCATGGGCGCGGTTCGGCATCGTGTTCCTGATCTTCTTCGCTGTCCGGCTGGTGCAGGTGCCGCATGCGCTGCATCACAATGACGGGGTGATGTCGCTGAAGGGGGTGCCGGAGAGTGACGCGGGGGGCTGGCATGGCATGGGCGTGGCACTGGCGGAGGGTCGCGGACTGGAGGGCGGCTTTCAATCGCAACGGCCCGGCTACAGTGTCTTGCTCGGCTTGGCGTATCTGGCGGGCGGAAAGACGGTGGTGACCGGCCTGGTGGTGAATGCCATGCTGCATGCGCTGGCATGCACGGCGGTGCTGATTCTTGGTGCGATGCTTGGATCCTGGGTGCTGGGCTGGATGACGGCGCTGTGGATTCTTTTTTCCTCTGAAAGCTGGGATCTCGCCTGGGTTCTGTTGACGGAGAATCCTGGGCTGGCCTTTGGTGCGCTGGGGTTGGTCATGTTTTGGGTGGCGGTGCAGCGACCGGGGCTGTGGAGCTTCGCGCTGGCGGGCCTGGTGATGGGCATTGGGAATCTGTCTTCCGGCGTGTATTTGCTGACCATCCCGCTTTATGCGATGGCGATTCCCGTGCTGGCCTGGCATGAGGAATGGGGCTGGCGCAATGCGCTGCGGCTGCTGGCGAGTTTTACTTTGGGCGTGTTTCTGGTGTTCATGCCATGGCTAATCCGGCAGAAGATCGAACACGGTGCCTTCACCCCCAGCACAAACACGGCGGAACTGCTCTACGGCGGGGCGCATCCCGTGGAGAAGAAGCTCACCAAGAAGCTGCATGAGGAAGCCGCGCGTGATGGGTTCGGCGTGGGCGTCGATTATGGCGGGCGATATCGTTACTTCTCGGACAAGTTCAAGGCCGTGGTGAAAGAAGATCCGGTGCGCTATGCTAAGCAGGTGCTGCTTGCGCTGAAGGACACGGAGGAGAACACGCCGCATGAAGAAGCCATCTGGTATTGGCTGGTGCGCTGGCTGGTGCTGCTGGCGGCGATCGCATCCGCGATGCGAAGCCGGAGCTGGCTGCCTGCAATGGCCGGTGCGTTGCTGCTGGTGGCCCTGCCGCGTGTGGAAGCACTGCCGTGGACGGCTTGCATCGTGGGTGCGGCGACTTTGTCACTGGCCTTTGCCCGCCGTGAGGAACGCGTCGGTTGGGCGCTGCTGACTCTGACGACGATCGCGGTGCTGCTGATTGCGGCACTGGCGGGGAATGTAGCGACGACACGGTTTCTGGCCTGTGGGGATTGGCCGCTGTTTATGTTGTACTGCGGTGGCTTGCTGGCCGTGCTGCGCTTGATTACAGACTTCCTGGGACGAGGCGTGAAGTTCTGGGCACCGAAGTCCGAAGCGGTGGTGGAAACGCCAGTGCCGGTAGTGAAGCATGCGCCGGCCTGGATATGGAAAGCGTCGCACGGTGTGGTGATCTTTGCCGTGCTGGCGGTAGCAGGCACGATGTGCGCCTATGCGTGGCGGCAAACGCATGCGTGGCCGTTGCGGACGCTGTCGGAAGCAGATGGCGTGACCATTCGCACGCAGGTGATACGAGCGCATCCGGATGCGGCTGTTCATCAGCTGCCCACTGCTCAACTGCTCACGGCCATTGTCGAGTTTGATGATCGCCGCACGAAGCTGGAGGCTTTCGAAAACTTGGGCAGCATGACGCGCACGTATGAAGAACGTCCTTATGCACGCTGGGTGGCCACAACGCGGCGGCTGGATGCGATGCCGGTTCGCTCCGGTGAATTGTTAGTGCAGGCGGCGGGTGATCTGCGTTTCGTGCCACCCGGCAAACCCATGGTGATTGTCGGTACGTGGAATGCCGGTGAACCCGGGAAGTTCGGGCATGAAATGGGTGTCTTTGAGATGCTGGCGGCGTTTCCTTTAGGGAAGAATGCGGATGGTGATGTGTCTCCCGTGTGGGCCGACGCGGTGTGGTTTGACGCGACGCCGGAGGCGCTGGGGGAAGTGGGGTCGTAAAGGCAATTTGATCTAGCGGCCACAGCCCACCCGTTTCCGTTGTTAGTCGTTCAATACTTGATCGCCTTCTTTAGCTTCGCCAACACAGACTTCTTGAGGCCGTCCGGCAGCGGTGCGCAGTTTTTCTCTCTGACGACAGCGTCGCCTTCGTCTAATGCCCATTTGAGGAACTGAACCAGCTTTTTGCTTTTCACTGGATCATCGCTTTTCTCTGGCACGAGAAGCCAGGTTGCGCTTGCAATCGGATACGCCTGGTCACCGGGTGCGTTTGTAAGCGAGAATCGGAAATCGTCCGGTATGTTCGCCGTGGCTAGCGCAGCGCGGATCGAATCAGGATTCGCACGGATAAACTTTCCGCTTTGGTTTTTTAACTCTGCATCTGGAAGGCTGGCTGCAATAACGGCAGCGTGCTCGGCATAGGTAATCGAGCCGGGAGTAGATTTCGCAGCTTCCACAACTCCCTTATTGCCTTTTGCGCCTTTGCCCACGGGCCACTTCACTGACTTTCCAGCGCCAACCTTTACTTTCCATTCACCGCTCACCTGAGTGAGGTATTCAGTGAAAATATTGGTCGTTCCGCTGCCGTCCAAGCGGTGAATGACGGTGATGGCAGTGTCGGGCAAATTCACGCCTTCATTGAGCATCGCTATCTGCGTGTCGTTCCATTTCGTGATCTTCCCTAGGAAAATGTTGGAAATGGTTTCACCATCAAGTTTCAGTGAAGCATTGCCGGGAAGACTATAAGTCACAACAACTGCCCCAGCGAAGGTAGGAACATGGAGCAACTTTTTCGCTTCCATTTGCTCATCATTCAGCACGGCATCGGTAGCGCCGAAGTCCACAGCGTCAGCGAGCACAAGCTTGATGCCCTCGCTTGAGCCTACATATAGATATTCAAAATTGACGCTGATATCCTTTTTCTGGTAGGCGCTGAACCATCCTGAATAGACAGGATAGGCAAAGGTAGAACCACCGCCTTTAAGAGTTGCTTGCGCATTTGCGGCTGCAGCACCGAATACCAGACTCGCAATGAGCCCGAGCTGAACAAGTGAGTGAATCATAATTTAAGCGTGGATGGTTGACTGATTTCAAAAACTTATCGCAGATGCAGAACTGGCTTTAGCGTTTTGCTTCATCGCTACGCCCTGCGGCGTAAGCACCAAAAACGGCGCGGATTTCATCGCGCACGCGGCGGAAGACGGTGAGTTGTTCTTCTTCGGTGCCGGTGGCGTGGGCGGGGTCGTCAAAGGGGAAATGGTGGCGGTTAACCTGGCCGGGGAACATGGGGCAGACCTGGTCGGCATTCCCGCAGACGGTGATGACGGTCTCGACATCCTCTGAGAGGAATTCGTCTAGGTGCTTGGAGTGGTGATGGGAGATATCGAGACCGATTTCGGCCATGGCTTTGATCGCCAAGGGATGCACGTATCCGGCGGGCTTTGATCCGGCGCTGGCGATGCGGTAGTTGTCATTGAGCGCGGCGCGCAGGATGCCTTCCGCGAGATGAGAGCGGCAGCTATTGCCGGTGCAAAGGATAAGGATGAGGGGCGAAGCCATGTGGTGTGTTTGGATGGGCGATCGTTGTTTGATGCGTTGCTAGGAACGGGAACATTTGCCGCCACAGCAGCCGGGTTCGCGGACGCCGAAGCAGAGCGGCACGGCGATGAGAGCGCCTACGACCGGGGCGATGAGGTAGATCCAGAGATGCTCCAGATGGCCGCTCATGACGGCGGGACCGAGGGAGCGAAATGGATTCATGGATGCTCCGCAGATAGGTCCCGCAAACATGGCTTCAAGCGCGATAATGGCACCGATGGCGATGCCAGCCGTCACGCCTTTTTCCTTGGATCCCGTGGAGACACTCAGAATGGTGAGCATGAGGATGGCGGTAAGCACGATCTCAAGGATGAAGCTCTGAGCGGCTGTCCCAGCGGGCAAGGTGGCGCCTAGGAATGGATTGAGGGGAAAGAGTGTTTTGAGGAGTCCGCTCGCTGCCAACGCGCCTGCGCCTTGCGACAGGATGTAGCCCGGCACAGCCGACCATGGGAATCGCCCTGCGGCGGCGAAGGCGGTGGTGACGGCGGGATTCAAGTGGGCGCCACTGACATCGCCAAAGGTATAAA
The DNA here is from genome assembly GCA_965284365.1 of Phragmitibacter sp. Classification (GTDB taxonomy): domain Bacteria; phylum Verrucomicrobiota; class Verrucomicrobiia; order Verrucomicrobiales; family Verrucomicrobiaceae; genus Phragmitibacter. The sequence continues at coordinate 5,813,990 of OZ260079.1, forward strand.
TCATGGCGAGCACGACCAAGCCGAAGGTGATCGCGATGCCGGCGTGACCGATGACGCCGCCGGCCTCCTGATTGATGATGATGGCACCTGTGCCCGCGAAGACCAGGATGAAGGTGCCGAGAAATTCCGCGAGCAGCTTTTTCATGTTTACCCGGATTTCAACAGCAGCCGGTCGAACCGCAGCAGGACTGGGCGGCTGGGGCCGTGGTGGATTTGGCAGGCACTTTGCAGAGTTCGGGTGCGAGGCACTCCGTGTGTTTGTGCGCAAGATGCAGGATCACGGCGTCATCACTGCTCTCGTAGCTCTCGATGGTGTATTGGGAGATGACGTCCTGTTCGTATTCGATTTCGACGGGGATGGATTCGTCAGGCAGGAAGGCTTTCGCTTTCTCGAGAATCATGGCGGCTTTCTGTGCTTCGATGCGGTGGTCCACATCTTCGCCCACCCAAACCTGGAGCTGGCAGGTGACGGTCTCCCGCAAGGTGCCGCCGCAGTCGATGAAGGTCTTCTGCACGCGGCCCACTTCGGTGACATGGAATGAGACGGGTACGTCGGAGCCATCGGGCAGGCTCAGCTGAAAGTGCTTGTTTCCCTGGCTGGTCAGGAGGGTTTTGAATTCTTGGAGGTTCATGCGGTGACTTTGGACTTAGCTTTTGGCTTAGTTTTGGGATTGGGGTTACCCTTTGGGACTTTGACTGTGCGGCGTTTGGGCGTGAGCGGTTTCAGCTTGGAAAGGCCGCTTGGCAGCGGGCAGCAGCTTTCGTCGCGTTCAGCGAGGCGCTGCACGGACTTCCTGGCGTCTGACTTCAAGGTGGTGTTGCTTCCGGGTGACAGCTCGAAGAATTCTCCCATGGTCAGGAGAAGGTGGCGGTAGTTCGGAGCCATGCGGTAGTAGATCCACTTTTCGCAGCGCTCGCTGTCGAGGATACCGGCTTTCTTGATGACCTGGACGTGACTGGAGACGGAGGACTGGGGCATGTCCAGGATATCGGCCAGTTCGCAGACGCAGAGGGGTTCGTTCAGGACGAGATGCACGATGCGCAGTCGTGTCTCGTCGGCAAGGGCGTGGGCGAATGCAACGAGGTTCGTCATGATGGGGATAGTCGTAACGATTTTTGGCGTTGTGTCAAGGTTGGGGTTGTTGGGATGGAGATGGGGATGTGAAGTTGGGATTGGGGGGCGAGGCGACGCTGGCGGCTTTTACCACGAAGACGCACTGCGAAGCCCGACGCAGGAGGAACGCACGAAGGTTATTTTCTGCGTCGTCTTCGGGTGATTGCGGAAATCATTTGTGATACTGCGTCTATTCCTCCGCGTCGGAGCAAGCTCCTCCAACCACAAAGCGGAAGCAAGCTTCCGCACTCCAGACTACGCGTTGATTTGCAGAGTTTTGAGCGGTCGTCCAAGATGTGGGCGCAACTAAGCTCGACAACAATTTTTTGGAAAAGTCAGAGGGTCTAGAAGGAAGATGCGGGTTATGGTGAGGTGAAGCCTGTTTTCATAAATGTGGCCAGGTCAGGAGCGTCTTCGCGGCCGGATTTTTGGAAGCCGGATTGGGGTTTGTCGTTGATGAAGAGGTAGCGCTGGGTGACGCTTGGCCCGAACATGAGGTTGGTCACTTTCAGATGTTCGATCTTGTCTTCAGCGCGAACACCAAACTGGGTGTTATAGATGGCGCAATCGCTGATGGTGACCTTTGCGCCGGGGCCTCGTATGCCGGGACCGCGGACACGAAAGGCGATTTCGTTATCCTGGAAGAGGCATCGGGTAATCTCTGCTTCGACGTTCTCTTTGAGATTCAGAGCGGCGGCATTGGAGATTTGAGCTGGCTGATTCCAGCCGAGGAAGTGGCAGTTGCGTATGGTGAGCTTGCAAGCGGGTCCATCGGGCTGAGTTTTGGTGTCAATGGCGTTTTCGCCGGGGCGCTGGCCTGCCTTGAATCCGGTGGCATCGGTGGGCAATGGGCCGGTCCAGAGTTTGCAGTTCTCGATGGTGACATGGCCGCTTGAGCTTCGGTCGGGGTCGAACTGGATGCTGTCGCCGGAGGTGTAGGAAATGTCGCAGTTGCGGATGATGGTGTTGGCCCATCTTCCCGAGATGCCATGGGCGTCCTTCTGGTCAGTGAACGTGCCGTTGAGCATGTGATGGATGCGGCAGTTCTCGATACGGACGTTTGTTCCGAAGATGCCGATGCCGTTTCCGGAGCCATTGCGGATTTCGCAGTGGCGAAGGGCGACGTTGTCTGCGGTGATCTTGACGAGATTGCCGCTGGCGCCGTTGCCATCGATGATGAGGTTTTCGTAGAGGCCGGGTTTGGTGATCTGGAGGCGGGAGAGGGATTGGGGCGTGGTGGTGTTGGTCGGCACGCCGCAGGTGCCTTGGACACCGATGGATGTCGGGGTTTGGGCGCAGGTATGAAAAAGTGCGCCGAGAGTCAGGAGGCATGCGGCAGCGGCGAGAAGATAATGGTGGAGGCGGAGGGAGTGCGGCATGGTGTGCAATACGGGAATTGCCGTTTAAATTGTGCGAGCGAATCTGGCAGCGGATCTTCCAGGATGCGATATTCTGTTCCATTGGATGATGCAGCTGTGAAGACGAGCAAGCCTTACGACGAAAACTACGGAACGTGTGCGCGCACTTATCCGACATTGCGCATTATGCACGAGACCCTTGTTCCAGATGAGGTCAGTCTGCTGCTGAACCTGATTCCATCGGATACGATTATGGCTGGCATTACTGCTCCGAATGCGAAGAAGGCTCATAAGCATTCCGGATGGTTCCTTTCGACACATGACGTTCTCCAAAGTAAGGACGCCCGGCATCATCTGGATTGGATACTTGAGAAGGCAGGATCGAAGGCGGTTGAGATTTCAACCTTGCTGAAGAGAGGTTGTCTGGTTGATGTCGTCTGCTTCTGGCAGTCGAAAGATGGGCATGGCGGCCCAACGTTATCGTCGTTGCAGATGGAGGGTTTTGGCCGACTGGGGATTGAGCTATGGTTTGATTTTTGTCAGCCCCCAATGGTGCGCGACTGATGTTTGTGAGGCAACACACCATCTCATCTTATTCTTATGTTCGTTACCTTGCTGTCTACAAACGGCCCCTGGCTCGACGCTGAGATTTCGACCGATGATGGGGTGTTGACGGTTATGGATGAGTTTTCCATTGATGCATCGAAGTCACCAAATGTTGGCGAGTCATTTGAGGTAGAGCTTTCCGCATTGCTTGATCATTCTGACTCCTGGGAAGCTATGTTTACCGGGAACACTGACCGCAGGAAGGGACTGAATCAGGTTAAGGGCTGGAGGTATCGCGCCTTCGGTGAGGTGACCTCGATTGATCCGGTGGTCGTGGATTGCGGCATTCTGCAAGTGCCTGACGTTTTTCATACTCATGACGCGAGAGTGATTGGCGAGTATGTTGCTTTTGGGATCGAGCGGCTGGACGCGACGATGTTTTCGTGACGGGCAGGTTTAATCGTACCGCATCGCTACATCCGATGCCGTTCAACATCGCTCCCGGCCGCGTCGGAGCAAGCTCCTCAAACCGAGCGGTGGCGAGCCACCGCACTTGTATGTTCTGATCTGCCAAGTCTTTGCCCCCGCTGTAAAGCGCGGCTAAGGGTTGGCACCGTGGTTGAGATGGCCATCTCAACCACGGTGGCGTCAGTGAGAACCAACCGCACTTGTTCCGACTGCTGACACAGTCGAGAGCGCTCTTGGAGCCTGTTCCCTAACGCCTGTCTCTGAACTCGAACCGTTGAATGAGCGCTCCGGCCTGGAGCAGCTCGGATGTTACAAGTATGAGCCCTGAAGACACCGTCCCCACTATTTACCTTGGCATCGACGTTGCCAAGGACTCTCTGCAAATTGACGTGGCCGTGCTCCCCGCACTGGCTTCAGTCCCAAACACCAGAGAAGGCCACCAGCGTCTGCTCAAAGCCCTGCATAAACTCAAAACCAAACACAAAGATAAAGTATCCTTCCACGTCATCTTCGAAGCCACCGGCGGCTATGAACGCCTTCTGGAGGCCTCGCTCCATGATGCCGACATAACCTTCAGCCGCATCCATCCAAAACGGGGACGCTCCCTGGTCGACGCCCATGGTGTCCTGGCCAAAACCGATGCCATCGATGCCCACTGGCTCACCCGCTTTGGCCAGGATATCAAGCCTGCTCCCACGCTCAAACCGACCCAAACCCAACGCGATCTGACAGACTTCAACGTTCGGCGCTCTCAACTCATGAGCGAACTGGTCAAAGAGAAGAACCGTCTCCACACTCATGCCAACCCTGCGGTGATCAAGGAAGCAGAGCAAACCATCGCCTTCCTAAAAAAACAGATCGAATACTGGGACAACCGTATCTGCGCTCTAGGTGCTCACGACCCCGTGCTTCATGACAAGGTCCAACGCCTTAGTCAACTCCAGGGCGTGGGCGCCACGACCGCTCACGGCGTGCTCGCAGCTCTCCCTGAACTGGGCACCATGAATCGGCAGCAGGTCGCGGCCCTGGCGGGCCTGGCTCCACGCAACCGTGATAGCGGCACCGTTAAAGGCAAACGCACCATCGGCGGCGGCCGTGCTCAAGCACGACGCGCCCTCTACATGGCAGCGCTCAGCGCCAGCCGTTGCAACCCTGTCCTCAAACCCTACTACAACCGTCTCATCAATGACGGCAAGGCTCCCAAAACAGCTCTCACCGCAGTCATGCGCAAACTCCTTTGCACAATGAATCAAATGCTAAAAGATCCACTTTTTACACTTGACTAGAACACCGTTGCTCCAGATGAAGGTTAGCTCCGGTTGGGTGTTAGGGTAAGAGGAATCGACCGCTGTATCTAGTCCGGCGGAATTACAATCTTAGTGTCTTCGTGGCTTTGTGCGAGAATGAACAACTTGGCTAACTGATCGAGTTGGAACGTCCTAATGACGGCCACTCACAGCGCTACGGGGTCGTCTTCGCCGATGATCTGGACTTCGGTTTCCAGGGTGATGCCGCGTTCCTGGAGGGCGGTTTGTTTGATGTCGGCGATGAGGTCGAGGACGTTGCGGGAGGTGGCACCGCCTTTGTTGAGGATGAAGTTGCCGTGCTCTTTGGAGACGAAGGCGGGGCCTTCGCTGGTTTCTTTGAGGCCTAGTTCATCAACGAGTTTTCCGGCGGGGATGGGGCCGGGGTTTTTGAAGATACAACCGGCGCTAGCGCCGATGGGCTGGCTGTCGCGGCGTTTGGTGTGGGAGGCTTCGAGTTTGGTATCGATATCGGCGAGATCCGCGGGTTTACCTTCGAAGACGGCGCTGACTGCGTAGTGATGGTCGAGCTCGGGGACGCTGCGGTAGTGGTGCTCGATCTGGTCTTTGGTCTTTTCCTTGAGTTCGCCGCTGCTGTCCAACAAGGTGACGCTGACAACCTGGTCGAACGTTTGGGTGCCCATGGCACCGGCATTCATGCGGAGGGCGCCGCCGACGTTTCCGGGGATGCCTTCCATCCACTCGAAGCCTCCGATACCGGCATTGCGCGCGGCGCTAGCGAGTTTCTTCAGGCGGACGCCGGCCCCGGCGTAGATGCGGTTTCCGTCCACACGGATTTCGTCGAACTCGCCTTTATTCGGGTGGAAGACGGCGCCGCGGATGCCGCCGTCTTTGACGAGGAGGTTTGAGCCACGACCGATAACGCGGATGGGGATCAACTCGCGGCGGAGGAATTTCACGGCCTCAACGAAGCTGGCGATGGTGCGGGGCTCGAGCCAATACTGGGCTGGGCCCCCGATGCGCATGGTGGTGTGGTTCGCAAGGGGTTCGCAGAGCTTCACGATACCGCCGCCGTTCTTGTCAAAGATGTCGAGGAGCTGCTCAGAGACCTTGAGGTCTTTGGCGAGGCAGCCGCCGACTTCATGGACATTCCCTGCGCCAAGGGTGATGAGGAGGTCGCCGGGTTGGAGCTTGTTGCCGATGAGGTCGCGGGCCTGGATGAGCTTCGGCGTGCTATAGCTGGTGACGTCGGGAGCCTGGAGCTTTACTTCCTCGATGATGGTCTCTCCACTGACGCCGGGGAGCGGCTTTTCACTGGCGGCGTAAACATCGGTGACGCAGAGGATGCCGACGTCCGTGAACGCACCGCCGAACTCGGTCTTGAGCAACTGGGTGCGGGAGTAGCGGTGGGGCTGGAAGAGGCAGACGATGCGTTTGGGATTGAGCGCTTTCGCGGTGGCGAGGGTGGCCTTGATCTCGGTGGGATGGTGGCCGTAGTCGTCGATGATCTGGAAGTGCTTTCCGGCGTATTTCGCCTCGAAGCGGCGGCGGGCGCCCCGGAAAGACTCGAGGGCTTGCTTGATGCGGTCAAAGGGCACGCCGACGCTGGTGGCGAGGCCGATGGCAGCGAGGGCATTGAGGACGTTGTGCTTGCCGGGGATGCCGAGCGTGACGGTGCCGAGGGAAGTGCTACCGGCGAAGGCTTCGAAAACGGTCTGGGCGGGGCGGAGCTCGTGGATGTCTGCGGAGAAGTCGTGCTCGCGGCTCCAGCCGTAGCTGACTCCGTTTTTCCGGCCATCGCACAGTTCGGTGGCGACGGGGTCCTCCGCGCAGAAGACGCTGAAGCCGCTGGTCTTTTCCAGGAGTTGGCGGAAGACCATTTTGATTTCATTGAGGTCTTCATAGAAGTCGAGATGCTCGGCTTCGATGTTCAGGATGATGGCGTGACGGGGCTCGAATTTCACGAGGGTGCCATCGCTTTCGTCGCCTTCGGCGACAAAGAGTTCGCCGTCATTGTCCCAATGGGCATTGGTGCCGAGGATGGGGATTTCCGCGCCGACGTAGTGGGAGGGTTTCATGCCGCCGACGCGCAGGACGTGGGCGGTCATGGAGGAGGTAGTGGTCTTCCCATGGGTGCCGGCGACGACGACGCCGTGCTTCCGGGCCATGATGGCGGCGAGGGCTTCGGCGCGGCGCACGAGGGGGATGCCGTGGCGGTAGGCGGCTTCGTAGGCGGGATTCCCGGGCTTCACGGCGCTGGAGTAGACGACCATGTCGGCGCCTTCGACTTCACGTTCGCTCTGGGGGCTGTGGAAGATGAGGCCGAGCTTCTGGAGGCGCTGCACTTCGACGGTGCTGACGCGGTCGGAGCCGCTGACTTTATGCCCGAGCTCCAGCAGGAGGAGGGCCACGCCGCTCATGCCTGAACCGGCCACGCCGATGAGATGCACGTGCATCTTGGCCCGGCCTTCCTTCAACAAACTGACGACTGCGTGATTCATGCGCTGGGGATGGAAATGGAAATGGAAAAACGATGGCTGCTCTTGGGAGCGCCGGGGCATTTTCCGCAGAATTGGGGGGACGTCGAGTACGAAGAGGGTGTGGCCTCGTGTGGTTTTTTACCGCGAAGACGCACTGCGAAGCCCGACGAAGGAGGATCGCGCGAAGATTTTGAAAGGCTGGGTGATAGAGCGGTGACTGCGTTTGTAGCGTCTTTCCACTCCTTCCTCCCCTACCCTGTGCTCCGGGTCAGGTGTGGGTGAGGAAGCTCAGGGTGCGGGTGGGGTTCGATTTAGTGTGCATGAAAACTCACACGTTACTCTTTGGGGCGCTGGTCATTTGTTTGTCGGTGGGGGCCTGTTCGACGGGGCCAAGCGATGCGCGATCGCCACAAAGGGGTGCGGGCATGGAGCGCGCAGGCATGGCAGGAGGTGACAGTACCCGTGGGACCTTGCAAAACTCGAGCGTCAACGCTCATAACGCAGATGGATCTTTTGGAGGCAGTGGGTCTGGCACTCATGGCGGAATTGGGAAAGTCTCCAGCACAACGGAGATTTTGCCGGAAGGGCGGGAGGCGCCCGGGAAGACGGCGTTGAAGCCGCATTGAAAGGCTTTGCTTCATGCCATAGCAATGAAGGTTAGGAAAAGCTTGCTGTTTTGTTCCAGACCTTCTTATAATAGGTGGGTGATTGATTGCATCACTAAAAGTTTCGCCAGGGAGCCTGGAAAAGTGTGCCGAACTTATGCCGCGCTCTTGCTGCTGCCTCGAAGGCAAAGTGGATGCCTATGTGGTGACCAAGCACGCCTGTGGGAAAGGAATTGGCTCTTGGGTCATGTCCGCAGGATTGGGGAAGACCCTTATTTTGATATCTTTCCACGTGAGGCAGCGGTGGAGCCGGTAGAAACGCAAGCCAAGTAAATACTGTCGCACCGGTTGAAGTCGTGAGCGCACCGTTTCTTCCCGCCAGACATCGGCGGAAGCCCGTGATTACAAGAGTTAGCATTGTCCTTGCGGCTGTTATTTGGGCTTTAGCCGGGCCAGTATCGGCTTATGCTCAGATACCTGGGCAGCAATTTGAGTCCTTAGTGCAAAAGATAAGGCAGGGCGGAAATCCGCATGAGGCTGTGATCGCGCTACGTCCGCCGGCAATCCATCTTCTTGCCTGGTCAGAGATTGCGAGGTTCGTCTATGTGCAGCAAGCCTCTGTGCTGGCGGCTGAGATTTACGCGACGCGGGATTTGTCCGTTGATGCAGAGCAGGAAGTCAGGGCGTGGCCGAAGTTTGATGCGAAGGCTCTGGGCGGCGCAGCAATCATTCGAGGGACTGAGCCGGCAGCCGTGACAGACCCGGTGATTCGGGCGGCTTATGAGAAGGCAGTCGCTGAACATCGAGCTGCGATGAAAGTGATCTCGCGGGAACAGAGGAAACTACAGGAAGGTGACTTTTGCACTCACGCCGGCCAGAGTGTGATTTCTTACAGGTGGCATGTGAGTGTGTATGGCAAGGGAATGCGAAACTATTTGTCCGGTCTGGCCTACCCTTCCTGGATCAAGGATCGTTTGATCCGGAACATTCTGCCATGGCCACAAAGGTTCGATTTGGACGCTGAGGGGCGAAACACTGGAGAGCGATTCGAGATCAAATCGAAGGAAAGCCTTGAAGATACTCGATACGACCTTGTCCTGCATGATGGAGGAGTGGACAGGATCCTTTGGACCAAGGTGGTTCAGAAGATCAATGGCCAAGTGCCTGAGGATTGGGCAAATCTGGTGGACGCCGAACGCAACGACGAGGGAATGCTAGTCTTCATCGAGGCGAATGAGAGCATGGCGACCGTGCTGCAGTTTGATAGCAATGGGAAGATGCTCATTGACCTGAAACTGAATGATCCTGGGTGGCTGCGCATTGCGCGCTTAAACGGGATAGTGATGGTGCAGGCCCCGGACAAGGTGCTGGCGAAACTCGACAACGGACGTGTCGTCACCTCCACGGTAGCCGGCGGCACTTTGGTGGATGAGGCTGGGCTCGATATTGGAGGAATCGACGATGCCGTATTTGATCAGGTGTCACTTTTCCGCCAGGGAAAACCCTATACAGCCATGACTTCCGTTTTAACGTATGTCGATGATCAGGTCTGTTGGGATATCGTTACACGACTGATAAACCCTGATTCGTCACGAGAAGTGGAGGCTCAAGCAATCGCGGACCTTGAGAAACTGAATTCCAAAAGTTCCACCCACTATTTAACATGGGTCATTAGTTCGGCAGCGGCCGACAACGATATAGGCAGGCTTGATATTCGCCTCAATACCGCCACCCCACCCCTGGCAGCGGCAGCTTTGAAAAAACGGGGGGCCAAGGTGGTGCCCTGCCTGATGCAATCACTGTGCAACCTGATCCCTGAGAGCGGAGAAATGGATGTCTATCAAAAACGAAGCACGGAATTGATCGGTGAGACTGCCTGTGCGGTGGCGCCGGTGGACGAGGCCATGGAAACTCTTGAGGAGGTAGGGCTGGAGATTGGCGCTTCGCAGAAAATCTCGACAGCGCGTGAGATAGTAGCGAAATGGTACGAGGCACATACGCCCAAAAACTGACCAGTCCCCCACTCCACCCCACCATGCATCACAACAGACTTCTGCGTTTATTCGTTTTGGTAGCATGTGCGTGGTTCACGGGCGGTAGCGTGGCGCAGGAACTAGCCGCGGCGGGGAATGCGCCGGAACGTTTCAGGATAAGTAGCGTGGAGAGTGCGGAGGATACTCGATACGACCTAATCCTTCATGAAGGCAATCGTGACCGCGTGATCTGGTCGGAGACGGTGCGTAAGATCAATGGAAAACAGCCCATGAAAGGGGCGGGCTTGATCGCAGCGGATAAGAACGATCGAGGAATGCTGGCCCTGATTGAATACAATATATTCACACTGCTTCTGGTTCAGTTCGATGTGGACGGAAAGCAGACTTTCAGTCTGGAAATCGCAGACCCGGGATGGCTGGTAATTTTTGACGGTTCGGGAGAAGTTAAGGTGCAAGCTCCGGACAAAATCTGGGCACGCGGAGCGGGCATGAAAGGCTCTAAAGAAATCACCTGCACTTTGGTAAACGGGAGAATCATGGACGAGCAGATGCGTGACATCACCGGGAAGTCGATGGCCATTTATGAGCAAATCTCTGCTGTTGTGGATGATCGGTCTGGGAGGTCGAAACAACCACCGGTCAATTCGTCCGTTTTCACTACGCCTTCCAACTTGCAGAGCAAATGAAGCCACTTCAGCATCTCTTCCGCGCCGTTTCGATAACGGGCTTATACAGTTTGCTGCTTTTTGTAGAGAGGGCGTCTGCGGATGAGGATCATTACAGAATCATCTCGCTCTCCATTAACACGGGTGTGGTCAAAAGCGGGCCACCGGGGCCAGGGCGTGACCGCCAGTTGACTTACACGCCGAAGGGCGGCGTGCCGGAGCTTCTGGAAGCCAAGGATCCCGGGGGATATATGGAGGCGGGGTTCGCCACCGGGAATCAGATCTCACTGCTGCGGGCGCAATCGAACACCGGTGGGGAGATATGGCTCTACCTGAAAACATCTGAAGGCTGGCAATTGGAAGCGAAGGGTCATCTTGATCTTGGATTTGATGCATTGTCTGTGAAATTTGCATCCCTCAAGAGGCTGGAAGTGGTGCGCGACGACAATCGACCGACCGATCATTTTGAGCTGACGGATCGGCCCCGGTTTCGGAGTTCGCTGTACAGGATGATGCAAAAGAACGGGGAATGGTACACGCCGCAGGGGAGGTGGATCAATGGCGAGGGCATCGACCTGGAAAAATTTTATCCGAAGAAGCCATCGTGGCTGACATTGGGGCCAGTCATCAAAGCGGAATCCGCCGGCAAGGATGCTTCAGGTGCTACGGCGTTTCGTCCTCGCTCGGGCGGATTGGTGAACAGCCGGCACCGCGTGCGCATGTCTGATCGGCGTGTCCTGTTTGAAACCGACCTCACCCTAGACTGGGCAGGTAACGATGAGGAAGGGCGAGGGTGTTCGCTGAGTCCCAACGGGAAGAAACTGATCCTGAGTGGGGGCGGGAGGCCCAGTCTGTATGGGATCTCAACGAAGGGTGAAGTGGTCAAGGTGCCGCAGCGGTTTCCGGATATGACTTATCAGGAAGATCGAAGGGGCTTCCTGGGCGGGTGGTCATGGGCGGACGATGAGACGGTGCTGGGTACTGTGGAAATCTATGAAGCGAACTCTGCGGTGGTGGAGACACGGCTGTATGTCTACCATGTGGAGAAGCAGATACTGCGTCGGGTGGATCTAAAGGAACTCAAGCTGCCATCCAACAAGCAGGTGGAGGTGATTGCCATTGGGAAAGACATGCAGCATCTGAAGCTGCGGATTGATGGGCAGGAGATATTGGTGAAGGCGGATATGAGGTTCGTGGAGTGAGGCACTATTACGCGTGAGGGATCGAATGCCGACGAGCGGCTAACGATGGTTTTGGGTGGCGAGTGAGGATTGCGGGCAGGAGATGCACCCGAGAAGGCGCTTTCCGCGCCATCTCAGTACTCCGAAAAATCGAGCGGGTGATGAGTGGGGAGGTCAGGCAGGAGCTTTGATCGGCTGTTGCCGAGTGGACATCCACTTCGAGAAAACGAGGCGTTTCTGTGCGGCGGAACAAAATGGGGTGATTGCTGCCTGAGGTTGCTTCTAAAGTGCTCAGCTTGAAGGGCGGCATAGATTTTCCTGATATTTTTATAGTCCTTATAATAACCTCTAAAGGTTATCTTTAGACTGTATTTTTGGCATTGAGGAGGAATGGCCAAATTGCGTATGATGCGTAATTCCGAACAGCATTTTTCTTTAGTTCCTCCCCCACGTGATCTTGCCTATGAAGCGTCTCCTTCTCCTTCCACTCTGTTTGATCTTTGGCACGAGCAGCTTTGCGCAACAGTTTTATTGGGACGGAGGCGATGCGACCGCGGCAGGCAATAATGCGGCGACAGGTGCGGGCTTGGGTGGTCCCGGGACGTGGGATACGATCACTGCCGCATGGTGGGATGGCACGAACGATGTGCTCTGGCCGAACACAGCAGCAGCACAGGCGATCTTCACGGGTGCATACCCTGTGACGGGTATTCCTGTTTCCAATGCGGTGGCTCTCAGCGGGGCCATCACTGCCAATAAGCTGACCTTTGTGCGGAGCGGCTATACGCTCTCGGGCGGCACTCTGAATCTCGATGGGACGACGCCAACGGTCGAGGTGCTGTTAGGTGAATCCGTGGCGATCAACTCACAGATTACTGGCACCAATGGGCTGACCAAGACAGGGTATGGCACATTGCATCTGCGCAATAGCTCAAACTCCTACACAGGGACAACGACGATCAACAATGGGGTCGTGGGCATTACCAATGAGGCGCAGCTAGGTACGGATACTTCTACCATCGTGGTGAACGGAACATCCACGCGTGGCACGGGCGGTGGGGCGTTGGTGCTGGAGGGCAGCTATGGATCAAGCATCAACATGACCCGTGACATTTCGTTGCAGGGGCTGGGCCCCATCGGTGTGGCGGGCGTGGCTCTTGTGAGCGTGGGGAACAATACGCTAAGCGGGACGCTGACAACGAATGTTGGTTTGGTCACGACCGGTATCTTTTCGGCGGGTGGGATGCTCACCATCAACGACTGGAATGTGCTGGGCACAACGGCTACGACCTTTACCAACGTGGGTTATACGAACAGCGCGGTGAGCAACTATCGCGTGGTGGGTGCGCTCACGGGCTCTGGGTCCATTCAGAAGCTGGGTGCGGGCACGCTGGATCTCACCGGTGTGAATGCGAGTGGTTTCACCGGCACGATTCGTATGGTGGCTGGGAACGTCCGTATCGACGGAGCGGGCGACTGGGGCGCGAATGCCGGCACCGGCACGGGTGGGCCGATCGACTTCAATGGCGACAATGCCACACTGGAAATCCGCGGGGATACTCCCGCCATCGGAAAGAATGTGTATCAGCGCGGAATTAGTCCGATCATGTTTGTGGACCATGCCATTGGCAGTTCCGCGCAGAATGTAAATGCGACATTCCTGAACCTGCAATTCGATGATGGTGAGACGTTCACCTTCAACGGGCGCAACGGCGGCAGCGCGACCTTCACCACGGCCACAGTGCAAACGGGAGATGGGAACTCAACCTTTGCGAACAATCTGAATGGCACCCTGACTTTCACCGGGAACTTCTGGAACAACGCGAATACCGCGGCGGCCCGTTCCTTTACGTTAAGCGGTAACGGCAATACGGTCATCAACGGCAGCATCATCGCCGCTGGTGGCGCGACTTTCGATCACACGCTCACCAAGAGTGGTTCGGGCAACCTGATGATTACAGGTGTAGCGTCCACGCTGGATGGGGCGATCACGATCTCGGCTGGTTCCCTGACCATCACCGATTTTCGTTCGATCACACAAAACACGCAGGCGCTCAACCTTGGAGCCACCACCACGTCGGTGACCTTGAACATCGGCACGAGTGTCGCGGCGACGTCCACGGGTCTTGTCTCAAACAAGGTCATCAATCTGGCCGGCACGACGGGTGGTGCGACCATCAATGCGAATCAAACCGGTGCGAACCCGGTGGTGCTCAATGGGGCGATCAATTCCAGTGGAGCGGGTCTAAAGACATTGACCCTGGGCGGTACGAATACGGCTGACAACGTGATCAATGGCATCATTGGAGAGAACAGCACCACCAACCGGACGAATGTCACCAAAACAGATGACGGGACTTGGGTGCTGGCGGGGCCGAATACCTACACCGGCTCAACCACCATCCTGCAGGGCACACTCAAGATCAAAGCGAATGCGGCCGCTTCCAATGTCATTGGGGCAACAGCGACCAATCTCATCAATTTGGGCCTTGCCAGCAATGTGCAGAATTCCGGTGGTGTGCTGGAGTTTGTGGGCGTGAGCGGATCGGCCAGCACGGAGGCTCTGGGATCGCTGGTGGTCGTGACAGGTGCGAGCACGGTGCGGGTTTCCACAGGGGGTGGTGGCGCGTCTGCGAGTCTGAACTTCAGCAGCCTAGGGACAGTAAGCAACGGCACGGGCGTGAACTTCGTAACCACGGGTGGCGGAGCGGGTGCCACGATCACGCTGACGGGCGCAGGGAATACAGCGGCAGGCATTGTGAACGGGCACCTGTATTATAATGGAGCAGACTTTGCTGCTGTGACCGCTGGCGTGGTGGGCGCGGCGAGCTACACGAATGCCAATTCCACCATTGTGGGCACGACCAATACAACGCCTTACCTCATCACTGGCAGTTTTGCGCAAGCGGCAAACGCAACCGCCCGGGGCGGTATCAAGTTCAGCACGGCGCAGACCGTGACATTGAACAACAACATTGTCCTGACAATCAATAACGCCGCGACCAGCGCGGCAGGGGGCATCCTGGTGTCCGGCACGAACGGCGCGGTCATCAACGGAGGCACCGGCACGGGCGGTATCACGTCGGGTGGCACCGCGGATATTGCCTTTCGCATCAACGGCGCGGGCGATCAACTGGATCTGCAAACGGGCATCCTGGCCACCACCACCGGTGGTCTGACGAAGAACGGCGACGGTGTGCTGGTGTTGAGCGGCAACAACCTTCAGACAGGGGCGACGAACATCAATGAAGGCACGATCCGGCTTTCCGGAACGGGACGGCTGAGTGGAGCGAGCCAAACGCTGAATGTGCGTACAGGAGCGATCTTGGATCTAAATGGAGTGAACACGGGCACGGCTATTTCGACGATCAACGGCGGCGGCACGATCACGAACAGCGACGGCACAGCGGCGACAGTGACCTTTGGGAATGGCAATGGAACCGGGACCTTCACCGGAACGATCACCAACGGCGCGGGCGTGGTCAATGTGACGAAGATCGGAACGGGTGCGCAAACCTGGAGCGGGATAAGCAATTACACGGGTGTGACCACCATTGGCGGCGCCACTGGCAACGTGACGGTCACGACACTGGCAGACATTGGGGCAGGAAGCGGGATCGGCGCGGGTGACAGCGCCTCGACGGCGACGAACGCGGCGAGTCTGGTATTCAACGGGACAAGCACGACTCAGGTGCAGGGCGGAATTACTTATACCGGGACGACATCCGTCTCGACGAATCGACTTTTCACCTTTGACGGCGGAGCGGACGGCGGAGCGCGCATTCTGAACAACAGCGGCAATCAGTCGTCTCTGGTTTTCAGCAACAGCAATGCGCTGGCCTTTGGCGCGGGCGCCACGGGCTTTGATCAAGATCTGATCCTGGGTGGCACTTCCACGGGGGACAACTACTTCAATCCCCAGATCAACGATAACGGCGGGGCACGCACCTTTGTCTTCAAGAACGATGCCAGCACGTGGTTTCTTGGTAACGCGAACAACACTTACTCGGGTCTGACCACCATCAATGCGGGCACCCTGGCGACGGCAGCTGGCACTGCGCTCTCCGTCAATACTACGCTGGTCTTCAACGGCACAACGACCGGCGTTTACATGGGAAGCGGCATCTTCCAGAACAGCATTACGGCGACACCGACAGCAGGGACAGGCGGGCAAGTAAGCTGGGCGGGCAACGGTGGCTTCGCCGCCTATGACGCGAAGCTTGTGGTGGCGATCGGTGGAGTCGGTTCGCCCACAAACCTGACCTGGGCCAGTGGTGGTTTCACCAGCGGCACCCTTATCCTGAATTCCACCACGGCGCTTAACGAAGTGGAGTTCCGCAATAACATCGATCTGGCAGGAGCCGTGCGCACCATCCAGGTGGATGAGAACACCACGGCGACGACGGACTATGCCACCATCTCCGGCAACATCAGCGGCGGAGCCGGCAGCGGCATCACCAAGACGGGCAACGGCATTCTGCAACTCATGGGTGACAACACCTATTCGGGCAAAACCACGGTGAATGTGGGGCTGCTCGTGGTGGATTCGCTGGGCAACAGCACTGGTGCACCCGTCGGGACTTCGGTGGGGACGAGCGTCGGCGCGAATCTCGACGCCAATTCGCTTAATCTTGGCAATGGCACGACGGTCGGTGGGAGTCTGCAATATGTGGGCGCGGGTGAAATCAGTGACCGCTTCATCCGGCTGAACACCACCACGGCTACCAATGTGATTCATGCGGACGGCGGTGGCGCGCTGATCCTGACGAATCTGGTCAATGACATCGCTGGCGCCAAGACGCTGAATCTGCGTGGTTCCAACACCATGGGAAATATGATCACCAGCGTGATCAGCAGCACTACGGGCGGCACGGATTTGCTCACGATTACAGCTGACGGGGCAGCCACGTGGATCCTGACGGGTAACAATACCTACGTGGGAACAACAAACATCACGTCGGGCACCCTGGGTGCGGGCAGCAATACGGCATTTGGGAACTCCACGGTGGTGCTGCGCAATGGTAACCTCTTTGCTTACGGGGAGGACCGGACACTGGCCAACGCCTTCCTGGTGACCAGCACGACGAGCGCTGGCACGAGCACCTTTTTCGGGGACTACAGCATCACCATGATGGGTGATTGGACCTACAACAACAATACCTCGGGTATCGGACACGTTTGGACGAACACGGTTGCGGCGGGCAAGACGGTCACATCTCTGGGCGATCACAATCTCAATGCGCTGGCAGGCGCGATTACTTATACGTTCAATGGTACCGGGCACACGATCATCAGCGGCGACATTCAAACGACCACCGCGCATAACATCGCTGTGACCTACAATGGTACCGGCAAGCTGACGCTGGGTGGGGTGAACAACGACTTCAATAACGGCAACATGACGGTCTCCAGCGGCACGCTCCAGAACGGGGCCAGCGAAGTACTGAGCAACGTGGGCGGGCTCTTTGCGAATACGGGCGACCTTATCATCAATCCCGCCGTCGGACTCACCGCGACGTATGACCTGAATGGCTTCACCGAAACGGTGAACGGATTCACGGCCATCACTGCGGGCACCATCGTCGTGGACAACACCTCTGCGAGTGCGGCAAGCTTCATCTTTGGTGACAACAACGCGGCGGTGACCATGGGTGGCGGTGGCGGGAGTTATACCATTACGAACTCCGGTGGGGGCCGGCTCTCCATTACCAAGATCGGCACCAACACGGCAACGATCGGCACGGGGGTGACGCTCACCTACACGGGAGCGACAACCGTGAATGGCGGGACGATGAACATCGCGTCCGCATTGAATGGAACGAATGCACTGAACGTGGGGGTGAACAGCACCCTGAGTCTGACAGGTGGCCTCACCTCCCCTGCCCTGATCCAGACAGTGTCGGTGGCGAACGGCGGCACCCTGGGCCTGCTCGATGGATCCGGTAACAAGATTGATCAGCTAACGGCGCTGACGTTAGGGTCCTCGGGCGGCGTGCTGACGACCCTGAACCTGAATGTGGGTGACTTGCTCACCTCTGGAGACGAACTGAACACGGACCTGTTGAATCTGCTGGCGGGTGGAACGTTGAATCTCTTCTCCGGCAACCAGATTCGCTTTAACCTGACGGACATTGGTTTGAGTGGGAATGAAACGTATGATCTCGTCAGTTCGGCGAGTGGTGGCCTCCTGAGCAGCGGGCTTTCGGCGGCTGACTGGATCCTGGGCGCTACCCCGGGGGGCTTCACCAGCATCAGTTTGATCAAGACTGATACCCGGATCTACCTGCAAACAGGTGATGTCATTGTCGGTAGTCTTTATTGGAACGGGAATGCTGCG
Source organism: Phragmitibacter sp. (assembly GCA_965284365.1). Taxonomy (GTDB): domain Bacteria; phylum Verrucomicrobiota; class Verrucomicrobiia; order Verrucomicrobiales; family Verrucomicrobiaceae; genus Phragmitibacter. The sequence continues at coordinate 5,832,003 of OZ260079.1, forward strand.
CTGGATGCATGGAACGATGTATCCAACTGGGCGACAGACAAGACAGGGACCATCGCCGCTGCCAGCGTGCCTGGACAAGGCACGGATGTGTATTTCATCGCGAATAACATTGTGGGTGGTGCAGCCATCACGACGACACTGGAGCAGAACTTCCGCATCAACTCGCTGACTTTCGAAGCAAGCACGACTCCGGCGAATACGCCGGCGTCGGTAACGATCAATCCGGGAACTCTGGCGACGAGCCGCCTGGAAATTGCTCCCGATGTGGCTACCAAAGGTATCTCAATCACCGCGGGTGGGCCTGCGACGGTGAATATCAACACCGCAGTACGACTTGGTAAAGATCAGACCTGGACGGTGGTGGACGCGACATCAACGTTGAGCCTGGGTTCACTGCAAGGAGAAGCGGATGTGGTGAAGGCCGGCGCCGGCAAAGTGATCCTCACGTCCGCTGCGGATCTGACTTTTAATAATGGCCTGACCAGTGACTTCACGATCAATGCGGGCGCGCTGGAAATTCAGAATGCTGGTTCCCTGGGCACCGTGGCCTCGAACAATCTGGCCAGGGTCGCGGTGAATAGCACCGGGGCGTTCTATTTTAATAATGCGACCTCAGGGATCGTAGCGAATGCCATTACCCTGAACGGCGGCGCACTGTCCGCTGGTGGCAATACGCAAACTTATAGCGGGAATATCGCCATCACGGCGGACTCGTTCATCAACATGCGGGAGAATAACTCCGCAGTCCTGAGCACTACTTCGAGAAGCATTACATTAACCGGGGTGCTGTCCGGCATTGGTGACCTGACGATTGATAGTATCAATACAGTGAGCGGTGGCAGCCAGATCGGGGGAACGCTGATCATGACGCAGAACAATGCGGGCTGGACGGGAGACACGAATCTCCTGCGGGGAACGGTAGACGTGCGCTCAGAGTTTGGCTTCGGAACGGGTGGCGATTTGAATGTGCAGTTTGGCCGCGTCTTGATGAAGGGAACTTCCGGCCAGACCTGGACGCAATTCGCGGCGGGTGGCATTACGCTGAACAATCCAGGGGCCAACGCCATCGTGGAATTGCAGGCGGACAACCAGACCACGACGTCGATGTTCACGGTGGACTTGCAGGGGCAGATTGACCTAGGCAGCGCGACCTCCACGCCTTACCTGCGCCTGTATCTCGCGGACGCATTGAGCGCCATTGAAGTCAGCGGGAACGTCATACTGAACACCAACAGCCATATCAACACGGGTGGCGCGGCGGCCAATACGGGTACCATTCTCATCGACGGATTGATCTCTGATGGAGGCAGCGGCTACAGCCTGACCATCAATGACAATACCCTGTGGGCGCATACCAACTACCAGACCACACGACTGGCGGGAGCGAACACATTCTCCGGTGACTTCATTCTGCGTAACGGCACCCTTGAATTCAGCACGGTGAGCAATATTGGCGGTCCGGCCAGCAATTTAGGCCAAGGCTCGGCCATCACACTTGGCGGGGCAACGCTGCGATTCATCGGAGGAGTGAGCCAGGCGACAAACCGGACGATCACGACAATTGGCAGCCCCACTCTCTCCGCCAATGGGACGGGCGGTGCTTCGATCACCTACAATGGAGCGATCACGCAGGCCTTGGATAACACCCTGAACCTGACAGGCACGGGTGATGGCATCATCACGGGCGGGATCACCCAACTGGGGACTTCAGCGGACCTAAACGTGACGGGCGGCAACTGGCTCATCCACACCGGCAACGTGACGCTGGCGGATGACCTGCAGCCTAGTGGGGGGACGCTGACCCTTCAGAACATGGTAATGACCGTGAACGACGACATAGTGGTGTCGGGACCGGGGACGATCCTAAACCTTAACAGCACTGGTGTGTGGAACACGACTCCGGCTTCCACCTCCAACTACCTTTACATCCGCAACGGCGCGGTAGTGAACATTAATGCGAACGACGTGAATGGTGCGAACAATGCCAACCTCATCGAAGGTTTGCTGGTAGGTGAAAGCACCGTGGGCGCGGTGGCAACGCTGAACATGAACAACTTCACCATCACCACGCCTCGGCTGGACCTGGGCGGGCGGGTGCCGGGCGTAGAGGGCCTTATCCTTGGCTCGGGCACCATCAACGTTACGGCCGATTTCAATCTCTATCGAGGAGCGATTTATGCGAACCTGGCTGGAGCAGGCCCGATGGAAAAATACGGTTCCGGTACGGTGACCTTGTATGGGAACAACAGCGGACTTACCAGCACGACGGCAGCGCTCATTTCAGAAGGGAATCTGGTTCTCGACTACACACTGAGTAATACCAACAAGCTCAATCCGCTGGCGGGTCTGGATCTGCGCGGCGGCACGCTGACCGTGAACGGCAGCAATACGGCAGCGACGGTGCAGACCGTGGCACTCACTACGCTGGCCGGTGACGGCGCCAGCACCATCGACGTGAATGCGGGCACCGGTCAAACAGCAGTATTGAATCTGGGGGCCATCACTCGCGCCGCCAGCGATGGCACGCTGCTCATCTTCCTCCCTGGAGGCACCCAGAATGCCACCAATGGGGTGACCACCACGACCGCCAACGGCACGCATGGTTTGTGGGGTCTCAGCGGATTTGCGATTGTGCAGGATGGGACGGGCGGGGGCCTGAAATTTGCGACGAACTCGGGTGGCAATGTGGTGGGTCTGACCAGCACGGCCAAGAATGTCACCAGCACCTGGGCTGCGGGAGACCATGTCACGGATCAGACGACAGGCTACACTGGTACGATCACCAGCAAGAACATCGCCAGTCTGCGCTTCGATGCGGCGACCGGTTCCAATTTGGATATTGCGAGCACCGGTGTTCTCAGTGTGGCGAGCGGTGGCATTCTGGTCACGGACAATGTGACCACGAGTTCGGCGCGCATCACTGGAGGCACTCTGGCAACGGGAGTTGCGGAGTTTATCGTGCATCAATTCAGCTCACAAATCTTTGAGATTGGCTCGGAGATCAGAATCAACAACGCGGTGACCAAGGCTGGCACGGGCACGCTTCTCCTGAGCGGCACGCGCAACAACTACACCGGTCAGACGCAGATTCAGGAAGGAGTCATCCAGGTGAGCGGTGGCAATGCCATCGGCGACGCATCGCTGGTCACCATTGGCGCGGCGAATCAAAGCGGGCTGGACTTGCTAAATGACGAAACCATCGGTCGCCTGAGCGGGGGCAATGCCACGGTGGACGGGGAGTATGGGGTGGTATCGGTTAATGCGCGCAAACTGACGATGAACCAATCTGGCAGTACCACGTATGCAGGGATCTTCACCGGCACGGGTACCCTTGTCCGGAATGGTACGGGCAACCTCCAACTGACGGGAGCGAGTTCGGCCTTCACTGGGGACATCATCGTCAACGGCGGGATCCTCTATTTGACCGGAGCGACCGCCCAGATCAACGCCTCTTCCATCACCGTAAACAAAGGCGGCGGCTTCATATTCGATCAGAATGGGACATCGCCACTCACCACGCGCATTCTGGATACGACACCGATCTACCTGAATTCGGCGGATGGGATGTTTAGCAGCACCACGGACTTCACTGTGCGCGGCCTTGCCCTGCGCACGGATCAGGACAGCAGCAATACCGAAACGGTGGGGGCAATCGTCTCCAACTCCGGAGCGAATTACATCACCATCACTGGAACGACGACCAGCGACGACCCGATCCTGACGGGAGATACCCTGCAACGGTTCAACAACTCCACGGTCAATATCCGGGGAACGAACCTGGGGACTTCCACATCAACTCAAAGAGGCTATGTTAAAGTGGCGACGGCGAATGAAGCCGCGCTCATCGGGACACTGGTGGGCGGTGGTGGCGCCGCCGGGACCCAGGCCATCAGCATCCTGACCTGGGGCATTGGTGAATCCTTCACCGGCGATGTGGGTGAAGGGAATATGGGCAACAGTTTCCTCACTTACGCCGCGACCACGGGGTTCCGGGCGCTGACTTTCTCAGAGTATGACACCTACACCAGTGCGGCAGCGAATGAGAATGTGCGGGAGAATTTGGGCGTCAGTCTGACAGGCCTAACAGGGAAGACGATTAACTCGCTGGTAGTGAACAACAACAACGTGGCTGGTTTGCAGATAATGGGAACGGGCCTGGGCTCGCAGACGCTGGTGAACACGAGCGGCGCCTTCCTCTTTACACTGACGGGTGCCACGGCGCTATCGCAGTATGGCACGGAATTGGGTGGCTTTGACGGCGGCATCGCTGTTGGTGGCACCGAGTATGTGATCCACGTGGTGGATCCCAATGCGGATGCGACCGCTAACTCGCCTTTAACTGCCACCATTTCTTCCGCCCTCACCTCCACGGCAGACATCACGAAGTCTGGGCGGGGCACGCTTGTGCTGACTGCATCAAACGCAGCAGGTGGCAATACACGGAAGACGACGATCAATGAAGGCACGCTGGAGATCAGCGACCTGGACAACATCGGTGGCGACACAGGCGGACTGGTCTTTGCGGGTGGCACCTTGCGACTCTCGAGCACTGTCCCCTACACGGGTGATGACTTCTCCACGCGCACGATCAGTTTCCTGAATGGCGGTGGGACCATTGATACGAATGGAGTCGTCCTGGCGCTGGCAGGCAGCGTCGGTTCTGGAACGGGCGGTCTTACGAAGGTGGGATTGGGCTCGCTGACACTGAACGCAGCGGCCACTTACACAGGTGCTACGGTGATCTCCGGTGGAGCGATCATCCTCGGCGCCAACAATGCGCTCGGCACGGGCGATCTAACGATCAACGGCGGGGCCGTCCTCGACATCACTACCCGCAGCATCACGGTGGCCACGCTGAACACAGCTGGGGCGAGTCCGTTCCTGCTGGGCAGCGGGACGATCACCTCCAACGGTGGGTTTAACTTCGCAAACACGGGTGACACCACGGTGGATGCGAGTCTGGCAGGTACAGGCAGCCTTCTTAAGACACAGACGAATGTGCTGACGCTGACGGGTGACAGCACCTTTACCGGGGTGGTAGAAGTTTACTCTGGCACGCTGGCTTTTGACACGGTCACGAATGTGAATGGCGGCGCGAGTGCGCTAGGGAACCAGGCCAATGCGCAGGACGCCATGATCCGCATGGGTTTGACGACTACCGCCACAACGCTGAACTACATCGGGCTTGGCGCCAGCACGAGCAATCGCCTCGTGGCCATGCAGGGCACGACGGGTGGTGTAACGGTAGATGCGGACGGCGGCGGCGCACTGACACTGGGCGGAGTGCGCATGATCACTCCTGGCAACAAGACGCTGACGCTAACGGGCACGTCTGGTCCTTCCGTGGTCAACACCATGGGTTCCATCCAGGATAACGGCCTGGGCGTCCTCACCGTCGCAAAGACGGGCGGGAACGTCTGGATGATCAATCAGGTGAGCACTTACAGCGGCGCTACAAACATCGATGATGGCACGCTGATGGTGGGGGTGACCGATGCGCTTCCGACGGGCACAGCGGTGCGTCTGGGAACGGGCACAACGTCGGCGACCCTGGACCTGAACGGATTTGATCAGACGATTGGCAGCCTGACCTCTTCGACCAACAGCGCGATATCGACGAACTTCATCATCGTGGATTCCGGCAATACGCTGACCATCAATGGTGCGGTAACGATCGGCGCGAATGCGGCGGCGAGCACCACTCAACTGACGGCGATGGGGGGTGGCAACATCGTGGTGAACAGCGGCGGAGCAAACTTCCAGGTGGGTGGAGCCACTGGCAGCACGAACGCCAATACGGTGAATCTGGATTTCAGCGGATTGAGCAGTTTCACCGCGAACCTCGGGGCGGGCACCTTCCGGATGGGCGATAACAACTCATCCACACCGAATGATCCCACCACCTTCGTGATGGCAGTGGACAACAGCATCACGGCGGCGGCGATCCGTATTGGTGATGGCTCGGGTGCGGGCGTCCAGCATACGATGATACTGGGCAGCGGCACCAACACGCTGAATGCCGACATCATCAACGTCGGTTCGGCCGTAGCAACCATCCGCTCCGGTGGCGCGATTGTCTTCGCAGGCAGCGACACCACGGGAACAGTCTCCATGCGTGCCTCCAATGGCACGGACCGAACGATACTGAACATGATCAATACGACGGGCAACACTGGCAGTGACATGGTCTCGACCTTGAACTTTGGTGGACACACCGCCGATCTACTGATAAGCACGCTGACCATGGCGACTCGCAGCGCAGGTGCTGGCGCGGCCACCGCGACACTGACCTTTGATCAAGGCACTCTGGATGTGACGACGTGGAACATGGCGAATAAGTCTGGCACGGGCACGGGCGCGGCAACGGCCACTGTCGACATCGGCGATAGCGCGGCTGCGGGAACACCTACAGTGACGATTGGCACGCTGACCATGGCGTCCAATACTGCGACCACCGCAGGATCGGGTACGGTCACGGCTGATTTCAATGTGACCGGCGGCAATGTGACGATCGGCACGGGGTCTGGCACGGCGATCAACATGGCGAACACCGTTACGAGCCGCTCAGCGACTTCCACCTTTGATCTGACAGGTGGGAATGTGACGGTGAACGGCAACATCATCCGCTCGGGCGGCAACGGCGCGGAGAATGCGTCCATTACCCTGGATGGCGCCACGCTAGACATGACGAACCACAGCATCGGCACGAGTGCCGCGACGATCACGCTGAATGCCCGATCCGGAGTATTGCGCAGTCTGGCTGAACTCAACGGCGGAGGGACGCTGACCAAAGTTACATCAGGAGTGCTCGTCATGGAAGGGGTGAACGCCTACACAGGTGCGACGCAGGTGGCCGGCGGGACTCTGCAAATCTCCAATGGCACGAGTGGCAGCCTAACCGGTGGTGGCACGGTGACGGTAGCCGGTGGCACGACAACCCTAGTGGGTGCGGCTATGCTTTCCGGCGGCGCAGGCAGCAATGCCAATGTGGGCACGGTCGGACACGTCCAAGGCAACACCGTCATCGGCTCGGGTGCGGCCAGCGTGGGCATACTGGCAGCGGGCATTGGTGACGTGACGGCGAGCAATGACACGATGACGTTTGGCGGCACACTGAGTGTGAACAATGGCTCTCAAGTGCAGTTCACCCTGACCAACAGGACGACGACACTGAACGCAACGGACATGGCGACCCTGCAAAACGCTCTCGGGGGTGGCGGCTATACCGGCGTCGCGGACCTGTTCCTTTTGGGTGAGTTGAACGCTTATGATGTTGCTCCGGCCAACGTGGGAGACCACGACTACTATGACGTGGCTGGCATCTTCTCCATCAACTCGGACAGCGCGGCGAATGCCTCGTTCTTGATCACGAACAACAGCCTCTCGGGCTATACGAACAACGCGCCGCAGGTGGGGGATGTGTTCAACTTAATCGACTGGGCGAACCTGAGCGGGATGACCTTCACTGGCGCGAACAACACGCTCACGGCGGCGGATTTCGACCTGAGCACGCTGACCTGGGCGGGTGACTACCACTTCGATACCAGCGCCTTCGCTTCACACGGGATTCTGGTGGTGGTGCCGGAGCCTTCGCGGGCTTTGCTGGTGTTCGTGGGTCTGCTGGGTTTCCTGATGCGGCGGAAGCGGTAACAGTGAGACCAAGAGGATAGCCAATCCTTGTTGTTTGTTTTTATGAAAACGGGCTGGGGGTAACTCCGTCCCGCTTTTTGTTTTTGGCCTTTGGATCTTTGATTGCGCGGCGCTGGGGTCATGATTGAGTCTCGCGGGAGAAGACGCACAACAAAGTGCCGCTGCCAGTCGAGTGCTCCAAGGACTCAATGCAGGCCAACTCCCACCCCGCCTTTGCCATGTCATTCAAGGTTTCATCAAGAGCGGCAACGTCCACAGTTGCCTTGGAGGCTCCCCAACCTTGCTGAACCTTCACTGAGACTGTTTTGTATTCCTTCATAAGAGATGGGCGAAGTCTTATATACTCAAAGCAGAGCTGGCTGCGAAGGTTCATCTGCGCTTCAAAAGTTGCAGCAATCTTCGCGCATTTACCCTACATTCGCATGGTCTAAATTCCAATCTCAAACCATCCCCTGCCGATGCGACCATCGATCTCAACATCCCGACGCCGGTTCCTACAAGGACTGGGCGGTACTGTGGCCATTGCCGGCAGTGGCGCTGCATTTTCCGCGTCTCAAGGACCGTCTCTAGAATCCATAGTCGAGGCTGCACACGCAGAAATTTGGAAGCGATTCATCGATGCGCGTTTTGATGTGCTTCTGCATTATGCAGGGCTTAAGGGTGAAGTATTTCTTCCCACGGCGGAAGAATGCCGCGAATGCCAACCCAATGGCATGAGCTGGTCTACGCCGATTGAGGATGGGCCATTCTTCGGCGGACTTTTTCTGGATGGGCTTTGCCTCCGATGGAGTGTCAAAAAGGATGAGGAATCTGCCAGGGTTGCGCGCGGCATTGCGGCGGGACTATTGAAATTGTCCGACTTCAGTCAGACGCCCGGATTCGTTCCCAGAGGCATTGCAGCGGATGGAGGAGCATTCTATCCGGCCAGTTCAGAGGATCAGGTTTTCCCATGGATTTACGGACTCTGGCGATATCGGAATAGTGGCCTGGCCGACAAGGATGAGCGGCTGCGTATTGAAGAAAAGCTGCGGACCACGATACTGGCCATTCAAAGCCATCAATGGCGGATACCCTGTGGCAGGCCTGATTTTGGATATCGGGGCGACTTTACCCGTGCCAATGCCCATGACGCAGCGAGGCTGCTCTTTTTACTTCTCTGCATGCATGAACTCACTGGCGATGCTCAGTGGATCGAAGCTTATCAACTGCGACTGAAAGAGCGGATTGGGCCGGCATCAAAAATAAGGCTGGAGATTTGTGAGGAAGGTTTGCACTACACACCAGCCGGAAGTCATGAGACTTTCATCTGGACGCATTCCATGTCCCAGGCGGCGCTGCGCGCTCTGGCAGGCATGGAAGTCACAGATGAGGAGACAGCCGCTGCCCTACGCCGGGGCTTGCGTGCTTCCGCTGAGCGTGTGGCGCCTCATTTGGATCGGGCCATGCGCTATGACCGGCAGAATAACGGTTTGAATTTTGATGTGGATTGGCGGTTCCTGAAGCCATCGTGGAAGGCTCAACACACTTGCGAGGAAGCCATCGCCCTGGCGCGGACCCAACTTAAGCTCTGGGCAGAGCATAACCCGCGCAGTCCGTATGAAGACGATGTCATGAGGGAGCCACTGTTTGCTGCCTGGATCATCCGGCTGGCAGGTGACGCTGAACTCAATAAGCAGTATGATGCAAAAATTGAATCATTGCTTCGTCAGTATGAATGGACAGGACTTTACACGGCGACGTTTTTTGTCGCGGTGAATGTGTTTTATGAGGCGGGGAGGTGAGAAGGCCATTGGGACCTGTCCGGCTTTAACAGACTGGCGACAATGATTAGGCGCCTGCGCTTAGCCTCTCCAATCGGCCCTTTCGCCGGACTATATTTTTATAGTCCCACTGAATTTCTCGTGCCTTCTTCAGCCATCGACCCAAATCGGATTTTTTCACCTCTGACTCTTCGTTGTAGAAGACTGATGCATCCTTGAATTTTTTGCCCACCACGTTCAACCCGGCTTCCTCAAAGTCTACTCCGCTCCAGAACATCAGCCGTATGCCTGGATTCTGTTTGCTGTATCCGACGATTGGGTTTCCGTCCAAAAACCAGACAGGATGAGAGTGCCATATCTTGTTATCCGCCCCGGCGAGGTGCTTGTCGATTTCCTGGGCCAGCAGGTCGCATATCTCTTTGTGACCGGGTTCCTGAAGCGCATTATTATAGTTTAGCGTATCTGGATTCATCCTGTTACACCTGCCGCATCACGTCTGGATACGCCATGAAAAAATGCATTCGTGGGAAAAATGGGTTTGGAGGGCTCCGCCAGGAATCTTGGCGGACGGCCTGTTCAGCCTAATAGACGTTCGAGTGACCAGAAGAGTATATCTATCTATTTCTCTGGCGTCGCAGCGGAGAACAGGAATGCCGCGAGTTCTGCGACGACCGATTCTTCGCCTGTTGAAAATTCACTCACTATTTCAGCGGCCGTTTGCTTCGTAACAAGCTTATCAAAGTATTGACGCGCGAGTTCGACTAGCTGCAGTGCTTCACTTTGTGACAACTGAGGGCGACATCTCCACTCGCAGCGTTTGCCCGGTGTCCCGTAGAGATGGAGCTCCACGAATTCTCCATTCAAAGAAAAGTGAGGTTCACGCAGTGAATCTAATTCAGGAGCCGATGGGAACACCAAAGGTTCGCTCAGAATATATTTGGATGTCAGATCAAAGATGGTGATAGCGCCTGAGTTCTTCAAGATGGCAAGTCGGCCTCCGTCTGAGCTGAACACTGCCCGGCTTTCATTGGGGACACGAATCACCTCCGCATCAGACAGCAGTGGACGCACCTCAAGTGCAACTTTGTCGTTGGTCTGAGTACTAACCAGAATGCTTTTGCAGTCCGGAGTTACATCAAGCAATTCGTCGGTGTGGCTCAAGATGCCACTTGCAAGCTGCTTGCCGATATTGGTCTCGTAGAGCCTGAATTCTTCAGGCTTTTCGATTCCTTCGCTCGAGTAGAGAACAAACGCCAGTTTGCCAGTCTGGTCGAGCTTGACTGCCTTTACGTAGCGTTCGACATCAACGGGGAGTTCCCTTTCCCATGATGGAGATCCTTCTCGCCAGATTCGTGGACTTGATCTACCGGCCGACGTGATTGCGACCTTGCCATCTGCACTGATGGCCGCGTTTTCTGCGACAAATGCCGACGTTGCGGCGAAACTCTCATCCTGATAGTCGGCTTCTCGTCGATCTTCGTCACTGAGTGCGTGTGACAATTCCCCCCAGCGGGAAGTGGCATTGGGCCCTGCGACAACATTCCAATCGCCGTCTTGTCCACCTATTTTGAGGCTGCGTTCGGGTGCGACATTGAGTCCACGCTCCGTTGCCACTTCCGCCCGCTCTCGCCAGTCCCTGGGTCCAGGTGTTGCAGCCTCGAAGGTCCGCACTATCGGATTGGCTGCCACCGGATATGACCAGAGATTGTAGCCAGCGCCATTTTTTGTTACGACAAACCAGTGGGAATTTTTTCGGGTGTAGGCTTGGATTTGTGTATCCGTAGAAAAGGGTAGTGGAACCGCTCGGCTTTTTCGCAAATCATAAAACCAGAGTTCTTTATCTCCGACATGACTTACCAAAGTCTGCTCATCTGCGAAGGACACGCCGACAACACCTTTGCGCTCGAACTTAGTGACAAGTCCGTTCCGATCAAAAACAAAGATCTCGTTCGAGTCGAGCGTTACGGCCACCAACGTTGAGTTTTGATTGAAGCAAAGTCCTTTAGCATTTCGCATTTTTTCGAAATCATAGCTTTTGAGATCAGAAACTCGAATTTGATAAAACGGCAATTGGACGGCCTGAAAATTTCCACCATAGTAAAGCAATTTTACGCTCCAAGATTTGTTTGGAGACTCGAATTCCCTGGTACTGATGGACTCGCTGTTGTCTGAATCGTCATCTATCTCCACCGACACCGGCTGCACACTAGATGCGCCATGCGTCCACGTTTCCAGTAAAGCAATGTCCGTGGTAGAACTGATCTTCTGCTGCAGAACCCACTCCGGCGTACCGTGTGCCATCATGGAATAAAGCCGGTCTGTTGCGAGTCGGTTTTCAGGATCAATTTCCAGTGCAGAGGCAAAATCAGAAGCTGCCGAACGCCTATCACCGTCGGACAGGTCCTCAAAAGCACCGCGGATCAACCCTTCCACGGCCACCACTTTTAATCTATTGGCCTGACTACGCGCCAGCATTCCGACGATGGCGGACACAATTAGCAAAACCGACAGGACAGCAGCTATACCTTGAAATAGATGAGTCCGTTTCCTTTCAGTTTTGTCGATCCGTGCCCAGCGGTCGAGCTCATGGACCACATCTGTGCCGGATCGCTCTAAATCCGTCAGGTAGAGATTTTCATTGCGGAAGAATTTCGCTGACTGAGAATTCATCCACACGGAGTCGTCAAACAGGTCAAGTAGTACGCGAACCTTTTGCCGGCCACCTTCCTCAAATGCGAGTAGCTCGCTGATGATCGGATCCTCACGCTCTATACGATTGCCGGGATCCGTCACTGCATCGCGCGTTGCAAGGAAGACCAGTCTCGACGTATTCCGGAGGGCATGCCGTCCACCAAGCAACCAGTTTTCGCCCGGCCTATAGTCCTCGGAATCAAGAAAACAGTTATAGCCCTTGCTCTGCAGTTCCTCCGCCAAATGCAAAGCATAATGTCGTCCATCTGACCACCGATACGATATGAAGAAGTCGTAGCCGTAGATCCGGTCGACGAGTCTCTTCCACATAGATCGCTTCTGAAGCTGCTGAAGTTTCTCCCTATCTTTTTTTTCTCCCCCATCGTGACTACTAATGACGGGCCCATCGGAAGGAGAGGTCGAGCTTAGTTCGTTTGTCATCGCAATTGACTGTGACAAGTGAATGAGTTGTAACGACCGAAGCTCAGCGACTGCTATAGTCCTCGGCGGTTAAATGCAGCGTATGGATCTGGTTTCCGGGCTGATTGAGTAGCGCAGCATCGCCTACAATGCCAACTAAAACGTAGAAAAAACATGATCCACATTTGAAATTTATTGGCATTTTTAAATTTGCAATAGCATGCCAACAAACCGATCTTCTTTTATTGCACCCTTACTCCAGACACACGCGCGGCTGCCTGTCAGCTTCGAGCAAGTTGTCTTTTCGCCGCGCGCCACATTTTCAAGTCTTCTGCTCGCTGCCTTAGGCCATGATCCGCCGCTCATTTATAGAACACGGCCAACCATAAGGTTATCTGGTCTGGGTCGGTCCAGGAGACTCGATGCTTGCGACCGGCGGGGATGGTTAGGTAATCGCCTTTTGACAACTTGCAGACGGCTCCGTCTTCAAAGGTGATCTCCCCTCCCCCTTGTATCACCATGACCCATTCGTTTTCATCCTGATCATACCAGCCACTTTCTGGTGAGGTGTGCCCCAGTGAGACGATTCGTTCAATCCTCACTCCTGGAGCATGGACGATGTCTTCAAACACTTCCGTTTTGAGATCAATGGGGAGCGAAAGGTGGATGTTTCCTGTTTCCATGTTTTCGTATTGCAGAACATTTGCGGCCGGGCAGCGCAATATTATCTTTTGGTGAACCTTTTCAGTGGGATTGTCCACGTTGGTCATGACGGTCTGCTCATTTCTCTCTCCGCTTCCCTTCCCTGCTATGACACGCTCGCTTCGTTTTTGTTTCCGTCACGGATATTCATCTTCGCTGAATGGCTCCGTCATTGTGGCCGCGTTGATGGTCTTGCTTGGAACGGTTGGGTTATCCCGCCGGGCATCGGCACAGGATGGTGAGCCTGCGGGAAAGTTCTGCGCCATTCAGGTGCTGGATGCGGAAACGGGACGAGGCATTCCACTGGTGGAACTGAAGACCGTAAACCATCTGAGTTTCGTGACGGACAATGCGGGACGGATCGCCTTCGGTGAGCAGGGCATGATGGATCAGACCATTTTCTTCAACGTGGAGGCGCATGGGTATGACGTGCCGAAGGATGGGCTGGGGATCACAGGGTTGAGGCTGGAGATCAAGCGCGGGGCGGAACTCAAGGTAAAGCTGAAGCGGCGCAATGTGGCGGAACGGCTTTACCGACTAACAGGTTATGGGTTGTATCGGGATTCGGTCATTCTGGGCAAAGAAGTGCCGCTGGCTGCGCCTTGGGGACCGGCGAAGGTGGCGGGACAGGATTCGGTGACGGCGATTCCTTTTCAGGGGAAGATTTACTGGTTCTGGGGAGACACGCTGCGGCTCTCGTATCCGCTGGGGATTTTCCGCATGGCTGGAGCGACATCGGCTTGGCCGGGCAAGGGTGGGCTGTCTTTGGATCAAGGTATCGATTACATGTATTTCACCGACAAGGACGGCTTTGCGCGAAACATGGCTGAGCATGCGGTGAAGGAAGGTGTGCTCTGGCTTTTTGGCTTTGCGACGGTGCCAGATGCGCAGGGCAAGGAATGGCTGGTGGGGCACTATTCCCGACGCAAAAGTCTAGCGGAGGAAGTGGAGCACGGCATGATGGTGTGGAACGAGGAGCGGGCCATCTTTGAGAAGAAGACGGAACTGCCGCTGACCGAGAAATGGCGGTTTCTAGATGGGCAGCCGGTGCGGGTGAAAGTGGACGGGCGGGAGTATTTGCAGGGTGGTGTCCCCGTCCCCAATGTGCGTGTGCCGGCAACGCTGGACGCGGTGCTGGATCCCCAACAATACGAAGCGTTTAGTCGGTCGTCGCCAAATGAGACTGCAGACTCTGATTCGGGATCCGAGTCGCCTGACAAGGGCAAGACACGAAAGACGATTTGGAAGTGGCAAAAGGATGAGCCTCCAACGCTGGCGAAGGATGAAGCGAGTTGGCTCAGGTTAAACATGCTTACGGGAGCGGAGTGCCGCTACCTGGCGGAAGACGCGGCACGTCCGGGGCAGCGCATCACCCTTCATACGGGAACGGTGCGCTGGAATGAATATCGGAAGAAGTGGGTCATGATCGCGGTGCAGACGGCGTATGCGATGACGGACAACGATAGTCCTTCGGCGCTGGGAGAAGTGTGGTACTCGGAGGCGGATGCGCCAGAGGGGCCATATGTGAAAGCGGTGCGGGTGCTATCGCACAACAAACAATCATTTTATAATCCCGTGCATCACGCGATTTTTGATGAGCAGGACGGGCGGGTGATCTACTTCGAGGGGACTTATACGAACAGCTTTACGAATTCACCGCCAACGCCGTTGTATGAGTACAATCAGATGATGTACCGCCTGGACCTGAATCACCCGAAGTTGAAGGCGGTGTTTGGGAGGTGAAGTGCGGCTGGGGGGAGGCAAGACTGGGCGAGGGGCGATGGCGCGGTTTGTTTGTTTTCGGCGGGGCCGAGCTTCGCTAGCACACAAAGACACGAAGGCACTAAGGTTTTGTGATGCCTGGGTCGGGATGTTTTGAGTGGATCAATTGTGGCTTCGTGGTTCTCGTGGAGACGACATTGAAGCTGTTTTCCGTGTGCTGGTTGAACTGATTTGCAATTGAGGCAGTTGGTTCCAACTGGCGTGGAGGTGACGTGAGTGCGGTGGGGCAGATGGTAAAAAGGGGGATGCTTGAAAGCACTAATCCTACTGGTAACACTCAAGAAACTTCCGTTCCTTCGCCCTCCGATGCTTTGCATTTGGAGAATGAGACTGCCGCTGTTCATGATTCGGTGAATTCACCCGATCTCGGTAGCGAGAATGATGCCGGCCTTCAGTCTGGCGAGGGCTCGGAGGGGCTTACAGAAGATAGAATGCGTGGTGATGGGCACGGCATGACCTTGGACGAGGTGCTGTCGCGCATTCCCGATGCAGCGGCAGAACGGCTGACGACGCGGGATATTGAAGCGCTGGCGGCGGGTGACCCTGAGGCAGTGACCAGGATCATGCATGGTGGTGGTGATGCGGGCGCGGATGATGAGGAAGGGGCGCACGACCACGGTCCTGCTTTGGAGCAAGTGAGGGGCATTGAGCGCATCTCTCTGCGCGGCCTGAGTGTGCAAGATCAGCGGGCGGTGGCAGAGATGATTCAGGCGGTGAAGCAGGGGCATTTCGCGAATCTGGCAGAGGCGCAGGCGGCGATGTTTTCCGGTGATGAGGGGCAGGACGATGGCGTAGACGCAGATAGCGATAGCGAAGGAAGCGATGATGCGGTCGCATATTACCAAGATGAGCCATCGGTGGATGAAGTAGGGCAGGCGATGGCGAATTTGCAGGCGCATATTTCGCAACTGGAAACGGAGCAGCAGGAGGCAGCGCAACAATACGATACCGTTAACCTCGTTCGCCTGAACAATGAATTGCTGGAGGCGAAACTGCAACTGCGTGACGCGGAGGTGATCCGGGCGCAACAACAGGCGTGGGCGGAACACTATGCGGCCAGAGAGCAGGCCTGCCTGGAAGCTGTTCATAGTCAATATGCCGAGGAGATGGAGTCGCCTGTGTTCATGAGGGCCCTGAGTGATGCCCATGATCTAGCGCAGTACCGGCATGATCCCGTCCTGGAGTCGCCGGACTGGCCGATTCATCTGGCTCACCGCGTGATGGGTTCGTTGCAAACGCATCATGAGTCTCATGCTGACAACCGGAGGTCTGCTGCCGGGACACGATTCCCACAAGCTCCTGCATCGGGTGGCAGGGTGCGTGGGGCGCTGGAGGGCCCGGCGTCAAACGGCACCTCCATGATGAGCGTGACGGAGGCTCTGGCCGCGCTCGATGGCATGGATGAGAGCCAAGTGGATGCGGTGCTGCACGGCATTCGGCAGCGGGAACGCGCGGCACGGCGCCTGTGAGAGTCTCACGGCCATAACCTTTCAATAATTTTTTCAACTTAACCTAACAACTTGATCATGTTATCCCAGAATTCATTTTCAACTTTTAAGCCCCAGCGGTCGTGGCCAAGGCCCGGCATCGCAGGCGCCCCACCCTCTCCCTTTAAACCGCTACCTTCCTTGCCAAGGCCTGGTGTCACTAGCGCCCCGCCGGTGCGTAAATTCGGCGGGAGCTTGTCGGATTTGCAAAGAGAGGAACAGCGGAGGAACAAGCCCACCCCAGTGCAACCTACGATGGGTGAGGCTTTCGCCCAAGCTACCTCCCCTGCTCCTGCTGGATCCACCTCTTCAACAGCGCGGCCACCGCAGATCAGCCGTTTCTTCACCAAACCACAGCAACCATCATCTGGAGGTAGTTTGGGAATTGCTGTTGGGAACGCTTTCGCGGAGGCTGCCGGACCTTCAGTGGTGAAGCCGATGCCGAGCGTCAGAATCCCGTATCAAGAAAGTCAGGCTTACGGTGGCACTTTCAAGCAAGGCAAGCAGCAAAATCCTTGGGCAAATAGCGATCTTCGCGCAATGGAGAAGAAGCATAATCCATATACGAGAGAGCCCTCACCCTATGGGAAGAGGCCGTTGTATGATGCGGTGGGACTTCCAGGTCAGAGTAGAGTGGACCGAGGATTCAGTGGATCCTTCCGCGCATTTAACCCACGAGACATAGACCCAGGATTTTCCGCCACTCCTTCCAACTGGGAAAATAGAGTGTTCGATCCTGGCTTCTCTGGGTTGCCCAAAGGGGCGACTGCAGAGGATTTAAGGAGAGCATTTAAATCTCCTGGATCTAATCGATTTCCAGGACCTTCCGTTGGGCCAGTCAGACTGGGTGGCGGGAGATTTGACTCGCCGCCCGGCCAGACCAGCTTCGGTCCGTGGACTGGTGCACCTAACCATCCAACGCCGCCATTCGTGGGTGGACGTGGACTTGGACTTGGCAGGCGCCGTCGCAGCGGCCCCGCTTTCCCACGGCAGGCGGCAGCCTTTGAGCGGTGGATGCGTAGACTTGGCAAACCCCAGGTCCCAAATCAGTCGTTGCCACCTTTGAATCAGTTAGACCCGTCCAAATATGTTATCCAGGATGCCTTGTTCCGGGAGGATCCCAACCGAAGGGGGGTGGGCGTTAGTAAAGGCATGGTGATCAGAAAAGATGGGTTTGACCCCTCATTGAAAAAACTCTCCATGGCAGGTGAAATCGGGGATGATACCAACCCGCCTCGGAATGCTGGTTTGGGCTGGGACGAGAACTCGCAGCAGGTGCAGGAGGAATTGAACAGAATGCCGACTCTCTCCGACATCGCAAAAGAGAGGATGAAGGAATACGAACCTTTCATGGACCATCCTGAGCCTGTGATGGGACTGAAGCGGGAGAAGGCCTCTGTGCAGCAGCCAGCCATGGTTCCCTTGCGAGCGGTCAAAAGCAGTGTTGTTGACTCCGCTGCGGAGGAGCCTGGCAAGTATGTGCGGCTTCCCTCCCAAACGTCTGCGACTCAGCCGCAACCATCAGCCAGTGGGCCGGTCAGCCCGCAACAGCCATCTGGGGGCAGTCGGGAACAGACGCAGAAACCGATCAGCTTTGAGGCCAAGGATGCCACTGATCTGAATCGGGCGATGCAGGAGGCAGGTGACGCACCGGTGTATATGCCGAATGAAGAAGTCAAAAAGGCGCGAGGTGTTGATGATGCCATTAATGGAAGCCGCCATCCGATGGCCAACGGCGGCTTCATGGGAGGTTTTGGCGGGATGATGCCGCAACCTAACAGCAACACTGCTGCCGAAGCTCAGAAAGCTCTGGAACAACGGCGTGAGGAAGCGCGGAAGAGCTATGCGGAAAGGACGGGGGCGATTCGACAAAATGGGCAGATCCCGAGAAAGCTCATCGATCCCTCCGCCGATCTGGAGAAGGCTCTGACAGACTTTGAGGAGGGCGTCATTTCCAGCCAGCAACTCAAAGACCTCTACAATGCGGCAGGCAAAGGTAATGGTGTGGAGGTTTATCAGGAAAGGGCGAAGGAAAGAGCGCGGCAACGTGAGGCGATCGACAAAGGCAGGTCAATCGCGCTGGGCCCTCAGGCTGAGAAGGGCGCCGGAAAAGAAGGAGCGGATCCCAGGCTAACCAAGGAATTCCGGGAGGCGGAGAGACGAGCTGACTTAACGCGATTTAAGTTCACGTCACCGGATGGAACGGTGCGCTATGAGTATGACTTTTCCGAAGGGAAACCACAAGGGGGGCGCTTCTCCCAGGCGCATCGCAATCAAATCGCTCAGAAGAAAGGTTACAAAGTAGAAAGCGCCCCTTCCGAGAGAGAGTCTGGCATCCTGCCGGAACACAGGCCGGAGTGGAAGCAGGGCATCGAGGCGAGTGAAAAGAAAGTGAACGAGATGCTCGATGGCTATGGTTTCAATGACGAGACCCGCAAAGCGATCAAGGAAGGCATCCGGGATGAGGCTTCCCGGAAACTGCCGAGGGGTGCGAAGGAGTTGGTGAGCGACAAGGATTTTTGGGTGCAGAAGCTGCCGTTTGTGGGTGGGCTGGCCGCCATGGACAAAGAGCAACAGGCAGAGTCCATCCAAAAGCGCCTGGATAAAGGCGACAAGGTCAGTGAGGGAGATAAAGCGCGGCTGAGGGAGTTTCAGATCCAGCAGCAGAGGCCGAATACGGACGGGGCGAAGTGGACGAATCGCGGGGTGGGTGCCGCATCTCTTGCTACCGAGTTATTGGGACCTGGTGCATTGAAAGTGGGCGTCAAAGGGGCTGCCAAATTCATGGGTGCGGCTGAAAAAGCTGCCGGCCAAGTTGCGGTTAACCCATCCATGTCTGGCCCAGGGGTACGATTCTCCAGGTTGCCTGGAAGAGGATCAAAGGCAAATCCGCCGGGCGGCTTCAAACCCAACTCTTGGGAGTCTCGAATCCCCTGGGACTATGGTGAGACAGGGGGAAAAGCCGGCGTCACCGATGCTTTTGGTAATATCCTAGTTAAACCCGGCACTATCGGCAAAGAACTCGTTGAAACAGTACGTCACGAAGGTGTCCATCGCTTTTTCAGCCCGCGCGATACTAGTGCACTCAATCGCTGGCGAGCCACCAAAGGCGAAAAGGCTTATAATAACTCCCACTTAGTCAGATATCTTGAAGAAGCGCTGGCACAAAGCATTGCAACAAAAAATTTAATAAAAGGATTTAAGTTTCCTTTGGAAATGGATTATGGAATCAATGGTAAACGCTTGGCTGCGGAGGCTGCGGCATATGTCGGTGGCCTTACAGGTGGCGTGAATGCTGCCTGGAACGCAGGCAAACGTTAAAATTATGTTCTTAAGATGGTTGAGAGTTCTTCTGCGCCTTCCGCCTGCGGCAATCAGCAAGCGGGAGGCGCTGGAAATTGCGCACCGTGAATGTCTGCAACGTGGTCTATTGTGGTCTGAATTGATTTCCGTGGGAGAGCGACTTAGCGTCTATTCCGTGAGCATGTGGTGTGAACGCGGAACCGGAATTATCTTTGTCGACGTCTGTGCATCGACAGGTGAGGTAATCTTAATAACCAGGGGGCGAGCGGGAGTGGTATACCGGAAGACGCGAGCGTAATCGGGTTGGAGACTCGTGCCATGGTCGGCATTCTGGCATCGTGACCTAGGAGAGAAGCTGTAATTGATTCTCGATGGCTTGATCATAAGCCCTGATGGCACGGATCGATACATCTTGGCGCAGTGAATGGGGAAAATAAACAACGGATGGCTGAACACCCGGTGTAATTTGCCACAACACCGGAAATTCTCTCAGGTATTCCTATTGCCGTCGGGGCTTTGACGTTAAGACTTGCAGAAAAGGGCTCTTATCTTTAAGATCAACTCGTAGGAGGTTAACATGCAGCCCAGTCCTCCCTATGTCTTGATTTTAACCATAGCGACAGCGTTGTCATCATTGGTTACCACAATCGTGGCAAACTATATGCTGCCAAAGGAGACGTCGGAACTCTTTATTTTCTCCTTGGCAATGGCCGCGAGTCTTGTGGGGTTTGCGGTCACCTGCCTCGTATTGGCTTTGATGGGTAAGTAGCAGCGATTGGGTATGGGCTTGGCGAGCAGGCGTCCACGAGCGAGCACTCCGACAACATGGCCGGTTCATTCGGTGGTTCGGAGGAACTCGACTTCTGGGTCAGCGCGGAAAAGGGTCGGGATGGGATGCAAAACGCGTAAGTCCTCTCGCATTAGCTGGTCGGTACGCGGTCGGAGAACCACTTAGAAAGATCACTCAACCCTATACAGACAAGGCGATAGATTGGGCATGAGACCAATACGAAAAAATCAATCGAGAAAATAAATGAATCTGGATAAAGGCTGTTACTTCTGGTTTGCCCTCGTCTGCGTGACCGCAATCGTTTGTACGATTACGGCATGGGTCGTGCCACTTCCAGGAGGCTCCTATATCTTTGAAAGTTTGTGGGCGATAGGTGTTACCTTCACCACCGTTATTGTCTTTGCCGTTCTGGAGCATTGGCTGCATAAAATATCGGCGATCCTTCGTAGACGAAGGAGTCGTCAATATTTGATGGCAGGGGCCGACATGAAGCCCCTCAATGCAGAAGGCAGTCATAAGGTGAAGATGCTTGAGGATCGGCTGAATGACTTCTTGTCCAAGAATGATTGGTCGAAGCCTGCCGCAGGAGTGCTTGAGGGTGATTTGGATGACTATGCCGAAGGGGAGCATGCAACGCTGGTCGGTGATCTTCAGCATGCATTGGCGATGTATGCGCCGGGTGGCGGGGAGTTTTTGTATGACAAGGCTGCATTAGATACGTTGATACGTAGGGCGCTTTCAGAGTTGGGTGGGGCTGGACGGTAGGTCACTTGCAGTTTTTGCATTGATTCTTTGGAGACGAACCAGCATGCTATGAGCAGTCATTCGATGATCAACAAGCTGAATATTCTTCACGTCTTTGGGCTGTGTTCGATCGCTGGCTATCTGGTCTCGGCGTGGAACCTGGGATGGATCACAGGGTTGCTGTTTTTCGGCTTTTTAGTCATCCATTTGGCTTTGATCATCGCGCTGCTCTGCATGCGAGAAGGTCGAAAGAGGTTTGGACCGGGAGTGTTCGTCCTGTGGGCCATATTCTTCATGCTGTTCGCCTTTGGTGCGGAACTGCAGCGGCAGTTTTTCTATTTGCGGCAGAACGACCTTGAAGCACTGATACAAAAAGTCCAAGAGTTGCCGTCATCCGAACGTGAGACGCAGAAGCTGGGGCGCGTGAGCATCCTCGGAGCTGAGTTTCCGTATCTGGTGCTATACAATATTCTGCTCGAATCTCCCGAATTTGCAGATGTAAGCGCCGAGGACGCCATAGACGGGATTGAAGTTCACTACCCAAGCTCACCTCCAACTTATCGTGCGGCCTATTTGTGGGTCAAAGACAGGACAAACATCCCCGACAGGTTCAAGAAGCGCTGGCGTAAGTTCATTCCCCTCAATAAAAACTGGGTGCGAGTGGGTGGTCAGCCTCGACGTGAACCGACACCGCAGTCCGTGCCGTAATTGCGGGCATGAGCGCAGGCCAGATCAAGCATTGGTCTTAAGCGATACAGTGCAGGTGAATTGCATTGATTTCATCCGGAAAGATAGGTCATGGTGGTGGCTCGCATGCATGCCAACAGGAGCGAAATATACAGTGTGCCGCCTGCTCTGTCTGGCTGGTGGTGCATTTTGCTGCTGGTGGGCCAACTCTTAGCAGCGTCTGCCTGTGTGTGTGTGCAGGCGCATGAGCCTTTTGAGAGCAATGCGCTCATACTCGTGACGGAGCGAGGGCTCGAAGCGTCACTGGTCACGGGAAGTGGGCTGGCGGCGGCATTGCTGGGGGACAGTGTGGTTCCTGCGCCTGGGACTACGACTACCGCGTCACCGACGACCGGTGCCGCTGATGGGGGCACTCCCCTGCCCCTCGACTTTGCGTTGCGCTTGTTTGAAATCGAGGTCGCGGGTGTAAAGCTCGCGCCGGAGAAGGTGCTCACGTCGACGAACGAAACTGAAACGACGTTCCTCGTTATCTATCCCCTTCCGTCCAGTGATGCTTCTCGCGTTCATGCGCACTTTGCGCGGCATCTGCCGGCGGCGGGTTTCTCTTCACTTGTGGTCATGGATGAGAAGGACCGTCTCTACGGATCGCACATCATCCGGCAGGGCGATGCGACGGCGGCGTTCAGTCTGGCGAAGTCTCAGGGGCCAGCCGGCGCCGCTACTATGGCCGCTCCCCCACCCCACCCCTCGTTTCTGGAATACTTTCAGATGGGTGTGCATCACATCCTGGCGGGTCCGGATCATCTGCTGTTTCTCTGCGGGTTGTTGGTCGTCTCGCGCAGGATCGGCGGCGTGATTGCGATCATCACGAGTTTCACGCTGGCGCACTCTGTGACGCTGGCGCTAGCCGCATTGGATATTGCTACTATGCCTGCGCCCATCGTGGAACCGATCATCGCGGCTTCCATTGTCTTTGTGGGAGTGGAGAATTTCCGGAAGCAGCGAGGTGTGAAGCTGCGCTGCGGACTGGCGTTTGTCTTTGGACTCATCCACGGATTTGGATTGGCTGGGGCGCTGCGAGAAGCGGGACTGGGCTCGACGGCAGGCGCGATGTTTGCGGGACTGCTTTCTTTCAATCTCGGTGTAGAAGCGGGGCAACTCGCCGTGGCTGCGGTGTTTCTTGCTGTGTTGTGGCAATTGAGGAAGATCAAACTGGTGGAACGTCATGTGACGAAGGTTGTGTCCATCGCGGTCATTGTGGCGGGCGGTTGGTGGCTGGTGGAGAGAACAGTTCTGTGAGGGGCGTTGGTATCGTCGAAGTGCTAACATCGATCTCTAAAACATTCACATGAGACATCACGCATCATCCGTATTCTTCGCTTTCATGCTCATTTTCTCCTGGAGCTTTGCTCCTGGTGTCGATACGGCGCACGACTTCAACCGGTTTGAAAAGCAAATCTCCGCCTTCGAGGAAAGCGACCGGATCACTCCCCCACCCAAGGGGTCGATACTTTTCACTGGTGCTTCTCACATCCGCCGCTGGGCTACGCTCACGCAGGATTTCCCCCGGTTTCAGGTGATCAATCGTGGCTTTGGCGGTTCCGAGATCAGGGAGGCGACCCATTTTGCGCCCCGCATTATCTTTCCTTACTCACCGCGGGCGATCTACTTCCGTGCAGGCGGCAACGAGCTCTGGACCGGAACTCGGTCGGTTGATGAAGCCTTCGGCGACTTCAAGGAGTTTGTAACGACCGTGCACTCGAAATTGCCTGACACCGATATCATTTTTATTTCCAACATCGCCAGCATCGCGCGCGCGAAACAGGCAGACGAACAGAAGGCGCTGGACTCGCTCATCGCTAACTACATCAAAGGGAAAGCGCATCTCCGCTACATCGACGTTTTCGATCTGATGACCGATTCGAAGGGGCAGCTGCGGCGAGAGTGTTTTGTCGAGGATGGACTCCATCTTTCGGCTGAAGGCTATAAGCTCCTGGCCGCGAAAGTCGGTGAAGATTTGGCAAAATGAGCCTTGGCCGCGCAAATGCCGTTGTTATTCGACAAAGTTCTCGGCTATAGCGCAGCTGGACAAATTGACAAACGTGTTTGCGAACCACTAGTTAGGCGACTTCGCACATCTCTCTCCAATATGGATGGCCAAGACTATCTGCGTTTGACCACCGAAGCGTTCCTTCCATTTCTGAGCGAGCTGGGCTTTCGTATGGACGCGCCTTCGATTAGCGGACGCTTCTACCGCGTCAGTTTTACGGCAGTTCGCCATCAAGTTTCCTTATCCTTCGAGCCCGGCGACAACGCATTCTTTGTCGTTGTGTTTAGCCGTGAGGGTGGCCAGCTATCCGACTACGATGATCGAACCAGAACGCCCCGCCTCTCCGACCTGAACAAGAGCTATATGCACCTTGTTTCCGAGAGCGAGCGTGCGTCCAACCAGGCGTTTTTCGAGGGTGTCATCGCCCATGATTCTAGTGAACGACTTGTCCTTAAAGCCGCAATGGAACTGAGGCTCGTCCTCCCGAAGCACCTCCAATCATAACCTCTGAATGTCGCAACCCACGTCGCCGAACCATGCGCTGCAGCGAACTGCTCCGCGCGTCACGCTGGCTGCTGCCGACCGTCCCGCCGCCTGCGCCCCTCCTGCCCCCGCAGCCTTGCCGCAGCCAGCGCGCCGCGCTCCGCAGTCGCTGAGCTTGGGGTCGTTAGGCGCTTCTATGCGTGTCCTGTGAACCGAGCATTTCTGGCCTTACTCTTCTCGACCGTCACTTGCCTTGCGGGCTTTGACGAGTCTATCGACGCACGCATCGGAGAGTGGCGTGTCCGCACCGACACCGCCGGCACGCAGAACGGCACCGTAGTCACGCGCGTCTTCGTCGAGCGCACCGGCGCATCCAACGAGGCGCAGCTTGAACTGCCCGAGAGCGCGCAGTTCATACTCTGGACACACCTCTCCAAGCTACCCAAGCGCCGTTTCGAGCGCGGAGCTTTCAAGGCACCCAAGACAGATTACGTATTACTCGAGGCGGAGCGCCTACACCTCATTACCGACGAGCGCGCCTTCGAGCTTCTTCGGCTCTGGCTCGACTCGCATCGTGCCGAGTGGCGTGCAGCGGAGTCGCCCGAACTTCAGACAGCGTTGCGTTCTCAGTTCTTTCCACCCACGACGCCCAAATCCAAATGACCGAAGCGACTAACCATTCGCTCTAGTGGTCTCCCATCAGCCTATCACAAGATCGGCCGCTGATTAGGTTGCCTTCTGCTTCTCTCTGAATTTATGACCCCACGTGACCCTGATCGCATTCCACAGACTCTACAACTTTTAGGTGAGGTCTGGGCTCGATATCCGGATCTCAGGCTAGGGCAGTTGCTGCTCAATC
This sequence comes from Phragmitibacter sp., assembly GCA_965284365.1. Classification (GTDB taxonomy): domain Bacteria; phylum Verrucomicrobiota; class Verrucomicrobiia; order Verrucomicrobiales; family Verrucomicrobiaceae; genus Phragmitibacter. Next base: position 5,857,411 of record OZ260079.1, read on the forward strand.
ACATTGATCCACTCATTCCTTGTCCCGAACTGTACAACATTGAGGACGATTCGCTGCTTAAGAGACTAGGGGTTCAGAACCCACCGCCTCTACGGAAGAACGCGGAGCCAGATTAATTAGTCCACCGCATCAGACTGCGCAGCCAATTCCGCTATAGGAACAATTTATTTGATGAAACCCTGCACGCGATCTGACGGAAAAGACAAAAGATTTCTGGTGAAAGCCCGAAATTGTTGGCGAGGAATGAACGTCCTGTGTTCTGACCATGAAGAAGAAATGTCCGATTGTCCTCGCTTTCGCATTCATCCTGAGTGCTTCGTCACTTCCTGCGGCGGAGGTGTTTGAGGCGGCACTGGGCCGGGAGACGGAATTGCCCAAGGGCAAGGAGGCGGATGGCATCCTGGGAGATTTTGTTTTGCGGAGCGACAAGGTGGAGGCGGTGATTTCTCATAATGCGCCGCAGCGCCGGGCGAACATGAGCACGTTTTATGGGGAGGACGGGGTGACGCCGGGCTGCCTGTATGATCTGACGCTGCGCGGCGCGAACAATGACCAGATGATCTGTTATAGTCCGGCGGGTCATGGCCCGGTGAGCTATGTGAAGGCTGTGGACACCAAGGCTCCCAACAGCGCGGCGGTGGAGGTGGTGACCACGGCGGCCAGGAACAAGGGCGTCTTCCGCCGCAATGTGTATCGCGTGCAGGACGGGGTGCACGGCATCTACACGACCACGACTTTGCGCAATGAGTCTGATGAACCACGGACCGTGCGGTCCAAGGTGGATTTCACTCGGTTCGAGAAAACGGGCGATAGCGGTGGTATCTTTTGGGTGGATGCGGTGGATCCGGACGACAAGTGCGGCTATGCGCAAACGGTGCTGAAGATAACCGGCGCGGAAAAGTTGAGCGATGATTTAACGATCGCACCTGGCAAGGAAGTGGTCGTGGAACGATTCCTGGCGGTGGGGCGCTCACCGGCAGAAGCGGCAGGCGAAGCTCTGGCGGCGAAGGGCGAAAAGCTGGGCGTCCTGAGCGGCAAGCTATTGTCTGGTGGCAAGCCGGTCGTGCGGGGTGTGGTGGCCATTCCTCTCGGGGACAAATCCGTCGATATTCGTCCAGATGAGACGGGCGCGTTTCAGGTGAAGGTGGCGCCGGGGACGTTTGAACTTGTCGCTTCTGATTTGGGCCGGGCGGAGTTGCGCCAATCGGTGACCATTACGGCGGGCGAGACTACGACGGTGGCTCTGGAGATGGCGGAGGCGGCGCGGGTCCGGTTTGCCATCAAGGATGATCAGGGCCGCGACACGCCTTGCAAAGCGATGTTCGAAGGGCTGGACGGCACGCCTGCTCCGGATCTTGGCCCCGTGATGCGCGCGCATGGTTGCCGCGATCAATACCATAGCGAGAAGGGGGCCTTCACGGTGCAGTTGCCGCCGGGGAAATACCGGGTACGCGTGGTACGTGGCAGTGAGTGCAGCAGCATCCAGCAGGAGGTTTCAGTAGCGCCGGGGACGGAAGTTGTAGTGGAAGGCGTGCTCAATCGCGTGGTGGACAGCAAAGGCTGGATTAGCTCTGACTTTCACAATCACAGCACACAAAGCGGTGACAACATCTGCGGCACGCCTGACCGCATCATCAATCTAGCAGCAGAGATGATCGAGTGGGCGCCCACCACGGAGCACAATCGCTTTTATGACTGGCGTCCGCACATCGACAAGCTGGGGCTCGGGGACTATCTGAATACCATTCCCGGCATCGAGCTCACGGGCTCACGGCAGCACATCAACGCCTTTCCCTTCAAGCCTGAGCCTTATCTGCAGGATGGAGGTGCGCCGCAGTGGAATGATGATCCCCGCATCACGGCTTTAACCTTGCGCCGTACCCAGGGTGAAGATCCCACGCGGTGGATACAGTTCAATCATCCGAGCCTCTCGAACATGTTTGTGGATCGTGATAGCGATGGCCTGGCCGATGGCGGCTTTGTAGGCGTCGGTGAGATGATTGACGGCATTGAAACCCAAAATGGGAATAGTGCAGCCATCCTGGAAGGCGCGCCGTTCAAGATCAGCCGGCCCAAAGGCGCGATTGCCGCGAAGGCAAATCCAGTGCGGGAGTTCATCTGGCTGCAGTTGCTGAATCAGGGGCATCGCCTTGTCGCGGTCGGTGTGGCAGACGCGCATACCGTTTATGGGAATGGCGTGGGCGGCTGGCACGTCTATCTGCCCAGCACAACGGATAAACCCAAAGAGCTGGACTGGAGCGAACTTTCGCCTCATGCCAAAGCTGGCCACATGCTGATCACGAATGGACCATTCATGACGGTGGCCACCCCCGATGGCCACGGGCCGGGCGATGATGTGCGTGGCAATGGCGGAACGACGCTGCGTGTGAAGGTGCAGGGCACGGACTGGATCGGGATTGACCGCGTTCAGGTGTTGGTCAACGGGCGGCAGGAGCCTGCTCTCAATTTTACGAAGGCAACGCATCCAGCGATGTTTAAGGATGGGGCGGTGAAATTTGAGGAAAGCATCAAAGTTCCTCTGGAACAGGATGCGCATCTCATTGTGGTCGCCATCGGCGAAAACAGCAATCTGGCCGGAGGCTACGGCACGAGCAGTCAGGCGGCGATGAGTCCCTGCTGCTACAACAACCCGATCTACGTGGATGTGGACGGCCATGGCTTCAAAGCCAATGGCGATACGCTGGATTTTGAAGTTCCCGCGATGGGTATAACCGCAGATCAGGCGGCGGCACGGTTGAAACGTGCTGGGAAGGGTGCGCCGTAGCTGGACGGAATCGGTTTATAATCCCCTATCGTCTTAGTCCAGAGCCCAGCCAGCGCGGGATTCGCGGTGGAGGAATGGGGCGGCGGAGGCTTCGCGGGCTTGCAGTGTTTGCGCGTTCCAGTGAATTTTCTCGCCGATGCGGTAGGCAACGTTGCCCAGGTGGTTGGCGATGGTGAGCGGGCCGGAGTAGGTATCGAAGGGACTGTCCGTGGGGGTGCCGTCGAGGATGGCATTCAGCCACTGGGCGTGCTGACCGGGTGAGTCCGGAATGGTGGGTGCCGGTGGGGTGAAGCCCACGAAGTCTTTTTCAGGCAGTAGCTGGTATTTGTCGTAGCTGGAGACGAGCATGCCTTTGCTGCCGATGAAAAGGACGCCGTTGGGCCACTTTTGCAGTTCGGGGGTGTTCTGCCAGATGGCGGGTTTGCTGGCACCCTGGTGCCAAGTGACGGTGACCGGGGGCAATGTGCCGCGTGCGCCGTATTCGTACCTGGCAGTGAGGGTGGCGGGGGCGATTTCCGGATGGGCCGGCCCCATGGGTGAGGTGGCTTCGATGCTGAGGGGGCTGTCCAGCTGCAAGGCCCACCAGGGCAGGTCATTCCAATGGCTGCCGAGATCTGACATGGTGCCGTTGCCAAAATCCCACCAGCGATACCATTTGGGGCCGGGGAAATAGACTTCGTTAAAAGGGCGATGGGGCGCGGGGCCAATCCAGAGATCCCAATCGAGATAGGCGGGCACCGGGCTTGCCTCGGCGGGGCGCTGGGCGACGTAAACGATGTCCTTGTGGAGTTTGGCGTCAGCTTCGCTCTGCAAACCCCAGGCGCGAGACACCCAGACGTGGGCTTCGTGGACGGGGCCAATGGCGCCGCTCTGGATTAGCTCTACGACGCGGCGATAATTTGGTTTGCCGTGGATTTGCGTTCCCATCTGGGTGGGAACCCCGGCGGCTTTGGTGGCTTCGATGATGCGCTGGGCCTCAGAGACATGATGCGTCAGAGGTTTCTCGCAATAAACCGGCTTTTTCAGGCGCAGGGCTGGGAGAGTAGCGAGGGCGTGGGTATGCTCGGTGGTGGAGACAACCACGGCGTCGATCCCGGACACTTTTTCATAGAGCTTGCGGAAGTCGCGATATTTGGCGGCTTGCGGGAAAAGCTGCGAGGCTTTGTCGAGAGCCCGGGTATCAACGTCGCAGATGGCGGCGACGTTGACGACCTCTTTATGACCGCCTGCGAGTTCGTTAAGATTAGAGAAGCCACGGCCGCCGACGCCGATGAAAGCGATGTTGATGCGCTGGTTGGGGCTGCGGCCTCTTACGATTGCGGGAAATCCGGAGAGCGCGAGGGCGGCGCTGGTATGGGTGAGAAAGCGACGGCGGGTGAGCATGTAATCACTACGCCGGGGCAAGTGAAATCTGACAGGGGTTTGCAGCATCCGCAGAGTAGACATACATAGGTCCTATAGGACTAATATGACCTATATGGCTTATGTCTCGGGCGAGGTCCTGGGCATTGGCCAAGGTCAGGCCCTTTCCCACAAGCACAAAAAACCCCACCGTCATTGCTGAGGGTGGGGTTTTTATTAGTTAGAAAGGGGGTTCTGGCAGCAACCTACTTTCACACGGCCTATCGCCGCACTATCATCGGCATAGAAACGTTTCACGGTCGTGTTCGGGATGGGAACGAGTGGGGCCATTTCTATCATAGACACCAGACCTTTGGGAACCTGTGTAGGATTCGCAATACGTCTGGAGGCTATTTTGTTTTGGTGCCTGAACCTGATTGGTAGCCGGAGGTCAAGCTCAAGTCAGGGGGCTGACATTGAGATTGGCTCTCTGAAAACTGCACACAAGCGGTCATTAACAATAAGATGGGTATAACCATCAATAGTAAGAATATTAAATCGATCGGATGATTAGTAATGCTAAGCTGAACAGGTTACCCTGCTTGCACCCGCATCCTATGATACGTGATAGTCTTTCACGATCCTGATTGGGAAAACTCATCTTGGGATGGGCTTGGCGCTTAGATGCTTTCAGCGCTTATCCCTTCCGCACATAGCTGCCCAGCGGTGCCACTGACGTGACAACTGGAACACCAGCGGTGCGTTACTTCCGGTCCTCTCGTACTAGGAAGTAAACCCCTCAATTTTCCTGCGCCCACAGAGGATAGAGGACCGAACTGTCTCGCGACGTTCTGAACCCAGCTCGCGTGCCGCTTTAACCGGCGAACAGCCGGACCCTTGGGACCTTCTCCAGCCCCAGGATGCGACGAGCCGACATCGAGGTGCCAAACTTCATCGTCGATATGAACTCTTGGATGAAATCAGCCTGTTATCCCTAGCGTACCTTTTGTCCGTTAAGCGACGGCAATTCCATATTAAACCGCCGGATCACTCAGGCCTACTTTCGTATCTGTTCGACTTGTTGGTCTCACAGTTAGGCTGGCTTATGCCTGTACACTCAACACGCGATTACCAACCGCGCTGAGCCAACCTTCGCGCTCCTCCGTTACTCTTTGGGAGGATACCGCCCCAGTAAAACTGACCGGCTGACATGGTCCCGATTGCTCGGTTAGATTCGCCAATACCAAAGGGTGGTGTCTCACTTTTGGCTCTGCCTGACCCGAAAGTCAGGCTTCAAAGCCTCCCACTTACTCTGAGCATTGAAATCAGCGAATCAGTGACAGCTTACAGTTAAGGTGCATAGGGTCTTTCCGTCCTTCTGCGGGTAGGCGGCATCTTCACCGCCACTACAAATTCACTGAGCGCCTCGTTGAGACAGCGGTCAACTCGTTACACGATTCGTGCAGGTCGGAACTTACCCGACAAGGAATTTCGCTACCTTAGGACCGTTATAGTTACGGCCGACATTCACGGGGACTTGGGTTCAGAGCTTCGCCTTGCGGCTAACCCCTTGCCTTAATCTTTCCGCATTGGTCACGTGTCACATCGTATACTTGGACTTTCGTCTTAGCACAATGCTGTGTTTTTGATAAACAGTCGGTTGACCCCTTTCACTGCGGCCCATCTTGCGATGGGCATCCCTTCTTCCGAAGTTACGGGACTAGATTGCAGAGTTCCTTAACGAGGGTTCACTCTTACGCCTTGGTATATTCTACCCACCCACCTGTGTCGGTTTGCGGTACGGATACTTATGGGAACACTACAAGTCTTTTCTTGGCGGATCCTCAACAAACGCGGTCAGGCCGAAGCCCTTCCTGCCAAGTCAATAAGGTCTGTTTGTGGATTCACCGCGATACTCGCAGCTTAATCATTAGTAGCGCAGTAATTTTAAACTGCTGTCCATCGCCATACGCCGTTAGGCTGTGGCTTAGGTTCCGGCTAACCCTGGGACGAACATCGTTGCCCAGGAAACCTTGGGTTTACGGCGGGGCAGGATTTCACTGCCCTTGTCGTTACTTATGTCTGCATCCTCACTTCTCAACGCTCCACCGTCAGTCGCCTTCGGGCTTCGATGCTGTTGAGAACGCTCCTCTACCATGCGTGTATTGCTACACGTATCCAGAGCTTCGGTATACCGCTTATCGCCAATCATTTTCGGCGCAAGATCTCTCGATGAGTCAGCTATTACGCACTGTTTAAATGGTGGCTGCTTCTAAGCCAACATCCTCACTGTCAAAGAAATCTCACTTCCTTTTCACTGAGCGGTATTTGGGCACCTTAGCTGCTGAGCTGGGTTGTTTCCCTTTCGACAATGAAGCTTATCCCCCACTGTCTTACTGCCATGTTTCATTCTGGGATATTCGGAGTTTGATTGAGTTTGGTAGGCGGGTGTGCCCCCTAGCTCATTCAGTGCTCTACCCTCCCAAATCAGCACATGACGCTGCACCTAAATACATTTCGAGGAGAACCAGCTATTACGGGGTTTGATTAGCCTTTCACTCCTACCCTCAGCTCATCCGAGAATTTCTCAAGATTCACCGGTTCGGCCTTTCACGTCGTATTACCAACGCTTCTGCCTGGCCAAGGGTAGATCACCACCGCTTCGGGTTTAGCTCCAGCAACTATGTTCGCCCTGTTCGGACTCGCTTTCGCTCCGCCTGCACCCCATAAAGGTTTAGGCTTGCCACTGAAACTAACTCGCAGACTCATTAAGCAAAAGGCACGCCATCACTCTACAAGAGAGCTTTGACACCTTGTTAGCACATGGTTTCAGGTACTATTTCACTCCGCTCGCAGCGGTGCTTTTCACCTTTCCCTCGCGGTACTTGTTCACTGTCGGTCACTGGCGAGTATTTAGCCTTACGCCATGGTCGGCGCAGATTCATGCGAAGTTTCACGTGTATCGCATTACTCAGGAAATCCCTAGGTTAGTTCGTAGTTTTCGGTTACGGGCCTTTCACCCTCTCTGGCGCAACTTTCCTGAAGCTTCACCTAACTAGAACTATACCACGTCGGGCTCCTACAACCCCGGAAGTAAACCTCCGGTTTGGGCTGATCCGCTTTCGTTCGCCACTACTGACGGAATCGCATTCGCTTTCTTTTCCACTGGGTACTGAGATGTTTCACTTCCCCAGGTGTGGCTCTTCACATCAGATGTGAAGTTTAGCAGTATAAACCGCTAGAGGTTATCCCATTCGGAAATCCCCGGGTCAAAGCGTCTTTGCCGCTACCCGAGGCTTATCGCAGCTTAGCACGTCCTTCATCGCCTGCCAGTACCAAGGCATCCACTATGTGCTTTAAAATACTTATTACTCTTATCTAAGATGTTCTTAATTTCTTAAAATTTACCCGCATCTTCCTGTAAACAGGAAATATGCTTTATTGTTAACTATGCTGTGTGCAGTTTTCAAAGAGCCTTTCGACTACCTTTTATTATATAAAACAACAATCTCCTTCGCGAACATCGACGGGTGGCATGGTGGGCCTGATAGGACTCGAACCTATGACCCCCGCCTTATCAAGGCGGTGCTCTAACCAACTGAGCTACAGGCCCGGTTGTGGGTATGGAGCGGCAGCTGTGGAGGCAAGGAGATTCGAACTCCTGACATCCAGCTTGCAAAGCTGGCGCTCTACCAACTGAGCTATACCCCCGCCGTTAGCTGGGAAAAAAATCTAGTAAAAGCTATATCGTGCACTGCGCGTTCTGTTTCACGCGAATTAATCTTGTTTTGGCTGGTCCTTAAGCTTGCGCAAAAGCACCATCGACCTATTCCAGCTATGGGTATCAAAATACCGAGCATGGAATTCTCCATAGAAAGGAGGTGATCCAGCCGCAGGTTCCCCTACGGCTACCTTGTTACGACTTCATCCCAGTCACCAGTCTTGCCTTAGGACCCTGCTTCCTTACGGTTGGCACAGGCACTTCGGGCGAAACCAGCTTCCATGATGTGACGGGCGGTGTGTACAAGACCCGGGAACGTATTCACGGTGCCGTAGCTGATGCACCATTACTAGCGATTCCAACTTCATGCAGGCGAGTTGCAGCCTGCAATCTGAACTGAGCCCAGTTTTAAAGATTTCCTCCACCTCGCGGTATCGGTTCACATTGTGCTGGGCATTGTAGTACGTGTGCAGCCCTAGGCGTAAGGGCCATACGGACTTGACGTCATCCCCACCTTCCTCCCAGTTGATCTGGGCAGTCTGATTCGAGTGCTCGGATTGCTCCGGTGGCAACAAACCACAGGGGTTGCGCTCGTTGCGGGACTTAACCCAACATCTCACGACACGAGCTGACGACAGCCATGCAGCACCTGTGCAAAGCGTGTATTGCTACACTATCTGGCTTTCACCAGAGACACAGTGCATGTCAAGCCTAGGTAAGGTTCTTCGCGTTGCATCGAATTAAGCCACATACTCCACCGCTTGTGCGGGTCCCCGTCAATTTCTTTGAGTTTTAATCTTGCGACCGTACTTCCCAGGCGGCACGTTTAACGCGTTAGCTCCGGCACAGAAGGGGTCGATTCCTCCCACACCAAACGTGCACCGTTTACTGCCAGGACTACCGGGGTATCTAATCCCGTTCGCTCCCCTGGCCTTCGTGCATCAGTGTCAGAAACTGTCCAGGATCTCGCCTTCGCCACTAGTGTTCCTCTCGATATCTACGCATTTCACTGCTACACCGAGAATTCCAGATCCCCCTCCAGTTCTCTAGCATGGGAGTATCGGATGCTATTCGGAGGTTGAGCCTCCGGATTTCACATCTGACTTTCCACGCCACCTACGCACCCTTTACGCCCAGTGATTCCGAACAACGCTTGAGACCTCTGTATTACCGCGGCTGCTGGCACAGAGTTAGCCGTCTCTTCCTCTTGCGATACTATCAAATAACATAGAGTTACCTAAGGTACCTTGCTCTCGCATGACAGGAGTTTACAATCCGAAGACCTTATCCTCCACGCGGCGTCGCTCCATCAGGGTTGCCCCCATTGTGAAAGATTCTCGACTGCTGCCACCCGTAGGTGTCTGGACCGTGTCTCAGTTCCAGTGTGGCTGGTCATCCTCTCAGACCAGCTACCCGTCGTAGCCTTGGTGAGCTTTTACCTCACCAACAAGCTGATAGGCCGCGGACCAATCAGGAAGCGACAGGTTGCCCCGCCTTTAGTCTTGCGACCACATGAGGTATTAATCCAAGTTTCCCTGGGCTATCCCTCGCTTCCCGGCATGTTATCCACGTGTTACGCACCCGTTCGCCACTGAACAATTTAATATTGCTACCAAACTGCCCCGTTCGACTTGCATGTCTTATCCACGCCGCCAGCGTTCGTTCTGAGCCAGAATCAAACTCTCCGAAAAAGGGCTCAACTGTGAGACAGCTGAGCCATATATTACATTAACTTTTTTAGATTGACTGGTTACCGTGTTGGTAACCTGCGCTTCACTTCAGCGCAGTACACAACATAGCTTTTTCTAAATTTTTTAAGACCTAATTCCATCTCTGAAATCCGGCCTACTTTGTTGTCAAAAGATCATCTGCAAGAGCCAGTTTCTTAACCCGTTTTACCGGACTATTTCTCCCTTTTCTTGCCCGCCGTTTTCGGAGCGGGAGGAGATAGTAATGCATCACTGGGAATGGTCAACTCTTTGACACACTTTTTTTGAAGAATCTCCCGGATTCCGCCTGGTTCTAGGGAGGCGCGGCGACGAAATTTTTAAGATGCGATGTTTTTGCTCCATCAAGGGTAGGAGCGCGAGGACGGAATCGAGTGGTTTTGGGGCGTCGGCGGGAGGATTTGTGGTGTTTTGGGGCGAGAATGGCGTGTTTTTGATTCGTGGAGGTAGTAAAAATGCGGGTTTTGGCGGCAAGAGAGGGATCCAGGAAGGCCGTTGGGTGGTGAATTCTGGGTTTGGAGGGCGTCTAAGATGGGGCGAGACGGCATCCTCCCCTGCCCTGCCCCGTCGGTGCAAACTCCTCCATCTGTGAATCGGCAGCGGGCCCGTGGCAGCTTTGGTTGGCGTACGAGACATCCGCTACCACGAATCGGGGAGTCATTGTAACCTTGGTGGGCTTGGCGTGATGGGAAGCATATCTGTGCGACTTGTTGGTCCTCAGTCGTTTAGGAAATGCGACGGCCTAGAATAATGCGGAGCCGAGGTAGAGCCAAAGGAGGGCGAGAAGAAGGAGGATGCCGGTGATCCACCAATGGAGTGGCAGTCCAGCGGGCTTTAATGCGCCGGGTTTGGAGCCAAATTCCTTCTCGATGAATTCGTCATAGTTGAAGTCGTCCTCCCCATCATTGTCCGGGAGATCGAGGGCATCGCAGGTGTGAGCATCCTCGCGCCAGCCGGAGTTGTGGTCGGCGCCGCACTCTCGGCAGGCCAGGGCATTGGGATGGACTTCCGCGCCGCAGACGGGGCAGATTTCGGGAGCTTTGTTGGGGCGGCGCGGACGCTTGCGGGGCATGGAGGAAACAGGGATGGCTATTGGGATGGCTTTCAAGCAGAGGAACTGGGTCTCTCCTCTGAACCGCGCTAGTCGGCTAACTCTGTTCCGCTGGTTTGAATTGTGAAGTATAAGTCCGTGCGGCCTCTGGTGACTGGCGCAAGGCGATAGCCAAGTCTGAGAGCATTGAAACCCTTGGTCGGAGGTGTATCCAACATCATTGGGCGCGGGGTAATGGAGATGCACATACCAACAAAAGGTTTTGAGGTCCGAGATGGCTCGACCAGCGAGAGCGTCATCCCAATCATAAGGACCATCTACGCCGACTACGAATTTGTCGATTTCGTCTGCCAGTTCCAGGGAAGCTTGCGCCTCGTCGATGAGGCGAGGTGCAAACAGACTTTTAAACTGAGACCAGATACTCATGAGTCAATTTAGGCCCATATCCGAGCACTAACTTGCGGTGTTTTTGTTTATACTGCAAATGAACTCACGTCCAGTGGTCGGAGATTTACGCAACGCTTTAGCCAGATCAGCCAAAACCAGGTATCCCTCCGGCGAAGCAAATCCAAGTCCGTCGTGCGGTGGGTAGTTATCATTAACAGACCAACAAAAATTCTTGATGTCTGAAAGCTGACGCCCGTCAATTGCATCTCCCCAATCATAAGCGCCTCCTTCTCCAGCCAGAAATTTGTCAATTTCCAGTGCCAATTCCACCGCTGCCTCCGTGTCAGTTATGGGAGGAGACACGAACATTTCCTTGAGCCAATACCATAATCCCATATTCACTCCAGAATATGCATATGGCGCACCTTCTCCCAAGCCTTTTTTGCCCAGTTTGGAGCTGCCATTAATGGCTTGCCTATGGCCGCCCTGAACACATCATGCCGAGGAACTGGTGGCACCTGCTTCCAATTCCAACCTAAACGCAAATTGCCTTCATTCATTATACCCTTGTGCCCCCACGGAGCCCCTTTCCGGAATAGTTTGCGGCCTTTTTCGATAAGATAGAGTCTGGAAACGTGCCGCTCCGGCCACGTCGGAGCAAGCTCCTCCAGCCATAAAGCGGAAGCAAGGTTCCGCACTCCAGACCGGACCGGCTGGGTGATCCTAGAGATTGGAGATTGTGTGAGGGAGTAGGCGACGAGGCCGAGAAGGCCTGCGGCCATCTCAGCAGTCCGAAAAGTATTGACTGTGATTGCTTGTTGGGTTTTGGAAGGCTGTATTGGCAGGATGAATGGTAAGGAATGTAAAAAATTGGGCAGTTGGTGCGTGGAGGCTTGAGCGGGACGTGCGTGCGATGAGAATGGTGTTAAAAATGATGCCATGCCTTTTGGTGAATCGCGGATGGGTGGTGTGAAACCTCTGTCTGGGCGGGTTCGGGGCAGTCTCTCGCCGGGGAATGTAAGCGTGTCGATGATCAGTCTGTGGATGCTGCGTGTAAGCCATCTGGGATTGAAGGATGCGCGGCAAGTGTGGGAGGCAATGATGACCAAGGCGGACCTGGCTCTGTGCCGTTGAGGACTTTGATCCTTCGCGGCGGAGTGGAGGTGTTCCCCATCAAATTCAAAGTCACAGCCAAGGGAATCGAGCGCGGCGGCGGGAGGATGCTCCGGCTTAGCTAAGCGAGGATTCCAGAACCATTACCGAGACACTAACTCACTTACTTAATTAATTATTATGCCAGGAACTTATAATGCGAATGCGCAGACGGAGACGATCGCCGATGTGTTGTCGACGGCCACGGATGCGAAGGGCAAGCTCTATGCGAAGAAGCTGGAGAGCGGCGCGGCGTCTTATGACGACTTCAAGATTCTGGAAGGCGCGGAGGATTCCGAGTCGGTCTTCTATGTGAAACGGGATCTGTCGAAATTCGGCGGGGACAAGATGATCTTCACGGTGCAGTCGGATCTGGCGGGTCCAGGTGTGCGCGGTGAGGAGGAACTGACGGGCAAGACGAGTACGGCGAAGTATTCGAACTATGAGCTGATCCTGGACTACTACCGGGACGCGCATGAGATCACGAAGAAGGAGAAGCGATTCCTCGCCTCCGGAGCGGACCTGGATGAGCACTGCATCAACAAGCTGAAGGTGAAGCTGGGGCGCCGCCGCATGTATGATATGAAGCTGATGCTGATCAAGCATGCGAACGGCAATGTGGTGCGGCCCAACGGGAAGAAGTCGCGCAATCAACTGACAGGCGCGGATACAATGTCTCCGTCTTTCCTGACGGTGGTGAAGCCGCAGGTGCAGCGGCTGGGGGCCTCGCCGATGGCGGTGCTGAAGAACAAGATCGGCAGCCCGGTGTATCGCTATGTGGCTTATATGCCGGACGTGGCGATGACGGAGATTCGCAACTCCACGAGCTACCAAAATGCGCTGGGTCAGGCGCAGGGGCGCGGGGATGACAATCCGCTATTCAATGGGCGGTTAGTGGACTGGATGAACATTGCGCTCTTCGAGCACATCGTGATCGTGCCGGATGTGGATGATGTGATCGGTGATCCCACGGCGCCGCTGGCGATCCTGGGGACAGCCTTCGGTGTGGATAGCGCGCAGGCCGCGTGCAAACTAATCTCAAACGGGAGCAATACGCGGCACCGCTACTTTGAGTGGTTCCCCGGGTATGACTACCTTTGGTATGAAGGTCAGGCGGCGACGGTGGACAGCGGTGTGTATTACGCGTGGATCGTGAACCCGGATAACAGCGTCGGCTTTGTGCGCTACACGGGCAGCGGAAACAATGGGAATCAGATCACGCTAACGGGGATTCTCTCGCCGGATGGTGCGGGGACTTCCACGCTAGGGAGTGCAACGCTGGGGAACATCATTGCCACGGACGATACCTGGGACAGTGTGCCTGCGCCTGGTGGTGTGGGGGAGAACGCGAACACGGACCCGGACTTCAAGTATACGGATACCTTCAGTGTGGGGGCGTATATCATCCCGGCGAATGCGAACGGCGCACCGATTGGTTACGGGTTCTTCTTCGGGAAGGGTTCAGGCCTGCGCGGCTATGGGCAGACGGATACGATGATCACGCAGAGCCGGGACTATGACTTTGTGCATGGCCGTGGGTTTGAGAGCATCCATGGGTCCGGTTTGCGGAAGCGGACGGACGGCAAGACGCATGGTTATGGGCTGATGGAGATGGCCATTCAGCATCCAGGGTTGGAAGTGCCGACGCTGTAGTTTCGCCACCGGTTATGTAGCAAGTTTCGCTGCGCGGTTACGCAGCAGTTTGGAGCAGTGCAGTAGGGCGCCGCGTCCTTTTGGGGTTGGGGACGCGGCGCTTAGTGGGGGCGTAGTGGAGAGATTTCTTTTGTGCAGGAATTGGCTTCGTGGGCCGTGCCTCGGCGGCTCGGAGGCCGCCGCTCCTTGGTCAGCGCGCCCAGCATCTTGTTTCACCCTAACTATTCCATGCGGTTACACTTCAGATTCTTCAGCCCTGTCCTTTTCCAATCAATTAACATTCATTCAATTCAATTACCGTCCGACTGATCGATCCTTATGACTTCACGACCTTTACGATTTAACCAGCTTCCGGCGGAGCTGAGCTCCAGGAATCTTTTGCCGCTGGGCAAGCCGGGTGAGCCGGTGATCTGTGTGTTACTGCAGGGGGTGGACAACATGTTCGCCTTCCGTGTACAGGGGCGCACGAACCGGACGCTGCGGTTTGAGTGGGACCGGGTGCGACAGTGCCATGCCTTCCGTGCACCTTTGAATGTGTGGGAGGCGGATGGCCTGGCGCTGGCGCGGGAAGCGTTGGATCAGCGGTTGTTGCATCCTCTCATTGTGACTGTGGAGCCGCCGGAGACGAATTTGGCGGTGTTGCGGAGGCCGGTGAAGGTGATGGATCCGTTGGCTGGAGCTGCGGCAGAGGGTGAGTATGAGGCTGAACCTGAAGTGAGCGGCGGGGATGTGACGCTGGAGAAGCTGCAGGAGCTTGTTGGTGGTATGGGGAAGGCTACGCGAGCGTCAGCGTTGGCGGAGAAGCTGGGGGTGGCTCCGAAGGTGTTGGCGGATCTGGCCGGGACGAAGGGAAGCGGAATAACGATCACGCCACGGGGGTGGATACGGAAGACGCGGGAGGAGGAGGAGGAGTGAGTTAGCAACTTCCGGGAGAGACGACTTTGAACATTCAAAGTTTCTGCAAAGCGTCTCTCCCCCACCCCGTCGGAGCAAGCTCCTCCAACCCAGCGGTAGCCTGCGCTGCGAAGCCCGACATTAGGAGGAACCCGCGAAGCGAACCTACCGCACTCCATATAGTCCGTCGGACTGAGGTGTTTCCCCGAGACTCACTTACCCCATCGGCTAATTCAAGTTCTTCTAATTTACATCAATTTTCTCTTAATCAATTATGCCTTATACTGTCCGACAAGCTGTGATGGATCTGCTTCGTTTTTTGGATGCGGAGCAGCGGACGCTGCCTGCGGCGGCGGCGGAAGATGATCCGGTGCCTGCATGCCTCAGCGCGGTGCATGGGGCACTGAGCGAACTGAGTACGCTGGGGCCGCCGTGGCAGTTCCGCGCGAGACGGAGTGCGGTGATTCATGCGCCGGTGACGGTGACGATTCCGAGTGTGGGACAGGAGGCGAGTTCGTTTGCGCTGAGTGCGCCGACCTGGCAGGACTGGATGCTGGGATGCTCGATTCAGATCGGGAATGAGCCATGGAATGAGATCACGGGTAGGGAAGGCACTACGGTGACGCTGCTGCATCCGGTGCTGGATGGGTTTGGCGCGAATGTGTCTGCGCGTGTGTATGGAGATTGCGTACGGCTGCCCGCGAATGTGATGCAAGTGATGGGGCCAGTAACCATTGCAGATCACTATGAATTGCGGCCTGCGCATAACCTGAGCCAGATCCATCAGGCGCTGTATGATTGCTGGCGGAATGAGGACTATGGGCGCGATGCCACGATGGCAGCGGCACGACGGCGCACGGTGGATTCACCAGGGCCGCGACTGTACTGGCATGACATGGCGTATGATGGGACGAGCGCGCCGGCCTCAAGCCGATTGCGGCTGGGACCGATGCCGCAGAGCCGGGCGATTCTGCACTACCGGGCCCGGCTTTCCTCGCCGCGCTTTACGGAGGATGATGTGTATGTCTGCGCTGATCCTTCGACTGATCCGGGAACGGTGATTCCCGTACGGGAGGATTTGATTGATACGGTGTTTCTGCCGATCGCCAGGCAGCGGTTCACGGCCTCGCCGTTGTTCCGGAATGATAGCGCGCTGGGGGAACTGAAACGGCAGTATGAAGCGGCGCATGCGATTGCGCGGCAGATGCAGCCGCAGGCGGCGGCGGGGAGTGTGGTGTGTGCGGGGTTTTAGGGGGGGAAGAAAATCGTCTGGGGCGTGGCCGCTCCGGCCCGTCGGAGCAAGCTCCTCAAACCACAAAGCGGTAGCCTGCGAAGCCGCGAAGCGAACCTACCGCACTCCAGATTGTCGCAAGGCGTTTTAATCTCCCATGACACCCTCCCAAGTCTGGGCACTTAACACATTCAGTTTCGGAACCAGCGGTCCCCTCCCTCCCCAAAAAATTCCTCATCTCTAAAAACTAAATCATTTTTTATGGCAGATGCTTATTATGAAATAGCGCAGGAGCTGCGGCGCAGACCTGCTTTGCAATTGAGCAGCAAGGGCACGCAGTGGGACCGGGTGTATGTGGAGCAGGAGACGCGGGATGTGACGAAGGCGAATCCACGTTATCCGCAAGACGCGAGTGACACGCTGGCGGTGAAGTGTATTCCGGGCGCGAAGCACCCCAAGTGCGAATACCTGATGCTGGTGGATGCGTATGTCACCGGGGGCGACGATCACAAACAGAATTGGGCGCTGACGTATCAGCTGGATCTGAGGGCGTTTGCGGCGGCGTTTCCGAATGAGATTCCCGACTGGCAGGCCGAGCTGGCGAGGGATGGTGTGCAGACGGTCTTTCCGGCGGAGGATACTTCACCGGACATCACGTGGACATTTACGATCGTAAATCCTGACAACTATGTGAAGCCAAGCCAGGGCTCGCCGCATCCGCTGGTGGCGTCGGCGCTTTTCATCAACGAAGAATGGCAGCGTAACGGGCCAACGCTGACGGTTACGCGACGCTACCGCAAAGTGGCGCCAGTAAGCGCCCAACAGAAGGTGGGCTACCAAGTCGAATATGAATACCGGCTGCAAGATGGCGCCGCGAGTATCGACTACCCGGTAGTCACCTGGACCTATGATACGCCGAAGGCCGACTTCACCGTGCCTGCGGTAAATGCGACCTGCGGGATTGCTGGATTCACCACGCTCAAGGTGATCAAGCCCGCGCAGTGTGTGGTGCTGGATGGGCTGAACCTCCGCGTGACCATCACCTACGGCAAAATCCCCGGCCCGCTCATTGTCAAAGACGGCATCGGAGACGGCCCTGCCGGACAGTACTCTACTTACACATGGCGCCGCCCTTATGACGCCATGCCATCCAGGCAACCGGAAGAACTTCAGGACCTCTATCCTGGCGTGCCCGTGCTTAACTGGCAGATAGCTGAAGACAACGGCTATTGCCTCATCTGGACATACACGCAGCTGCGAAAGAACAGCCCGCTCGCAAGCGCCGAATACCGGCCCGAGACGGGTGAGACCTTTCCGGTTTCCGTGCGGATTGTCCCGGCAGACACGGCAGCGCAGGCCATCAAGTCCACTGGTGAATACACCACCATCGAAGCGCTTAATAAGGACCACGCTGTCGAGACCACCCGTCAGGACACGGGACTTGCCACTGGTCGTGTTTTCACAACATCCCGTCATGATGGCCAGACCGGCGAACTCTATGAAGAGACTGTTCAAATCATAGACGGCACCCATGGAAGTGAATTCATCGGCGAGAAAGTGGAGAGCGTAGGCTATCTGGTGCAGCAGCTCAGCCTCGGCAAAAGCCGAAAGATCAAGGTCTACGATTATGGGCTGGCCAACAAGAAAGAGCAGATCGGCGCGAAGTTTGATCCCAACACAGGAAGAACCCGCAAGACCTGGCGGAAGCTTGTGCCCAACGGTACGCCCGGGATGGACATTTCGCCTTCTGGTGAGGTGCAGGAGGTCACCCCCATTGATTCCAAGTGGGCATTGCTGACCAGCGAGTTCGTTCATGGCTACGTCGATGGTCAGACGCGGCCAGGATACTACACCTACGAAGTATTCCCGCTGCCCGGTGTGCTGCGTGGTTACCATCTGTGGAACTATGGCTCAGGCCGCAGCGTCCAAATCGGGGTGAACTATTACATCGAGGAGAAAACCGGCCCACTTCTCTGTTACAACGAAGAAACCTGGTATCATCAGGCACCTTTATCGATCCAGCCGACATCCATCAATGGCACCAGCCTTCAGTTCAGTTTTCCCGGCGGAGGCATTTCTATTCCTGAATGCCTCCATCCCGGCCAGGTCTTCACCTGGGCAGACGGCGAGGGCTATGTCCTGACTCACTACTGGCCGGCGACAACGCACATCGATTGGCCAGCAACAATCGTGCTGGGCGAAACGAAGCCCTTCATGGGCGGCTATCTCCAGACCAAAAAGACCCTGTATGTCAAATGACCAAGAATCGGCCCAAGCGTCTGCACCACCAGCCGACAACCCGCTCAAGAGCGCCTTGGACGGGGAAAAGGGCCCACGAGCTCAAAGCGAAACCCTACTCTACGTGATCCGCTTCGCCTACATGGGCATGAAGCGCGACAAATCAACCATCTACACCAAGCCCGGATCTGGCGCGAAATCCTCCCGGGCACGCAACACTTCACTAATCGGATAACACCACTATGCCTGTCCTCGTCTTTGCCGTCACGGCCACCAGCTCATTCCAGAATCAACCCACCGGCGCCACCGCACTGGTGGCCCGCAGCTCCGATACCGGCGACACCATGAATCTGCTGGCAGCTGGCGGTCTGGCTGCGGCCGCCCAGAGTGATTCCGTTGCCCTGAATGGTCAGTTGGAAGTCGTCACTGCGGATGCTTTCGATGTCATCACCTTCCTCAAGACCGCCACGGCTCCGGATGGCATTGTGACCATCTATCAGGCAGGCTTACGCGCCTGGGGTGATATCCGTGTCGACTCCCAGCCGAGCAACAACGATACGCTCACCATAGGGCTTGGATCGACCACGAGAGTCTATACCTTCAAATCGACACTCACCGGTTCGGCCGACGAGATCAAAATCGGCGCCGACAAGTTTGAGAGTGCACAGAATTTTTGCCGCGCCTTCAATGCTGGCACGGTAGCAGGCGCATCCAACGGCACCGGAGCGGGGACAAACTATGGCACGGGAACAACGGACAATGATTTTGTATCGGCCCATGCAGACTCCGGCTTCACGGACTCCGACCTCAATGGAACGAGCGAGGCGACCATCTACATCCGGGATCTGATTCCGGTCTCACGGCAGCTCACCTGGCAGCTCTCCACCACCAGTACCGCGCTTACCCTGCGCGCTCCTTCTGGCGGCAGCACTGGCGCGCTACTGGCGATCCTCACCCCATCCGCGTTTCAGATCACGCAGGCGATGAGCTTCAATAATGCGGATCTGTCCGTGAACAATCTGGTGGCTGCGCTCACGCCGACTACGGATCGCATCTCTGTGGCAGGCCGGCTAGGGACGCTCTTCCTGAAGGCGGCGAACTACAGCTCGGCAGTAAATGTCGGTCTCGAGTTCTCGAATGACGGCACCTATTTTGAAAGTGTGCCTGCGGACTTATTGTCGGACACCATCGATCCGCTGGACAACAACTCACAGGCCATTGGGGTGCTGGGTAACTTTGAATATTTGCGCCTGAACTTCGCAGCCAATGCCAACACGGCTGATGTGCCGCTGCACGCCATTCTCGTGATCCCCTGATGTTCCTATGCTTGAAGGCTATAACATTAACGACGAACAGCAGAAGGCCCTCAATGGCGAGGGTGGTCCGGCTGAGCAGTCCCGCGTCATTCTCGGCCTGGCATCGCAAATGATGCAGCAGGAGGCAGCATCCATGAGAATCATGGGCACGAAGGGAACCAAGGTACACGGCCACGGGCCATATCTGGTGGAATCTCCACCACGCACGGTATCTGACCTTCAAGAGGATAACACCGTGTTGGTGCTAATTAACCAAGGCGGCGCACCAGCATTGGCTAAGGTCACCCTGGCAGACGTCGAGGAATTTGATTTATTTGAGATAAACTGATGTCTTTCTTCAAGCTACAGACGCCAATCCCGCCGGTTAAGGTTTTTACAACATTTGGCCCCGCCGCCAAGATGTTGTTAATAAGCGATCCTGCTGATCTCCCTCAGTTGTATGACTCGAATGGAGTGGATATATCCGGCAATCCGATAGGACGCGCCAAATGGGTTGGGCTGCCAATCGCAAGATTTTTCGAGATGTTCTTTCGCGTCAGGACGTGGAAGATGAGAGTATCTGGATTCAGCGCTGCAGCCGAGGCAACCTTTCAATACACTAGCGAGAGTTACGAGCAGACATCATCCGTCTCAGAGGGGAGCATGGATGGAACTTCCGGCGGATTTCTGGATGACCCAGAACACATGATGGTTGTCAGGCTTTCAAGGGGATCGGTAGCGTCAAGCTACCAAGATATCAATGCACCCTACTCCATGATCTTCCCAAATGGGTCGCATGTACACAACATTCGCACCCTGATTGATGTTTTTATTTCAGTTGGGTTTGGGCTCCATGGATGGCTTAACAGTACTGGAACCCTGCTCAACTTCGTCTACTTCCACAAGGCAAGCGGCAAGGTTTACTTTCCGCTACACCTCCAGGTAAGGGCAAAGATCATTGCCTAAGTCACCGATCAGATTATTGATTACAGCGGTCCTCCCGAGAATGGGTATGCGTATGGTTACGCACAAAATATTTTGTCATTCAACGACGGACCTTCCGCCGCAGATGTGAACAAGACCATCCAGATCATGGGTGAATCCGTTCCATTCACTTTGAAAAACTGGGGTTCGGCTCCTAGCTATGGTTATGGGACAGGCGTTGGTGATGTTTCGATCAATGTAAGCGCTGGGCTATCGACTGGATTCTCCATCACCTTTGAGCCCGACACGTATTTTGCCCATGACCCAGGAGACGGCAGGGGTCCATGCTGGAGCATGTCCACGGGGAATCAACTTCGGAGGGATTTGTATGGGATCAAGGACGCGACGATGGACTAAACTTTGCGTCGAGCGTTTAGTCATGTCGAATCTGTGCCGAGAAATCTCTGTGGAACCACATCGTTAACGGCAAAGATCTCTGCCACTTTAGGTCTGAGGTATGCGCGTGCGGTTCGCACGCTCACTGACCTTCCAGCATTGTCCTGACAAAGGACATCGCCTTGTCCCAACGATTCACCAGGCCGGGCCAGAACTTGGCGCGGGCACCGATTGGGGAGCAATGTGACGCTCGTAGGTTTAACGGGCAGTGCGGAGATTGGTCAGGAGACGGTCTGGAGTTTGCTCACAGCGGAGGGCTTCTCCTCTGTGGTTATCGAGTCAACGCTCATCAGCATACGGGAAAGGCGGCGGGTGGGAAGGTGAATGATGCGGTGATCACCAGGCGTCATGGGATGTTGGGTTTGGTTTGTTTGAGCCGGTCTTCTACGATGTTGCGCGTGACGGTTTTGTAGTAGTCTGTCTGCTCGCGCAGGATGCCGGTCTGCTCTTCGATCGCTTCGGCCTGGCGAATCAGGGCGGCTACCATGGTGGAATCGCGTGCGATGAACTCGGCTTTGTGTGCAGCCTGAAGTTCTTTGATCTCGGCGCGGTGTTCGGTTTGTTCCTTCATGAGCAGACGGCCGACGAAGACCAGTGCGGCCAGGAGCAGTGTCTTGATGCCGAGATCTTCCCAGCCTTTGGTTTCGGTGACAAGATCAGCCAGGAGACTGAAGGCCGCGAGCGCAGTGCCCCAGGCGAGCTTAGCTTCGCTGGGGAGCATCGAGGCGTATTCGAGAAGAGGTATGAGGCGGTGGGGCATGGGGGGGAATCTCGTTTTTAGTTCTTGGTTCTTTGTTTTAATGCGAAGCGCTGAGTGCCAATCGGGTGGTGGGGTGGCAAGTGCGGTTGAGGCTTTTATGTTGCCGAGTTGGCGCCAAGGGACTGTCGGGGATGTCATGAAGGGCGTTTAGTATAACTATGTAGTTATACATCGCAGGTAAAGGTGAAGCGCGATCCGAGTGTGTGAGACATTACGCACGTTGGGATCAAGGAAAGGGGTTTTCCTTCATTGTTATGAAGCCGCAATTAAGCGGCGAAGTGTAAGAGGCTCACACGGTCGTGATGATCGTGTGAGCGTTTATCCTTCCTTTTTCCTATTTCTTTTCTTCGTGTTGCTCCTACTTGGGTTGTGGAGGGTTTCGGCAAAGTTCGGCTTAAACTCCTAGTAGACAAATTGGCATTAATCGGCTCAAGGCAATATTAAGAACGCATTTTGTATACGTATGTAGTTACACATTGCGCAAAGCTCGTGAGGGATTGGCAGGGCGGCGTTGTTTCGAAACGAGGGAGACACATCTTACTTTTGTCGGCGCTTGATTTCGCGTGCGAAGAGCGATGCTTGTTCCTAGCGTCCTTTTTTCAGCCAAACGGGGCGCGGCTTCGGATCGAGGCGTTGTGGCTTCGGCGTGTGCTGCAGAACAGGAGGAGCTTGCGTGCCCTCAGATCGTCCAGCAGCAGTATCGACTGAGGCACCTTTAGCGGAAGTGTTGGAGGTGGATGAAACTGTGCTCCCGGATTCCCAGCGATGCATTTCTTCTTCGCGGGCTTTTACCTGCTCCATTTGGGTAGCATCCCAATCCAATTTCTTCAGAGCGATACCCGTGCGGACTTTGAAGGCGTCGAAAGTTTCTTTGTAAACAATCTGTCGGCTCTGAGCCGGAGTATGGCTCAGGTCCTCCCCCGCAAGAAGCCGTTCAAACAAGCGTGCGCGGCGGCTTTCGTTCGTCCAGCGGATGATGCCGGTGTAGTATTGGCATTCTCGCACAATACGATCCGGCCCATAGGAGTCGTCATCCGCAAGCCACTCTGGCGCATCACAGGCGTGAGGGCTAATCTGGGTTTCGTTGCCAGCTTCATCTTTGACGAAGAGTTCGGCGGAGCCAGCATTTTCGAGGACATACAAGAATGCGCATTGGTCTACAGATGCTGGAGCAGAATCAACCTTGAGAAGTTTTGCCCCCCATTCTCCTATCTCCAACACTTGGTTGCCCGAGGGAAAAAAACGTATGCCATAGCTTCCTCCAACTGGAGAATGAATGTCCGTATAACCCCCGTATCCACCTGAGAACAGGACGAGACCTAAATTATAGTTGCCGTAAATCTTTATGCCCCCGTTAGCCCCCTGAGCTTCAATAGCAGCCCCTTCGTTTGCGGCATTTTTCATAATCCATGTTCGATAGCCACTGTTAGTTGTGGCGGCCCTTGAGCTAATGACTAATTCGTCAGGAAAGGTGGCATTACCCATCGATAACCACACTTGTTCACCAGAGGTAGTCACAACCGAGGTCGTTCCGGTAAATGAAGGTGAAGAACCAAACACCAGTGAGCCGCTGCCGGTCTCTCCTGTTACCGCGCTCGCTAAATTCGCACTGGAAGGAGTGGCTAAAAACGCAGCCATGCCCGAGCCAAGGCCTGAAACTCCCGTGGATATCGGAAGATTGGTGGCATTGGTCAGAGTAGCGCTTGCCGGGGTTCCGAGTGCACCGCCCAAGAAGTAAGCCGCTCCGCTGCCTACTTCATCGGTGAGTGTGGCGCGGAGATTGGCACTGCTCGGTGTGCCGAGGAAGGTCGCCATGTTCGTGCCGAGCCAAGACATTCGCGCTGCTGGCAGGGTTCCCGCCGTGATGTTGTCCGCATCAATGCCGGTGCCTACCTTGCTCCCGGTCAATGAGCCGTCTGCGAGATCGTCGAGGTTGAGACTGTAGGCCTGGACGTCCTCGCCGATCTCCAAACTAAGGTCAGATCGCCATGCGGCGTCATCGAAGCCAATGTTGGAGGAAGGCAGGGCAAAGAAGTTATCGGTCTCCGCTTTCGTGTAGACTGACAACCGACTGCGCCAGTTCGCGGCCGAGAAGCTTCCATGATTGGCTGGGTCCGTGAAATAGGAGGTAATATCTGAGTGGCTCGGCACACTCAGATCAACGCGCCATGCCGAGGCACTGAAACTTCCGTTTGTAGAAGGATCGGCAAGAATGCCATTCAATCCGCTGGCGGTTTGGAAGTATGATTGATTGATAGTTATGGGCAGTCCCGAGCCGTCAAAGGCCATGATCGTTGTTGCCCCAGGGGAGAGATAACGCTCAACGTGCGTGGTGCCGTTGAATTGCTGCAACAAATACTGGCCGGTGGTTTGAGCCATGGTCAGCGTGGGTGTCATGAGGCAAGCAAAGAAGAAACTAAAGCGCTGAAAAATGTGTTTGTGTTCTTTCATAAGGGAATCAAGGAAGGTTGGATAATGCGGCGCGACGGGTGACACCGTCGGGACAGACGAACTGCACATGGGAATTGCTGAGCGAGATGGCCATCGCTCCACGGAGGGTCCACGCGGACACCCCGGTCTTCTGATAAAACCAGGCTCTGGCAGTATCCAGGTAGGCATCATTGGTGGCCCCCAGGCCTGAGCCTGGCACGCCCGTTCCATAGTGGAGTCTGGGTACCGTGCCCTCGGCGGTGATATCCACCTGGATGGCTTCCGCATTTTGCGTGACGTTGATGGAAATTTCTTCAGTCATTGTGATAGGGTTCCCTGGTTACCTGTGGCAAGACCTTCAGTTTGCCCGCGAGCCAGGTCTTGATCCGGCCTGCGGTATCGATCACTTCGAGATCCCAAATCCAATCTCCAGCGCAGAGGCTGAGATTGCGCTCGGGAACGGTGATGTGCCAAGTACTCGCGTTGTTGATGGTGATTCCGTCGCCGACGGCCAATGTTTCACCAGCCTGGCTGGTGTAAGTCTTGCGGAACTGCAAATAAGCTTCCGCAAGTGGGTTTGAGGGAGGGCTTCCGTTGATGGAAAAAACGATCGCGGGCCCTATTCCGTTCCAAGTGTCTCCCTGCACGATGGTGCCGAGATCAAGGTATCCTGGTGTTGCCATAATACACCGTATCACGCCCCATTAAGGCGTCTTATATTAAACGACGCAGTTGGGTCCAACCGCCGAAGAAGATTCTCAGCACTGTCCCAAACGGCGGCTAAAAATTTACCCGAACTTCAACGTTTTCTGCGGTGTCGGCCGAGAGTAACCCATCTAAATACTTAAGGCACCAAGTTTGGCGACGATCACGCAGTTAGCTTTGCATTCGTTATGTCTTGCCGATGACTTCACCTTTGCTTATTGGCTTTACACGAGACTCCTCGTTTGGATTCGCTACAGCACATGATTAGGCGTTCGGCCCGTGGCTATCCACTCGACATTTTGGAGAAATGGCCAATAGGTCGCATCCGCTAAACTGGCCTTTTTGGTATCGTGCTTGATCGAACTCAATCACTTGGTGCGGCCGGTTTCCCATAATAGTGAATCTTCGGAGATCGGATGCTGAGGCATTACCTCGTCCGTAGGTCTTTAAAATCCAATCCTCTCCATCGTGCGGCCAAAAGAGCCGATAGCCATGTCGAGTGAATTCCTCAAACAAAGCCTCGGGACTTGTTTGCTGCAGTTCCAAACAATAAGGATTTACCTCAAAATAGATAAAATCGACTCGATGGGAGGAGAGCATCCGTTCGAGACTCCGCATTGCAAATGGTTCCGATCCCTCAATATCGACTTTCATCAGCGCTATTTTCTTAATGCCATTCTCCTCAAACAAGTTATCAAGAGGTAATGCGGGCACTATAATTTCGGCCTCCCCAGTGTTCACTGCAGCGCCAATATGACCCTCACCAGTGGCAGAGAGATTGAAGGTAAATCTGATCTCCCCAGCGTTCACCGCTGCCGCCGTATGAAATATTTGAAACTGTGAAGCAGAATGAAGCTTCGCACTCTCAGTGAGGCAACCGATGCAGTCGGGATTCGCATCTATAAGTACGTAGTTGATCTGTGGGCTTTCCGGCGATTGCAAAAGGCCGAAAGTGTGAAAGCCATAATTTGCTCCGACATCTACATGGACATCGCCCCGGTTTAGGAGGCGACTGGCTAGCTCGAAATATCCGTAATCTCCAAACGATCGCCGGACAAGACAATTAGCGACGCCACGATCCTTGACGTTGCCGATAAGCTCTCCCTGTTGGAATCTAATCCGATGATAAGGCGATCCCGTAATAGAAGCCAGAAGCTGCGCCACTTTGATGCGCCGAAGGGGCTTGGGCAGCGCTCCGACAAGGCGCTGAAGTGGGAAAGGCGATGTCTTGATATTCATGATGAAGGGCCAGGCGGAAAACGACGCTCAGAAACGCCTAACTTGTAGTTCATAAGCTCTTTGTCAATTTGTCCAACCGATTCGGACACGGCGTAAGGCTATCAATACGCTAGGGCAGAACAGGAAGCAGAAAATTGGTCGTCGATGAAATGCAGTTAACGCCCCGGAGACTCCGTTGTTTTTGCGATATTCTGAAAGGAAAAATAGCACGGAGGCCCTTGAGGGCGCATGGTTGACATCTGTGATATTCTGATTTTATGCCGCTTCTCCGCGATCTAAAACGTTGGTTCCGGATTTTTCTCGGAACAGACAAGAAAACATTAAACCGGAATGACACGCCCGATCTGCTGGATATACATCGCGCTGAATATTACAAAGTGATGAATGAGCATTTGGCTCAAAAAGAAGAAAGCGCCGCGAAGGAATAAGAACGGCCAACATGAACTGATCGATTTCGACGGGGCTGCCACTGAATAGTGCGGCAAAACTGTGAACCTCAGTCCTGTTAAACTGGACATCAAGCAACGCAAGCGCTTCAAGGTCTTCAGCGCCATGTTCTCAGTTCTAGTACAACGAAACAGTTCCCGAAAATAAACAAACTGAATATGAGGCGTATTCTTCTGGAAAATCTTGTCAAGGGCGCTGCTCTGTTGCGATATGGAAGGGGGCCGTCAAAAAAGGTTCGCCCAGATTCCATATTTGTTCTCCGAAATAATGATCTTGGCGATCTGTTGGTGGTTACACCGATGTTTGAGGCACTCAAGAACCTTTTCCCAGAAAGCAGACTTGTAGCAGGAGTTGGGAAATGGAGTCATCCTATTTTGGAAAACAATCCGTTTTTAGATGATGTCGTTGAGGTCAATGCACCGTGGCACAATAAATTCGTCAGCAAAAATCTAAAACACAATTCAGCACAAGGCTTCCTCCGAAGTTTAAACTATATTCTAAGATCCGACGAGGCAAAGCGCCTTCGCAAAATGCGGTTCGATACTGGTGTAGACGTTTTGGGCAGTCCGGAGGGATCCCTACTCATGCTTCGCGCAGGAATCCCCTGGAGACTGGGGGTGCGTGGTTATGCGGGTGGGGATTCTGCATGTCAGCAGGTGGTTCAGCATGATAACGGTATCAGTGTTGGCAGAGCATCTCTCAGGTTTGCGGAACTGCTTGGGGCGGATCCTGAAACTCTTCCCCCGGCCAAACCTCAGCTATTTCTGACGGATGAAGAAAAGGAATATGGTCTTCAAGTTTGGAGTGAGTTAGCAAAGGATGAGAAAATTCGGCGGATCATCATCGCGCCCGGGGGTGGAGCGGAGGAGAAGTGCTGGCCACGAGAGAACTACAAAAGACTCGTCCAAGAACTCAGTCAGAGGAAGGATACTCAATTGATTGTTGTGGGCGGGCAGGATGAACACCCTCTTGGTGAGTTTGTTAAAGCCGACTTCAAAGAAGTGGTGAATCTATGTGGAAAAACTTCCCTTCGTGAGACATTTTCGCTGGTTTCAGGTGCCAATGGGGTAATATGTAACAGTAGTATGATTTTGCATGCGGCAGCAGCATTTGAAAAACCGACTATCGTTCTTTTGAGTGCCAACTTCTCTTCTGCATCCAACCATCAAAAGCTGTGGGGCCATGGTGAAAAAGACATTCATTTAGGATTGCACGCAGGCCGATCTCGCATTTTTGAACCCGAGGAGGTTATTTCAATGATGGATACCCATTTCAAAAAGTATGCTGTATCATAGAACGTGAAAGCCATGTGGATTGTGAAGAAAATAATCTTGGACAACGTCAGTTTTGTCCTAAGCGTTCTGACATCTCAAAGGCCGCTATGAATCCACTGATTCAAAAAATCACGTTTCACTTGTGGAGGTGGTTTCGTATTGGCCTTTCCCATTGTCGCAAATCTCATATGTGCCTACGCGGGATGAAAGTCGGATCCGGAACTCAGCTCCCAGCATTGAGCACTGTTTGGCCTCACCAGGTTAGCTTCGGCAAAGACTGCGTTCTTGAGCCTGACTCTACCTTTAAATTCGATGGAGTTTGGATGCCTGGCCCTCGCATCATCATCGGTGACGAAGTTTTTATCGGTCGGGATTGCGAATTTAACATCCGCGTAAAGATTTCAATTGGTTCGCACGGCCTGATCGCATCCGGATGCAAGTTTATCGATCACGATCATGGTTTTTCCAGGCGGGACGAGCTAATCCGGCATCAATCTGACGGTTGCGAGGCCGCGATAGTGATCGAAGATAATGTTTGGATTGGAGCCAACTCGATCATCCTAAAAGGTGTAACGATTCAGCAAGGAGCAATTGTGGCGGCAGGATCGATTGTCACAAAGTCAATTGGACCTTTAGAAATCTGGGGTGGCGTGCCTGCCAAGAAGCTTCGGGACCGGCCGTGACAATAGTGGCACTAACTTCAGTGCCAGCTACCAGAACCGCTTCCCTTTGGCATTGCTACCTTCATTGTTCAGGCCCTTCATGACAAATACGAGGTTATGGTAAAAGTGCATCCCCACGATATGACGGTCGAAATGCGTAGGCTGATAGTGGTCGTCATCATACTCTTCAAAGTTTAGGCCGTCAGTGAGGGATTTAAAGAACGCGAGGCTTGTTTGACTTTGGTCATTGTCCGCGCCCCAGCCTTTCCAGTAAGCAGTCTGGGTGTCTTCCACGGCGTAGATCCCATTCGGATTCAACAAAGGAAAGAGAATTTCAAAGCTCTTAATGACGTGGTCATTACGGTGGCTGCCATCATCGATGATGATGTCAAAGCTCCCTGCCTCGCGGTTGACGCGCTCAAGAAATTCCCGGTCATCCTGACTACCCCGAAAGGTCTTGATGCGATTCTCATCGTGGTAAGACTTGTCCGCGATGTCTATCCCAACAATTTGCGAGTTTGGGAAATATGCCTTCCACATGCGGAGGGATTCACCGCCGTGCGTGGGGAACTCGTAGCCACCAATTCCAATTTCCAGAATCTTCAAACGTTTCTTCCTCAATGAGGCAAAGTGCGCCTGGTAGTGCGGCGTGTAGTAATGGCTCAAAAATTTGTCACTGCCATGTAGGGCTGCCAAGCGGGACAGATCACGGCGGATCGGGAGCGACGCGATAGCCTTGGCCCGACGAAGCCACCAATACGCCTGATCGCGTGTGACCCAACGCCTTGAGAGATTGCGCGCAGTAGTCTGCCAATCTTTTTTACCACCTTTGTCCATAAGCAAGAATACGGAAGAGGTTGGACGACAACCTGATTACAATCTGGACTACGCAATTGGCTTAGCTGAAAAAACGACATTTTTCGATTCTGTCTCTCCTTCCATTTCCGCAATCGTCAAATTCAATGGCAGGAGGCTACCAGAGTAAAAATGCGAATAACCACAAGATTGCAGAAATGACATAACATCGGTGAAGGCGTAGCCAAATGCCTCCGTCCACTTTGAAAAGTACTCGCAGTGAATGATTGGACGAAATCGACTAAGGGTGTGCTGTCCACCCCGCAGCGCCGGCAATTCAGCCCCTTCGATGTCAATCTTCAAAAAATCAAGACGGTCTAGTTTCTTTTCAGTTACGTAGGCATCCAGAGTGGAAACATTGCAGTCAAAGGTATCCCTGCCAGGTTTGGACCAAGAAGCGACGGCATGGTTTTTTAGAGACGCCTGCCCAAAATCTCCTGCAGGAACTTGAATCTGAAAACGTCCGGCAGATTCACCAAGCGCGCAATTGTTTAGAGATACATTTTGGAAGCGGCACTCACTCCGCGTGCGGAGACTAAGCTCTTTGAATGTCGGAGGAACGGGCTCAAACGCGTGAACGGCACCTTTACTACCTACTATATGTGAAAAGAGAAGGGTAAAATCTCCTCGGTTAGCACCAATGTCAAAAACAACATCCCCATCATTGATGAGGTGCAAGAACGTCATTTTTTCGACATTTGTACTTTTGATAGCTCGCAACACCATCCGGTAAAGTGCAGGTTGACGCGCCAGAAGGTAGTTTAAGATGTGTTTCATGAGAATGAGTCGTGGCACTCGGGCACGCCCTCGCGTTTCATTTTATGAGAACTCTTTGAGAGGAGGGGCATAGAAGGCGAACAGCGGAGAATTATTGTGGCACATAAGGCGCTAACGTAGACATTCTGAATGAACTCTAAAAGCGGAATCTCATAGGAGATACAACGACCTTATGGCTCCCCTGCCCTTCGTCAAACGACCATCTGCAGCCCATTGACGGCCTCGCACCCACTTGAAGTTCAGCCAATCCCTCTGATTCTCGCGGCTGTAGGATCTGGTTTGGTAGGAGTGCGCGTCTGCATTGGTAATTAGAGCTCATGGCAAAGAGCGAGGGCGTCGTCGCAGTGGTGGCAGGCGACGGGTCGTTTGGATTGCGCCGCTTGCCTCCGTCCGCAGCCTCAAAATCAATCGCTGTTTCCCATTTTCCCCGCCACCATAACCATACTCTTCCACAACCCGGGAAAGCGCCCGGCGCCGGCAAATTCTTTCACGGCAAACCCCTCTTCTTCGAGCAGTTGCGTCAAGGTCTTGCGGGACCAGAATTTTACGTGGCCGCCGTCCCAAAATGGGTGGTGGTGGGCGTCCCATTTGTCCATGACGGATAGCACCAGATTCTTCAGATACCCGTGGTAGGGGGTGCTGATAATGAGGTGACCGCCGGGACGCAGAACCTTACGGGCAAATCGAGGCAGATGCCCGGGGAGAAAGAGATGCTCGATAACCTCGGTGGAGACGACAAGATCGAAATCCCGTTCGCCCAGAGATCCCGGGTCATCATAGACGCCGATCTGATGGAAGTTGAGATGCGGGCTGGCCTCCTTGGCAATGCGGATGCCATCCTCACTGTTATCGCAGCCTGTCACTTCGTAGCCTGCCTTGTCCAAGGTCCGGCAGAATGCACCATTGCCACAGCCCAGATCCAGAACCTTCCTGCCGCCATATTTAGCGCAAAGATCAAGGACAACAGGGGTTAAATAAGAGTCCGAAGAGCAGGCGTCTGCGGATCCGTATCGAAAGGCGCTCTGGCTCTCGGTGTTTGGCATGTGAGGAAGGGAAGTCGGCATGTTTAGCAGAAGCGCTGGCAAATGCCAGTGCAGAGCTTCAAGCCGCTTGGCCGCTCTCACTCCCGTTTCCAGTCTTTCCAGTCACGGGGTTTTCTCCGTTTCCGGGGTTTTGTTTGGAAGAGGGTGGCATTGCCGATGGAGTAGAGGCCCATGGCGAGGGAGAGGACGTCGTCGTCGTGCTGGCCGGAGGGGGCGGATTCGCGGCCGTCGGCATCGACCATGAAGGCTTTCATTTCCGCGATGAGGTGGGGGCACTCGACGCTGAGGCGGCGCTCGCGGAGGTGGATGGCGAGGCAGTCGACGACGGCGCGCTTGATATTGCGGTCTTTGAGCTTGAAGCCGAACTGGAGGACGGGGGCGGTGCGGCCGCGTTCGTCGAAGACTTCGCGCTTGTAGAGCGGAGTGCCGCGGGCCTTCAGCAGTTCCAGGATGTGGAGGCCCATATTGATCTCCAGCACGGCGAGGCAGTGGCCGTAGTAGGCGCTGAGGGCGGCGATGTGCGCGGCGACGAGGTCCCCTTCCCCCTGAAACGGCGGGCGGACGCGGGCGGCGAGCTTGGTGTTCTGCTCATTGCCGAACTGATCCGTGTAAGGTGCGCGCAAGACAAGAATGCTGTGGCGGTCGGGGTTGTTGGACTCGGTCTGGTCACTGCCGGTGGCGGGATCGCACGCGATGAGATAACGGCAGCCCTCGCGGGGGTGCTCCCAGATCTGCACATCGCCGAGGCCGGAATAGTCGGGGGACCAGGCAACGGAGTCATCGGCTTCCTGAACGACGAGGCGGCCTGACTCAGGTGCGGCGCTGCGGGACAGGGTCTCAAGCTCGACGACGCGGCGCATGTCGAAACGAGGGCGGCCGCTGGAGAGCCAGCACATGACATCGTCCTCCGGGTAATATTGATCGAAGTCCTCTTCGGAGCCGCCGCATTCATTGGCGATGGTGGCGCGGCGCCAGGCGATCTGCTCCGGCGTCCATTGGTAATGCTCACGGCCGGTGACCTCGCGATGCGTGAGGGTTCTGGCGATGTGCTGCCGCTCGGCATCGCTGAGGGCGGGGCGGCCCGCTTTCCCGTCGAAGCGATTTTCCTGAAACTCGAACCACGCGGCGAAGACCTTGACCCAGCCATTCCCGGGGCGGGCGATGCCGGCGCGGAGTTGAGCCACAAAGTCCGGCAACCACAGGGCGCCCTGCCACTGCTCATACTGCCAGCCGCTGGCGCCGTACGGGGTGCCCTCGGAGATGACGATGGTGCCGGGCCGGGGTGGGATGGAGGGCAGCACGGCGGCCATGATACGCTTGTCATTCTTCGCGCCGGTGCGGGCCCATTTCGGAGTTTCGGAGGCGAGGAAGAACTGGCGCGTGCGGGCGATGCCGGCATTCCAGTTCTGGGCGGAGTCGATCTCAAAGACGGTGCCATTGCTGAAGGAGATTTTTTCCTGCTTCCGCAGAATCGCGCTGCCCCAGTCGAAGGCATCCTTCTCCCGGTAGTCGCTGAGGCGGGAGAGGAGTTTTTCGGAATTGCGGGAGACATCCGCAATGATAACGCCGTCGATCTTCCGCTGGCGGCCGGTGTGATAGCCACATTCGAGGGCAAAGGTGGTGCCGCCGCACTGGCGGATCTTCGTGCCGAGGATGCGCACGGGCTGGTGCAGCGCCTGCAAGGTCATGATGGCCTCGTTCATGCGCGTCTGAAAGACATTGGGCACGGGCGTGATTTCCCGGTTGTCCTTATCATAAATGCTGAGGTAGGTGCCGAAGTGGATGAGCGGGCTATGCCGGGCAAGTTCGCGGACGTCGTCCTCCACCAATGCGGCAAGGGCGGCCAGGTCCGAAGGGCTGGGTGCGGCGGCTGGCGAATGCGTAGAGTCTGGAGGAGCGGCGGTGGTGGTTGTTATGGTCAAGGTCTGAAGGGGTGATTCAGTGGTCATGAAAGGAGTGGTGAATTGATGAATGAGAGTGTCCGCGCGCGCCATCTTCTTAGGCTCATGATGAGGGCGTTGCGCGGTTGAGGGGCCGGGCAAACTGCCCTGGCTCTGCTTTATGAGGGAAGACGCGAAAGGCTGGCCGTGGTGATTTTATTGTCGCGTCTGAGTATGATGCTGTCGTGCGAGTCCGTCACGTCTGGCGCGGGGCACTTGGCGCGCAGGAGCCCTGATAGTTTTCTCGATGAGGCGTGGGTATGTGAAAATCGTCACGCCTTTGCTTTTGCCAGATACGTCTTCATGGCTAAGCTCTAAGAGAAACGTGCGAGAGTCTGTCTTTCAGGTCCGTCGAATGTTGCTGCCCGTGCTCACCACGGTGTTGCTGCCCGGTTGTGGCACTTTCCCACTGGATGGTAAAAAGAGGTACGCCGCAGCGCGCACCACGCCTGTGGTCACTGAGGGGAAGGTCGTCTTCCCGAAGACCAGCGCCAGGCCTGCCATTCGGCGGCAGGAACCGGAATATCTGAGCTTTGATGAGATCCGTTATCTGAGCAAAAAGCCAGAGGGCACGCCTGCCATCCGGGCAAAGCTGCAGTCGCTATGGACCACGCCGGTGGTGAGCAATGAAGCGTGGTATGCCGGCGTCCGACCGGACGTAAAGTCCACGCCGACACTGGGGCCTATGCTGCGGGTGGCGAGTTGGAATATCGAGAAGTCGCTGAACATCCGTCAGGTGACGAAGGCGCTCACTTCGGATCCGGCCTATGAGGCCATGATGAATGCGAAGAAGGCGCCGCCAGGGTCGCATCGCCGCGCGGAGATGCTGCGGCAGCGGGAGCGGTTGCTCACAGCGGACATCATTTTCCTCCAGGAGATGGATATTGGCGTGAGCCGGTCTGACTATGTGGATGCAGCGCGTGAACTGGCCACGGCACTGAAGATGAATTACGCCTATGGCGCGCAGTCGCTGGAGGTGGATCCCGTGATGCTGGGTCTGGAAGCAGCGCCGGGAGCGGATACGCGAAAATTCACCGTGGATCGCAGCCGCTACAAGGGTGTCTTCGGCTCGGCCATCCTTTCGAAGTATCCCATCACGGACGTGCAGGTGTTTCAGCTCAAGACGAAACCGTACGACTGGTACACCGGTGAAGCGGAGAAGTATGACTTCGTGGAGAGAACCCGGCGCCTCGGTAGCAAGCTGCTCTTTTATAATACCATCATGCGGGAACTGAAAGTGGGTGCGCGGAATTTCTTCCGGGTGGACATCGCGGTGCCGCAGTCCCCTACGGGCACGGTCACGCTGGTGAACAATCACCTGGAGATCAAGACAAAGCCGGAGAAGCGCAAGGAGCAGATGGAGGAGATCCTCTCCTATCTGAAGCCGGTGAAGAACCCGATCATCATGATGGGCGACCACAACAGCGCGCCGGATGACTTGAGCGCGACATCGGCCTTGCGGGTGATCTGGGAGCAGTTTGATAATCCGACGGACATCGCTACGACGATCTCGACGGTGGGTGCGCTCACGGGTGGCATCGTCATTCCGGTATGGCGCGAGCGTGGTATCATCAATGCGATGAAGAACTTCCAGAATCCGCTGGCGCCGGATATCAAGATTGTGCTTCCGAATGAAACGCGGCACCTTTTCAAGACCGTGCAGGATTTCCGCTTCGACGACGGCACAGCCTTTGATTTCCGAGGGGATCGGGCGAAGACGATCAATGGGCGCTCGGCGATCCTGGCGAACAGCAATGAAAAGGCGGCTCGCGGGCATAGCACCACATTCAGCGTCGTGCGGCCCATTATGGCCTTTGGACGTTATCGACTGGATTGGATGTTTGTGCGGTCAGGGCACCTGACAAAGCCGCGTGACCCAAAGGCTTCGTATCAGTTTGCGCCTCATTACGGGGAAACGCTGGCGGAGTTTAATGACTACGTGCAGCCGAAGTTTTCGGATCACCGTCCTATCATAGCGGATTTGCCGTTTGGGGAGCCGGTGAAGCCGTAGTTATGGCCTGACCTGCGGCACTTTGATGAACTTGCGGGTGTCGTAGCCGCGCTGTTGGAAGAGGGTCATGGCCTCACCATAGGCGACAGGTGAAAGTTGCCGCTGGCGGGCGAGGACCCAGCCGAATTTCTTGGAGGGGTGCGCGACGGCGGCCCACTGATAGTTTGGCCCGATGCCGATGATCACATACGAGGCGGAGAAGATCGGGAAGAGTTTCATCTTCCACTCTGCATTGGTGCCGGCGTCGTCTTTGATGACCTTGCCTTTGAACTGATGGGTCTTTACAGGGGCATCCCACGATTTCTCCCGCCAGTGGAAAGTAACGTCGATTCCCTGCGGCGTGGTGTCGGGTTTCAGGGCATATACCTCTTCAGCATCGACGAAGTCTTTCTCCACCTTGTTCTCCATGCAGGCAATGATGCGCCATGAGCCCATGTAAGCGTTCAAGTCCACTTCAGGCAGCGGCGCGAGGTGATGCTTCGTCGCGCAGGAAGTGCAAAAGGCTGCGAACAGACCGAGCAGAGTGTTTCGGAGGATCATAAGAAAGGCGTTGCGTGGGTTAGATGATGCCTACTACCCACCGAAACGCGGGAGGTGGCAACCTTGGGTGTATTGATCGACTTTAAGGGGACGAGTGGGGCGAAGGTCCCGCCTCCCCCCTCATCAACTTTTGTGCCTTGGTGTCTTTCGCTGACGGCGACTCCGTAGGTGTGAGAACAAACCTGCATCGCTAACCCCCAGTCGCCGTGCGTCCTACCGCGCGAACTTCCTCGCACCGGCGACGCAGAGGACGACGCCGATGGTCATCGCCACCATGAGGAGAGTTACTTGTTCACCGAGGAGCCAGGCGGCCAGGGCAAAGCCGAAGAAGGGTTGCAGTAACTGAAGTTGGCCCACGCCAGCGATACCGCCTTGCGCGAGACCGCGATACCAGAAAACGAAACCGATGAGCATGCTGAAGAGAGACACGTAGCCGAGGCCCATCCACGCGGACAGGCTGACCTCGGCAAAGGATGCTGGCCTGGTGAGGAACGACAGCGTGAGCATGAAGGGCAGCGATAGCACAAGCGCCCATGAGATAACCTGCCAGCCACCGAGCTTGCGCGAGATCTTCGCACCTTCGGCATAGCCGAGTCCGCAGACAACGATGGAAGTGAGCATGAGGAGGTCGCCCGTGACTGAGATTTCCACACCTTTGGTGAGGGCCAGGCTCCCGACGAAGACGGCTCCCAATGCGGAGAAAATCCAGAACACAGGTCTGGGCCGGGCTTCGCCGCGCAGCACACCGAAGAGCGCTGTCGAAAGCGGCAGCAGGCCAATGAAGATGGTGGAGTGCGCGGAAGTGATGTGCTGCAGGGCCATGCTGCTGAGCAGCGGATAACCGGCCACGACGCCGAGCGCCACCACGGCCAAGGAGATGAGATCGCCGCGCGCGGGCCGCTTTTCGCGGAAAATGAGCAGCAGTGCTAAAGCGATGACTCCCGCGATGGAGGCGCGGGCGGCCGTGAGGAAAATGGGGTCAAACTCAAAGATGGCCAGACGCGTGGCAGGAAGCGAGCCGCTGAAGATCAGCACGCCCAGAAACCCGTTGATCCAGCCATTTTGGGTGCCGTTCATGACCGCACACTCATCCGTTCTTTGCGCTTTCGCGTCCACCCGGAATGCATTACAGTAAGCTCAAACTGTCATGGCGAACTCATTGATACAGCCGACCGCGAACGCGAAGCCTGGAGAGGGCACAATGACCCTGGTCGAGGCTGTAATGCAGCGGATCAAGGACCGGATCGCCAGCGGAAACCTGACGCGTGGGAAGAAGATTCCGTCCATCCGCTCGATCGCCATGAACATGCGGGTGTCAAAGTCCACCGTGGTGGAGGCCTATGAACGGCTTGCGGCGGAGGGTGTGGTGCGCTCGCGTCCGGGCTCGGGTTATTACGTGGCGAGCGCCACTCCCCTGCTCTCTTTGGCGGAGATCGCGCCGCAGTTGGATCGGGACGTGGATCCCATGTGGATATCCCGGCAGGCGCTGCGTTCGGGCGAAGACATTTTGAAACCGGGTTGCGGCTGGCTCCCCGCATCCTGGATGCCGGAGGAAGGCATTCGGAGGGCTTTGCGAAGCCTGTCTCGCGCGGAAAGCTCCGCGCTGACGGACTATGGATCGCCGCTGGGTTCTCTCCCCTTGCGTCAGCTTCTATCGCGCCGCCTGGCGGAGCATGATATCGAGGCCCCGCCCCATCAGATCATCCTCACGGAGTCGGGAACCCAGGCGATTGATCTCCTATGCCGGTTCCTGATTGAGCCCGGGGACACGGTGTTGGTAGATGATCCTTGTTACTTCAATTTCCATTCCCTGCTCCAGGCGCATCGCGCCAGGGTCGTGGGGGTGCCGTTCACACAGACAGGTCCAGATGTTGATCTCTTTGCCAAAGCGCTGAAGGAACATGCCCCGAGGTTGTATATCACGAATGCCGCCATTCATAATCCAACAGGCGCGACGCTTTCTGCTGTGACCGCCCATCGCCTGCTGAAGCTGGCGGAGGAAGCGGAACTGACGATCATTGAAGACGATATCTTCGGCGACTTCGAGCACACACCCGCACCACGGTTGGCGGCATTCAGTGGTTTGGATCGCGTGGTGCACATGGGCAGCTTTTCGAAGTCCCTTTCCGCCGCGGTGCGTTGTGGCTTCATCGCGGTGCGGCCAGACTGGATCGAACGGCTCACGGATCTGAGCATTGCCACTTCGTTCGGCGCGTCGCGCTTCTCTGCGGAGCTGGTGCTGACGCTGTTGACCGATGGGACGTATCGCAAGCACATGGATGGACTGCGCAAACGGCTCTCTCATGCCATGACGGAGACGGCGACCAAGCTGAGAGCAATCGATGTTCAGCCGTGGATCGAGCCAAAGGCCGGCATGTTTCTCTGGTGTAAACTGCCGGGTGAGGTCGATGCTGCCGATGTGGCCCGCGCCGCACTGGCGGAGGGCATCATGCTAGCCCCAGGAAATGCCTTTAGTTTATCCAGGTCCGCGGGTCAGTTCATGCGGTTCAACGTGGGGCAGACGAGCGATAACCGGGTGTTTGAAGTCTTGGGGCGGGTGCTGGGGAGCGTGGGATAATCACCCACAACGACGCGCTAGGACTGACGCAGTAGAACGAGTTTCCAAACTCGTTTGGTAGGCGGGGTGGACTTAGGTATTACTTAGTCACTTTGAATAGGACGAAAAGTTCGGGGCTCTGCGCGAGCTACTAGCAGTTAATTCTGTGATCCGGTGTGATGAAGCTACTTTGGGAGAGCGCAGTAAGCTGTCGGCTTACCAAACGAGTTTGGAAACTCGTTCTACTTGCGTCAATCGCTCCGGAATCATGAATCAAGGCTTTATAGTCTATTGATCATCGTCATGTTTTGAAATTCCCTCATAGTCTTTGTGTCTTGGTGCCTTCGTGTGAGAATAGACAAACTCCTGCTACACCGCCACACACCGTCCGTCCTATAGTCCTCCCTCCCACGCGCCCCACCCATGAACCGCCGCTCCATTCCAGAGTACGCCATGAATCAAACGGGGCCGGAGCACCTCAGGGAGCGAGGGATTCTGGCCATGCCGTTCATGGAGTCGGTGCGGGACGATCCCCGGCGGTTGCGACCGCATTTCCATGAGTTTTACCAGATGTATCTGCTGAAGGGATCGGCGGTTGTGATGCGGGATTTTGAAGAGTTCGCGGTGCGTGGCGTGACGGCGGCGTTCATCAGTCCGGGGCAGGTGCATACGGTGCGGCCAGGGCGAGGACTGCGAGGAATCACCGTGTCCTTCACGCAGGCGTTTTATGATGATGAAGCGCCGCCGCCGAGTCATCTGCTGGAACTGCCCTTCTTCTTCGCGGAGCGGGCAGTGGCTTCGGTGCGAGTGCGCGGCGCGGAGGCTGAACGCATCACGGCAGACTTTGATCAGCTCTGCACGGAATACACAACTGCAAAGGCGGATGCGGAGATGATGCTGCGCGCCTTGCTGCGTCTTCTCCTGTTGAGATTGAGCCGACTGGCGATGCAGGAGAAGGATGGCAACTCCCCCGTGATGCCAACGCGTGCGGAGACCATCACGCGGCAGTTTCATGCGCATCTGGAAAAGCACTTCCGGGAAGACCTGACGCTGCCGCGTTATGCCGCGCTGCTGGGTGTGACGGCGAATCATCTGAATGACGTGATCCAGGAGCAGACGGGACACTCAGCAGGCGATCTAGTTAGACGTCGCCGCTTGTTGGATGCGAAACGGCAACTTCTGCACTCAGAGCTGAGTGTGGCAGAGATTGGTCATGCGCTGGGTTTCGAGGATCCATCGTACTTCACCAAGTTCTTTCGTCGCTACGAAGGGCAATCGCCCACCGAATTTCGGGAGCAAATCCGAGAAAAATACCATTGAAAGCGAAGGAAGCACCGGACGCGGCGCTTGAGGATTTGGCGCATTGGCCAGATGCTGCGGGCTCCTCATTGCTATGAAAAATTCCGCACTCCCGGCCGCTGCTGGAGTCACCACCACCGTCCCGGCAGACCTGGCTGATGGTGAAGCCCTCTCCGCATCGCTGACTCCTGAAGTGACTCGCGTAGCCGAGCAGACAGCCTTTTCCATCCTGCTCGCCATCAGCTTTTCGCATCTGCTGAATGACACCATCCAGGCGCTCATCCCTTCGCTCTATCCCATGTTCAAGGAAGACTTGAAGCTGGATTATGCGCATCTCGGACTCATCACCCTGACTTTTCAATGCACGGCTTCTCTCCTGCAACCGGTGGTGGGGCATTACACGGACAAGCGTCCCCTCCCCTACTCCCTGGCCATCGGCATGGGCCTCACTTTGATCGGGCTGCTGCTCATGTCCATGTCGCACACCTATCTGATGGTCATTGGATCCGCAGCACTAATCGGCATGGGTTCAGCCATCTTCCACCCCGAAGCTTCGCGCGTGGCACACATGGCGTCTGGTGGGAAGCGCGGTTTGGCGCAATCCCTTTTCCAGGTTGGCGGCAATGCGGGCACCTCCCTTGGGCCGTTGTTGGCAGCCGCCATCATCATTCCGCAGGGTCAGGGCGCGGTAGCGTGGTTCTCCCTCCTGGCAGGGCTGGGCATGCTGGTGCTGTGGCGCGTGGGTGGCTGGATGACGGAACGGCTGCAAGTGACCCGGCGCGCAGGCAAAGCGGTGGCGCAGGTGCTGCCAACACTGCCAAGGGCAAAGGTCATCGGCGCGCTCACCGTGCTGGTGGCACTGGTGTTCTCCAAATATGTTTATCTCGCCAGCATGACCAGTTATTACACGTTTTACCTCATCGAGAAGTTCCACGTGAGCGTGCAACAGTCGCAGGTGTATCTCTTTGTCTTCCTCTTCGCAGTGGCGGCGGGCACGATTATCGGTGGTCCTGTGGGCGACCGCATCGGGCGGAAACGCGTGATCTGGGTTTCGATC
This sequence comes from Phragmitibacter sp., assembly GCA_965284365.1. GTDB lineage: Bacteria > Verrucomicrobiota > Verrucomicrobiia > Verrucomicrobiales > Verrucomicrobiaceae > Phragmitibacter. The sequence continues at coordinate 5,897,862 of OZ260079.1, forward strand.
TTGGGTGTGGCCCCCTTCTCTTTGTGGCTGCCGCATGCTGGCCTAACCATTACTGTAATGCTCACCGTGGTCATCGGTCTGGTGCTGGCTTCCGCGTTCTCAGCTATTCTGGTGTATGCACAGGAACTGGTACCCGGCAAAGTCGGCCTCATCGCAGGCCTGTTCTTTGGCATCGCCTTCGGGATCGCGGGCATCGGCTCCGCCATCCTGGGCAAGGCTGCTGACGTGGCTGGCATTGAAGCCGTCTATCGCTTCTGTGCCTATCTGCCGCTGATCGGCCTGCTCACGGCGCTCCTGCCAGATGTGGAAGGGAAGGCGGTGGCGAAATAAGTGACATGATACAACACTAATGTTACCCGCGTAGCGTGGTTCGAAGACGCACAATAGAGCCGAGTTGACGCTAACTCGGCATCAACATGCGTGAGTGCGTTTGGGAATAGGTGATGCTGCAGGCGCTGCATCGGTATGCAGCAAACGACTGCTTTCCACCTGACTACTCCATTAATCGTATGCCTTACCCTGGAATCTACAAACCAAGGCCCAATACCCTTCCACAGCAACGCCCCACTGGTGCTCCACCGGCACCCCCAGTTCGGCCGCAATCTCAATTTCAAACACAACCACCTCTCCAGACGCGGGTGGGACAACCTCCCACGGCAAACACTTCCTTGGCACCGCGCCCCAGCCCCTTCGCGGCTCAGCCCGGCCAGCAGCGCCCACAGCCACGATCACCGAGACCGCCGCAAACACAAATACCATTCCAAACCCCACCAAAACCACCTCAGCCCGCCTCACCCCGACCAAGTGCTTTCGGTCCGGGTTCCGACATGGGAAATGAACCGGCCGCTCAAGATGCGATTGAAGAGGAACGCGGCATAAAGACACTGTCAGAAATTCAAGGGTTCCAGCCTACCCTGCCCGCCAACTCACGGCCTGATGACGTTATTAAGGTCAAACCTGCGCTACCCGGATAATCGACGGAGGGTCAGCCCCCTTCAAAAAGTCCGTACCAGCACACTTCCAGATTGTTGGACAACATGCGACACGGAGCGACAGATCGCACACTTCTTCCAGCGATCAAACCTCCCCCTTATCAAAAAGATCCCAAAGATACGATTCCAGAACTAGAAAAGGAATTGCGGTGGCGGTATGAAAACGTGCGCGACGAGGAGACAGGGGTCATCTACACTGACCACGCCAAAGCGATCGACTCGATCGAACGTCGCATAAGAAGAATCAGGGATTTGACCGAGTGGCACAATGGTGCCGCCAATGAAGCGGGCTCGGCTGATGTCTGGGGCGTCAATCAAGTCAGCGACACCACTGATCGATTCAAAGAAAAAGATTCAGACTACAACTCCTATAAAAAGTGGGGCTGGATTGGAAAAATTGGCGGCCTTTTTGCGGTGGGGAGATCCGCTGGAAATATTCCACGCATTGCTGCCACGAAAAAAGAAATCGCCCGACGCAACGCGCTGGGTTACGACCCAGCCATTAAGAAAGTTCGCCCCTTGGAAAAGGGTATCTCCGCACAACTTGAACTTGAAGAAAAGCTAAAGTTGCAACGCAGGCAGCCACCACAAAACGGCGACTGGCATGATCAGAATGGGCAGGTATATGACGCGCTCGGTCCGGTGCCAAACCCCAGTAAGATGAAGACGGAGGAATTCATAAAATCCATCACTGGCCACCTTGAAAAAAGAGTGACACTTCCAAAAGATTCTTCCGAAGCTCTGGACAGCATCCCTAAAATTTACAAGATTCCTGTGTATTTAAATGGCATGTCTCCGGAACAAAAAAATGCTATCATGAACATATCGATAGCCTTCCAACAAAAGATAGGGAACGAATCATGTTGATGGAGTAAGATGTAATGGCAAGTATCTGGATCACTGACGGATTGCAATGGACGGGCAACGCCTCATTTTTCCACGTTCTGGCAGATCGCGCCCTTCTTTCAGATAATTCGCACTTGCGTACGTTGTTCGCCCACGCCCTAGCCAACGATGTTTTGCACGTCAAAGTATTCTGGGAGAACAAACTCGTACGTGATGCTTTCCAGTTAACGTTGCGAAAAACGATCGCGGATCTAGCAGCAGGAAAAACCTCTCTCGTTGATACGCAATACCGGCAGGCTATAGAGATGTTTACCTCCTTGATGGAAGAATTTACCGTCTTGATAGAAGAATATCAGGAAGCGGAGACGCGGCCAACTCGATGGCGATGGCAAAAGCGGATATTCCGTTATTATCAACCATCATGCGTCGCCATGCCTTTCTTTTTTTTCTGGCTCCGCTATCCCAGCCGCCGTAAATGGCCCGGCTGGATTTACTGGCCTGCCCAGTTCCTGAAGGCGTTTTGGCCGCTGCCGGTGGGGCTTGGTTTCTTGTATTACCTCTATCGTAAGAATGCGGGAGGTTGAACGGATATTGCGGCTTTATTCCAAGAGATCCTCTTTGGGGGCCGAAGGTTGAAGACTCATCAAAACACTTCCCATCTTTGATGACAAATCGCCAGTGATACGGCGTTCATAGGAGACACGCGCATTTTCTGTCCTCCATGAAACCCATTTTTCATCATCTGTCTGCTGTCGCCATGGCCTGCCTGGCCGTGATCTGTTCCCCCGTTATTTCCATCCACGCTGCCGAGTCGGATGCAGCTAAGCCTGCTGCGGCTGAGACGAAGGCCAAGGATGCAATGGCTGCACCCGCGCCGGCCACAAAACCGGATCTGCAGAAAAAGGTGGAACCCAATCCTGCCTTGCTGCCGATCACGGATGTGGCGGGCCTGCCGAGGGTGCTGATCATCGGCGACTCCATCTCCATCGGTTACACGATTCCCACGCGGAAGCTGCTGGAGGGAAAAGCGAACGTGCATCGCATCCCAACCAATGGTGGCCCTACGCTTCGCGGCGTGCAGTCGGTGGCCAAGTGGATCGGCGATGGGACGTGGGACGTCATTCACCTGAACTTCGGTCTTCATGACCTCAAGTACATGCCGGATGGGAAGCGGCAGGTGGAGCCGGAGGCTTATGAGAAGAACTTGCGGGAGATCGTGACAAAGCTGAAGGCCACGGGCGCGACCGTGATCTGGGCCACCACGACGCCAGTGCCGGAAGGAAAGCTCAATCCGGAGCGCCGCTTTGGTGATGTTAAGGTGTACAACGATATCGCCGCCAAGGTAATGAAGGAAATGGATGTGCAAACGGATGATCTGAATGCGGCCATCACGCCGGAACTGGCGAAGCTACAGAATCCCCAGGACGTCCACTTCAAGACGGCTGGCTCGGAGTTTTTGGCCAGCAAGGTAGCGGCGGAAATCGAGGCGGCGCTGAAGGAGCGGGCGGGCAAATAGACTGATGAGCGTCCGTGGATGAAAGTTTATCGGAGAGCAGTCCGATTTTACGAATGTCTGCCTGCGGAGTAAAACACGCACCATGCGTATCCCCAAAAGCGCTCAGTAAAAACCCTCTGGGCAGCTTGCCGGTATTCACGCTGACTGGTCTCAGCTCGCTACCGGCTGCGGTGATTCTGGGTTGAGCGACCGTCCACGACGCAGCAGCTGCGATCAATCCGGCCATTGGTTAACCGGCCTCCATGTTGACTCGCCTGACATCCGCCTAGCGTCTAATTTTGTTTTGCGTACGAAGAACGATCGATTATAGCGGCGACCATGCACATCCAGCCTCTAGGCCATCTTCTCCGAGCCGCTTTACTGGCACTGACAATTTGTTTTGTCGATCAAGCCGCTGCCCAGGAGGACGAGGCAGCCGCTCGCCGTCAGGCCATCGATCAGTTTTATCCTATCATGATCGAGCATGTGAAACAAGGAGACTACAAGGGGGCCCGCCTGCTTTGCCATCAAGCCATCAAATGGGAACCAACTGAACCTGGGCACTACTACAATCTTGCCTGCATTGAAGCTCGTGACGGAAACTTGAACATGGGGCTAGCCGCTTTAACGAAGGCCGCCGACCTGGGTTACTCGGATGCCGCAGGCACTGCGGCTGACAGCGATCTCGCCTCGCTCCGGTCCAGCCCAATCTACCTCCAACAATATCAAAAGATACTCGCGAATGGACAGGCCACTGGGATACCGACTCAGCCTACTTCATCGCAGCCGCAAACGCTGCGCGCCAATTCCTCGCCCACCGCGGTGACTCAGCCGGCGCCTCACAAGGTCACGATGAGCACACCTCCTGTGGGTCTTTACATCATGACCCGGTATTGGATCGCGACCCGGTCCTTGGAAACGGCCTCATGGTATTTTTCGCCGGAGGGTATGGCTTATGAGAACCCGACAGGCGACTTCTCTGCCACGGAGTTGGCCAAATCCAAAAACCAGGGCCGTATCAGCCTGAAGGACGGCAAACTCGTTTTCAGTAATAGTAACGGAAAGTCTGATGCGGGGGACTACGAACCCAATCCCGATCAAAATGCATTCTACTGGGACATGGGCAACTTTGTGCCCGTCAAAGGATTCATCAAACCCGGAGTGATAGCGGGCAAATGGCAGGGGGGACTTTCCAGCTCGTTTTCAGGCAGCACCGGTAGTGTGGCCAAAACGCTCACGCTCAATGCAGACGGCAGCTATACGTTATCCTCCTCTGCCAGCATTTCATCGAGTTCCGACGGCTCCACTGCCAGGGCGGGTTCTACCGGTTCAAACTCCGGGACGTGGGAAGCGGGGCAGTACTTCCTCACACTCACGGGAGCAGATGGCTCGGTTTCGCGATCCATTGCCTTTCCGTTCGTCATCAAAGGCAGCGAAGATCAGCCCGACAAGATTTATTATGGCGGCATCATGTGGTCGCGCATGTAGTCGATCGGGGTTCGCCAAATGCGCCGTTTAGTCCAACGGATATCTATTCCGGTCGTCTAAAGATGATCACTTTCATTCGGACTCATGGCGTCAAATCGCCGCCGTCCAGTTGAGCGGTAGCTGCTGCTACCGCCTGCATGCATAAGGTAATACCTCCTGGACGATAAAAAGAATGGTCAGCGCTCGGCATGGCCTCACACGCGTCCGTTCTTTTTGGAAAGAAGCACGACGACGATGAGGATAACGAGCAGCAGGCCAAGGCCACCGCTGGGAAAGAAACCCCAACCGGCGCTATAAGGCCAAGTGGGCAGTGCGGCAAGAAGCAGCAGGAGGACGAGGACAATGATAAGTGGGTGCATGCCCAAATTTCGCCGGCACACTCACCGCTGGCCGTATGATTTGGTCAGTCTTACCACAAAGCACCGGGACAAGTGATCGGCTGCGTTTGACTCGCATTTACTTCCCGGCACCGGTTGGCTTCAGGAGCTGATCCTTCAGGTAACTGAGCAGGTCCGGCTGCTTCACATCTTTCGCGCCGGTGTAATTGAACTCATAAGTCATGCCCTCGGCTTTCAGCTTCTCCACGAGACCTGCGCCGAAGCTCGCGGAGTGCGGCGGGTCCTTGGCAGGCTGGCCCATGGCCGGGACGCTGTCGTAGAAAAGATAGACGGGCGGATCATCCTTCGTGGCGAGGAGATAGGGCGAATACTTCTCGATCCAGGGCAGGAGTTCGGTGCGCTTCGCGATGAAGTCCGCATAGCTCGGCAGCAGGAAGGCATGGTGGCCGTAGTCATTGTTCGGGATCCACTGACGCATCTGCACAGGATCCAGCGAAGTCTGAGGAACAAAGCACAGCGCGCAAATCAGCCGGGTGGACTCACGAGCAATCGGATCGGCGCTGCTGGGTTGGGCCATGTCCGGACTGAAGGCGAGCCAAAGGATATTGAATCCCCCGGCAGATCCACCGCAGCCGCCGATGCGGGTCTTGTCGATGTTCCATTCACTGGCCTTTGATCGGGTGAACTGCAAAGCGCGCGCGCAGTCCTCCAGGCAGGCGCTCACGGGCGGCTTAATGCCAGCGGCCTGGGCATCGGGGATGAGTCGGTAGTTGATGCTCACCACGGAAATGCCAGCCTTCACGCAATTCGCCACGAAGTCAGGATTTGCTTTGTCCCCATTCATCCAGCCACCGCCGTGGATGAAGAAGAGCAGCGGATGCGGGCCGCTGCCTGTGCCTGCGTCTTCCGCTTTGTAGAAGTCCAACATCTGCTTTTCATGCGGTCCGTAGGCGACGTTTGCCTGCGTGGGAGCGGCCGGGATTTGGGCGTGGAGCGCGGTTGTTAGTGCGAAGGCAAGGGCAATCACGCCTTGGAGGACTGTGTATGACTTATATCGAGGCGAGTTGATGGAAAGAAACATGGCGGATGGGCTGGCAGACAAGGAAGCGTCGCCTACCATGAGAGCAGCCGAACTGCAAGGAACGAGTGTGAACTCTGACAACCCACACTTTCCGCTTTAATTCTCTCCGTTTCTGACCCGCGGGTACCGTTTGTGCCAATAAGCCATCTTCCAGCCCGCACCATCAGTTGCCAAAGCTGTGTCGAGCCACAGCAGTCCAAGACGCTGCGCGCTCGCCAATGACAAAGGTGAAGGCGAAGCCGTTTGGAGCGCTCCGGGTTCGCTTCGCTGCTTACACTCGCTCCATCTGCTTCGCCTCGGAAAGACTGCGCGGGTTGATCATCTCCCAATCAAGAGGTACATTCCCGCCCTGGATCTGCTTGATGACTTCCGTATGCGGCTGTCAGTTCCGTTACTTCAGGAACGGTTCGCCGCATATCCTGGTTAGACCACGTCGCTTAAACAGGCAACTTTGCCGCGAGGACGTCCGCCTTCTCCAACGACGGTGGTGTGGAAAAAAGCTCGCTGGCCTTTGCCGCCAGGGCTGCTGCCACTTTGCCCGCAAGATGAGCCTCCCGACCGGCCTCATCCGGAAAAGCGTCAAAGATCCCGAATGTCGACGGGCCCAGGCGGATTCCAAACCACACCGTCGTCGCTGGCTCTTGCTCCACGAGAGGCAGTCCACTCCGGAGAAAATCTTCGACCTCCTGTTCCTTGCCAGGCTTGGCCTCAAGCCGAACGAATAATGCTGCTTTGATCATAATAATCTGTTGCTCCTTCCCGCTCACTCTACGCCTCTGTGTCCAGGGAGGAACCTGACATTGACGTAATGCCCATGGCGCCGCGACGCCTAACGTCTGGGATCAGGCGAGCCTTGCCCACCCACTGCCGCCACCTTACCTGGTTTGTCGCGTGCGAACTGATGATCATGTCAGTTGGTTTTGGGTTTTCCGCCGGGTTCCTGGCGAGCAGTGAAAAAGCATGCTGACCACGGGCGTTGTTCGGGATCCACTGGCGCATCTGCACGAGAACCAGCGAAGTCTAAGAAACAAAGCAAAGTGCGCAACTAAGCCGGGTGAACTCTGGTGCGATAGAATCAGCGCTGCCAGTCTGAGCCAGCCCGTCTGCGAGGGGTGCTTCCATCTTCGTGAGCATATTGCCGGTAAGGCTACTCGTGGGTGCTGTAGATCCGCTCAAGCTGCTTTGCCTCGGAAAGATTGCGCGGGGTGATCATTTCACGTTCGAGTGGCAAGTTGCCTCCCTCGATCTGCTTGATGACTTCAGCGTGCGGCTGCCAGTTGAGTTCGCCGAGAATCTGGAGTTGTCCCAGGTCTTCGTCGGCTGCCCGGCGAAATGCCTTGAAGATGAGTTCAGAGCAGTAGATGGCGCCATCGTCCAAGTCATAGTGGATATCATACGGCAGGCCCTTGTAGCTCTGAGCCGCTTCGATCAAAGCAGGAATCTCCGCCTGGTAAGGCTCTTTCAGGCGGAACACGGAGTATCGCGCATCTCGGGCCTGCGCGATCCATACCAGCAAATGCGTTTCCTGCACCTTGCCGAGGGCCTGGATCACGACCCAACCCGAGCCGGACCAGTGAACGATGCCGCAATGGGAAAAAGGCGAATCACTCGCGCCCTCAATGGCATCGATGAGCGGATTGTGTGGCAGCGACTGGAAGATTATGTCCCCTTCCCTGGGCTCGTAGGTGCCAGCGGTATGAGGTGACGGCGATGGCGATTGTCCGCAGGCAGAGAGCCATAAGCAGATAGCAACAATGGGAAGGAATAGTATGTGTGCGGGTCTCAAGATAAGCACGGCCAGCGTATGGTTCGGCAGGTTATTGGGAAAGTTTAGGTTTGTAGCTACGGAAGACTGTGCCAGTGGCAGCCTTGTGGTTAGGAAATGGCGAAACGCCGGCAGCGCACATAATCACACCGACGACTGTAATGTGGATGTCCACGTTATACAAATTTGCCATGTCCTTAAGCAACGTGTCGACTGCTACATCGGATTTGTGATAATCGATGGTGCGGCTGCTCGAGGCAATGTCACCCACCGTAAAAAAGCTGATCCCTCGGGCTCTGGGGTCGGGATCGGGATCCAACTCCAATACTTTCTGTGCAATGAAAGAAAACGCATCAAAGGCAGAAGCAGTTTCAATTTTGAACTCTGGCACTCTAATGGAGGTAACCTTGCGAGCGAACCAAGGTTCCATCATTGGCTCAGCTGCGTCAGAGCAGAAAAGCATTCCGATAAATAGAACACTAATCAGACCCGCAGGACGCAACCAATGACTTGTCTTCATGATGCGTTAATCTCACCAATGATAAGTGGCAAGAAGATGTTTGGTCGCCCCATGACTGCAACCGAGGCGGTAAGCTGCGCGGAGTATGTGCGTAGTCGTATCATAGCGTCCAAGAAGATTTCTAAAGTCGGGATATGAAACCAGTTCATTGAGCCGCTGTAAGGCATCAGGGAACGGACTTTTGTATGCCTCGGCAAAATGAGCAACGAATGGGTGGCTCTCTCCGATGTCGAAGATTTCTCGGCACTGCAACGGGGAGAATGCAAAATCAACTCCGAGAGCCCTGAGCAGGACGCAGTCAAAATGCTCAGAAACGACCGTTTTGGGACGCCACGTTGCCGTGCGAATGGGACCGTAAAACAAATCGAGTTGGATCTGCTGTTCTGCCGACAGGGACTGCCGAATCAAATTGTAGTCGTGTCCGAATCCAATAATTGCAATTTCGTCCAGACCACCTATCCAGCGTTCGATTGTCTGCAATTCTTGAGACTCACCAAGTTGGATCATCCACTCATGGAAGTTGCGTCCCTCAGGCGTTCTGACGAATGTTGTGGGGTCTCGAAACGTGCTGGCCGAAACTTTTCCTCCATAGCGCCTCAATAGTTCGTCGGTAAATTCTTGAGGTGAGATATAGAGAAATGCCATTGCGGTATGGGAGGTCGTGAGTATCAAATAGGAAACAATTTTCCGCTGGATTTGTCAATGCTGCCGCAGGCATCAGGTTTATTGGAGGACTTTACGGCGTTGCCCTTACCACGCTAACCATAGTAAACTCTCACCTCCGCGATCGAACCTACGATAAGCTTTTCGAGCACGGACTTGTCCAGATCTGAAAGGCGTTTGAAATAGAGGCAGGATTTGCCCATCTTGTGTTTGCCCAATTTGCTCAGGAGGGTTTTCTGGCTCTCCCCATCGACTGACAAATAAAGCACCAGTTCCCGGCCACGGATGGCGAAGCCCGCCAGAGGAGCCTCGCCGGTGCGCCCGCTGTCGTAGGTGTACCGATAGGAGTCGTAGCCGATGATGCTCGGCCCCCACATCTTTGGTTTATGCCCAGTGATTTTCTCATGCAGAGCCATCAATTCCTGGCAGTCCGCTCGTTGCTGCTCACTGGCCCGTGAGGCGATGTAGTCGTCGACGCTCGCGCCAGTGAAGGTGGTTTTGTTTTCAGGCATTCGGAGAGAGTTGGGGGTGAAGGTCGTCCGTTGCGAGGCAGTCGAGTGAGGCTAGCGCGAGAGCTGTGACAGCAACTTCGCTTGGCTGCATAGGCTTGCTAGGTTTCTGTTTTTCTTTCGGCGATGAAAAACTTCAGATAACCGTGAATCTGAGCCAGCAGGCCGAGCCCTATCAATGCCATTCCGAAGGGCACGGGATTGATGAGACGACGAAGCTCTGGTTTAGAATGCCCCATGGAAAACCACAGTAATATATAGGAAAAGATAGCCAAATAACCAAAGCCAATGCAACCCGACCAGAAGCTCTTCTTGTAATGTTTCTTCGCCTCTTCGGCGATTTCCTGGCGCCTGTGTATTTCATGTGGCTCAAATGGTATGAAATATCGGATGAAGACCCGATGGAGAAACAAGACTGCCAAAGGAAGCAGAAGCGGATAGATGCTTTCAGTGAGTCCATTCACGCGCGCATCCATCATCGCTCCTGAAATCAGAATGACACCTGCGCTGATGATGCACGGGATTGCAGTCGCAATCATTAGCAATGCTGTTTTCATGACTTTGCCTGACTTGAATGGGAGACGATATCGACAGGTTTGTCAATACAGCTGCGGAGAGACGGGCCTGTAGCGTGAGGCTGAGCACAGTGGTGTGGCATCGTCATGGGAGCCCACCGCGTCGGAGCAAGCTCCTCCAACCACAAAGCGGAAGCCTGCGCTGCGTAGCCAGACCTTAGAGGAACCCGCGAAGCGAACCTACCGTTGCTCCAGACTTTCGCTTGGTGGTTTTGGGTTTTGGAGGGGGGGTCATATATGGGAGATTCGCGATGTTTTGAGCTGCCTTGCCGTCGGAGCGAGCCAGAAGCAGAGTTTGGCGCGACGGATGAGGGGGTGCTTGGAGTGGAGAGTCCTGCTTAAAGTAGGCTCCTCGTTGAACGGATGTCACCGCCTCTCGCCGGGAAGAGAATGAAAAGGCAAACGGCGTAGAATTTGAAAAGAAAATGGCGGCTTTACACCACCACATCGCTCTCGATTGTCGATATCGGTCTTACATATCAAATTCATGAGCGCGTTGTTGTCCCAGATCATTAAGAAATCCAAATCAAAGATCCTTGAGGAGTGGATCAAGCTACAGTTAGGGGCCACAGGGATGCGGTCTGATCTCATTAAGGACAGTCAATTGCGATCACAGTCTGATGAGTTTCTTTCTCAATTGCAGGCCGGAGCCGAAGGCGGCGATCTTGACAATATCAAGGCTGCAACCTGGGAGCCGACCCTCTCCCTCTTAGCGGAATACTCCCGGCAGAGGGAGCGCATGGGATTCTCCCCATCCGAAACCGCGATGTTTATCTTCTCCCTGAAAGAGCCTCTCATGGTTCAGCTGCGAGCTGATGCAAAGGGCGATGCGGAGCAACTGGTGCAGGAGATGGCGTCCGTTTCTGGTTTGCTGGATAAGCTGGGGCTCCATACGATGGAGGTGTACCAGATCTCCCGGGAGGATGTCATCCGGCGCCAGCAGGAGGAATTGCTCGAGCTTTCCACTCCAGTTGTGAAGCTCTGGGAAGGTATCGTGGCTCTGCCCTTGATCGGCACACTCGATAGCGCCCGAACAAGCGTGGTCATGGAATCGCTCCTGCAACGCATCGTGGAAACGGGCTCGGATATTGCGATCATTGATATCACTGGGGTTCCGACGGTGGATACGCTGGTGGCGCAGCACTTGCTGAAGACTGTGGCGGCCGCCCGGCTCATGGGGGCTGACTGTATCATCAGCGGGATCCGGCCACAGATTGCCCAGACCATGGTGCATCTGGGTATCGATCTGAGCGCCGTCATTACGAAGGCAACGATCGCTGAAGCGCTGAAGGTCGCCTTGCAACGCACCGGGTTCCGCTTTGTCCGGGACACTGAAGTGAAGCGCTAATCTGAGATCTTCCTTAAGGGCTATGCAGGACCGAATTCCGATATTGCACATGAGCGACTTTCTGCTCGTGACGATTCAAGTCGACATGCACGACCGGCTTGCGCTGCAGTTGCAGGACGATCTGACCGCAAAGATCACCGACACCAATGCAAGGGGCGTCCTCATCGATATTTCAAGTCTTGAAATGGTTGACTCCTTCATCGGACGAGTCCTGGGAAACATCTCTGCGATGGCGCGGGTTCTGGATGCGAAGACGGTAGTCGTTGGAATGCAGCCCGCGGTCGCGATCACACTCGTCGAACTGGGGCTTTCGCTTGAGGGGGTGCTCACTGCGCTCAATGTGGAAAAGGGTATGAAACTGCTCGCTCGCGAGTGACCGCATCAGCATGAACGTGGTCAAGCGCGAAACTCAGCCAGTAAGGACGGAAAACGACATCGTTCAGGTCAGGCAGAATGTGCGGAAGTGGGCCGTTGAACTGAAGTGCTCGCTGGTGGATCAGACCAAAGTGGTGACCGCTGCGAGTGAGCTGGCCCGGAATCTCCTCATTTATGGCGGAGGTGGTGAAGTTCATCTGGAGCATCTGCTGGACGGAACGCGAAAGGGCCTTCGGGTGATATTCGAAGATCAGGGGCCAGGTATCCCCGACATCGAGCAGGCTCTCAAGGACGGATTTACCAGTGGCAAGGGAATGGGCCTGGGTCTGGGTGGGGCACGGAGACTAGTCAATGACTTCGACATCAAGTCGGTCGTCGGGGAAGGCACCAAAATCACGATCACGAAATGGCGCTAGAGGAGAAAATTGATGTTTTCCTCCATTCGTTTTCCTGTGCGAGACCGCTCCCAAGTGGGGGAAGCTCGTCGGCTGGCGGCGGCTTGGGCCGGGTCGCTCGGTTGCAGTAAAGATGAGCAGGGCCGGATCGCTCTCATCATATCAGAGTTGGCGGCGAACCTGGCTCTCCACACGGTCGATGGGGGCAGCCTGGTTTTACAAACCCTGGAGGCTGATGACGCCATGGTTATCGAGATCCTGTCACTCGATCAAGGCCCTGGCAGTGCGAACTTCGGAGCGAATCTGCAAGACGGGTTTTCCACCTCTGGCACAGCGGGCACGGGGCTGGGAGCGGTCAAACGCGCCTCTGATTTGTTCGATGTGCAATCGCAATCGCAAATCGGAACTGCGCTGCTAAGCCAGATGCGCTTTGGTGCGGCTGCAAAGGGTGTGGATCAGAGCTTTGGCATGGTGAACATCCCGATCAAGGGAGAGGAGATTTGCGGTGACACGGTAGGCTACTTAAAACTCGGTTCTGGCGTGACTCGAGTCATGGTGGCGGATGGGCTGGGGCATGGGCCCATGGCGGCGGAGGCTTCACGAACAGCGCTCGAGGTGTTCAGGCGCAATCCTACGCTGGGATTGGCTCCCCTATTAGAGGAAATGCATGGGGCTATGAGGGCCACCCGCGGGGCTGCAGTCGCCGTAGCGGAGGTCGATGCAGGCCGGCAGGTGGTGCGTTATGCTGGTGTCGGCAACATCGCGGGATATATTGTGGGACCGGGCGATCTGTCTTCTCACATGGTTTCAATGAATGGCACGCTGGGCATGATACACCCCCGTATCCAGGAGTTTACTTATCCATGGCGGGAAGATGCCATCCTGGTGATGACTTCCGATGGCCTTAAAAATCACTGGCGGCTGGATCGTTATCCAGGAATCACGAGCCGACATCCAAGTGTCATCGCTGGAGTTCTTTTTCGCGATCATTGCCGCGAGAAGGATGATGCAACGGCCGCAGTTTTAAAGTACCGATAGTAGTATGACTGGCGAGGCTGAAACTATTGAACTGCTTTCAGTGAACATTCATCTAGAGCAGGATGTTGTCCTCTGCAGGCAGCACGCTCGTCAGTTTGCCGTTGTCCTGGGATTTGACACCCAGACTCAAACCCGGATCGCTACCGCAGTTTCCGAGATCGCTCGAAACGCTTATCAATATGCCGGAGGCGGTGAGGCTATCTTTTCCGTGGAGACGGAGCTCGATGGCGTAAAGCGTTTCGATCTACGCCGACAAAGTCTTGTCATTTCCATCAGTGACAGAGGAAGAGGGATTGCGAATCTGGATCAGATTCTGGCAGGGAACTATCGGTCACCGACAGGCATGGGGCTGGGGGTGGTCGGCGCGAGGCGCCTGATGGATGTCGTCGAGATTGAATCCGGATCGAAGGGGACGAGCGTGCTCCTTAAGAAGAATCTGCCTCCTTCCACCGTAAGGAAGAACGTAAGGGAATTGCGGGCTCTGGCCGTGACGCAGGAGCCGAAAAAAGAAGCCAGCCTCATGGCTGAGGTGCAGCTCCAGAATCGGGAACTGCTGACTGTAATGGAGGAAGTCCGTAGCAGTCAGGACGACCTGGGAAAGCTCAATAAGGAGCTGGAAGAGACGAATGCGGGTGTGCTGGCGCTTTATGACGAACTGGAAACACTGCATCGTGTCGGCTTGCTCCTTGCTTCCAAAGTCAACTTGCCTTCGGTGATTCAGGCCCTCATTGAGGCTACCACTGACTTAACAGGGGCAGAATTCGGGGCTTGTTTCCTCTATGCGGCTCCCCGGTCCGAATGGCAGCTGTATGCCAATGCCGGTCCGAGAAAGGAACTCTTTGATGGGCTGGTCACAACGCACGGTAAAGATTTTTTCGGAGATAGTTTTGGACAGGATGGGCTGATCCATATTCCTGATCTGCAACTGCAGACTGAAACCTGTTGTGTTACCAAGTTTGGGGAATTCCTGGAACCGAATGTGGCTCTGAGGAGTTGTCTAGCGGTGCCGCTGATCAATCCCGACTCGGAAGTAATGGGGGCTCTGGTCTTCGGGAGTGCTGCGGCGAATATTTTTTCTGAGAGAAGTGAGCGCATTGTGGCAAGCATTGCGGCGCAGGCCATCGTGGCGGTGGAGAAGGCGCGCATGTTCGATAGCGTCAAGGCGGCGAGTGAAGCGAAGGATCGCTTTCTGGCCATGATCAGCCATGAACTGCGCACTCCTTTAAACCCAGTGCTCAACATCATTTCGAGCATGCATCAGGATGGGAATTTGCCTCCTGAAATCCGGGAGGACATTGCCATTGTGCTAAGGAATGTGCAGTTGGAAGCCCGCCTCATTGATGATCTGCTCGACTTCCAAAGGATCATCAAGGGCAATATCATCTTCGATAGCGCGGTGGTGGAGATGCACTCAACGATTCGGAATGTGGTAGAGATTTGCGGTCTGGATCTAACGTCGCGATCTCAAAAGTTGACTCTGGCGCTCGAGGCGGAAAAAACACTGGTGATGGGAGATTCAGCCCGGCTTCAGCAGATCTTGTGGAACGTGCTGAAAAATGCGATCAAGTTTACGCCGAAGGGTGGAGCCATTACCATTTCGACGGCTGTGGAAGCAGGGAATCTCTTTGCCGCGCGAATCGTTGATACAGGACGGGGCATCGAAGCTAACTTTCTGCAGGAAATTTTTAGTGCCTTCGATCAAGGCAGCGTGGTAGGAGCCACCGAATTTGGGGGATTGGGATTGGGCCTGGCCATTGTTAAATCCTTTGTCGAAAAACAGGGCGGGTCTGTCGTCGCTGAAAGCCCCGGGCGCGATGCCGGAACCACGATCATCATAAGATTTCCGTTGCACTCGGAAGCGGACAAAGAAGAGATTAGTCCGAGGCTTGATGCAGTAGAGGCTTATTCGCAGCCTGATCTATCGAAGAAGAGAGTTTTGCTGGTGGAAGACCATGTCGACACTCTGGACAGCCTGGCAAAAATCCTGACCAAGAAAAATTACGATGTGACTAAGAGCACGTCATCCGCTGAAGCGCTGGCGCACGTCAAAGTTTCGAAATTTGACATGATCGTCAGCGATCTTGGTTTGCCCGATGGGGGAGGGTTGGAGCTTATTGAAAAAATTCGACTAACATGCGACACTCCGGCCATCGCGTTAAGCGGCTTTGGTATGGAGAGCGATCTTGATAAGTCGCGAACTGCCGGATTTCAGCGACACTTGACCAAGCCTGTTTCCATTCCTGACTTAACACGAGCCATGGAGGAACTCTTGGCGAATTGAATCCGGTGGTGAGACATTGAAGATCCTTGTCGTGCCCATCATTCCGGATCGCGGCTCCTACACGCCATAGTCATGCCGTTGTGGAGCCACTGGCCGATGGCGACTAGCACCAGGGAAGGCTTGCTGGCTTCGCGGGCTTGGGGGGGGGGGAGATCGATGGTGACTCGGCTTGCCAGTCGTTGAGGTCAGTTTATGTCATGATCTCCTTCACTACAATCCCGTGTACATCGGTGAGGCGGAAGCAGCGGTAGGTGAGGCGCTCGTGGTCTAGGCCGAGGAGGTGGGAGCATGGTGGGCGTGGACTTTGCTTGATGGAGGAAACGGCGTTTTCTTTTTGTCACACGGAGTGACCAGGGTACGAAGGTCGGGACGCTCCCTGGTCGACGCCCACGGCGTCCTGGCCAAAACCGATGCCATCGATGCCCTGGCGGGCCTGGCTCCACGCAACCGTGATAGCGGCACCGTTAAAGGCAAACGCACCATCGGCGGCGGCCGTGCTCAAGCACGACGCGCCCTCTACATGGCAGCGGTCAGCGCCAGCCGTTGCAACCCTGTCCTCAAACCCTACTACAACCGTCTCATCAATGACGGCAAGACTCCCAACACAGCTCTCACCGCAGTCATGCGCAAACTTCTTTGCACAATGAATCAAATGCTAAAAAATCCGCTCTTTACACTTGCCTAGAACACCGTTGCTCCAGATTGTCGTGGGCTCGCAGGGGTTTTTGAGGGCGAGACGTCGGGAGTAAATGGCATCTATTTTTTAGGCTTCGAGGCCGGTGACGATTTGGGGTTTGGCGCTCAGCTTGGGTTTGGTTTCCGGTTTCTTACGAGGAGTGCGTGTTATGGCTTTCTCGCGGGTCTGCTCTTTTTTCATGCAGCCGCAACTGCGGACGCGTTCGTCTACGAGGTGATTGCTACTGACGACGGCAGCGCCACCGCATTCGCAGCGGCAGAACCAGTGGCCGGCGCCGGCATAGGCAGTGACGGTGAGTTTGCCGAATTCTTGATTGTAGAGATAATGTTTCATCTTTTTCTGTTGTTGGTGATTGGTTCTTTGTTCCTGGTTTGTAGCTGGCTGATGTTGGGTGCGTTACAATGTTGGTTGTATCGTGATAGGAATGAAGTTGCGTTGGCTTGGATTGAGCCTGCTTCGCTAAGCTGCGGCGCAGTTGAAGACGGTGGAGGAAAGCGATGAGCCCGACTGTGGTGGCGTGCTGATGGCACAGCCGGTATTCGTCGTGGTGGTGATGGTGGTTGAAGAACCAGCGTCCCCCTGCCGCGCGCCCGAACCTACCCAGACGGGCAACGCGGCAGAGGGTTCCCGTGGGCAGAGGGCCGACGCCAGTGCCTGTCCCAGCCGCTCCAGCGCGAGCTTCGGATCGCCCCCGAGGGCCACGATCGTGAGCTCGTCTGCCAGCTTCTCCAGCAGGGCGCCGGGCAGAGTAGTGGCGGCAGCGGATGCCGTAGCATTGGCAGGCATGGCGGAGGGCATGGGCAATGGAAGGGACATGAGCGTGGTGGGTGCAGGCATCATCAGCGATCCCCTCCTGTCTCCGTTGCTCCGCAGTGTTCCATGGCCTCGGCTTCCAGCGCCTCGTAGTCCAGGCCGCCGGTCAGTTCCTCCAGCCAGGCTTCCACCGGCTTCCCGTTCAGCATGATCGCTTCGATCTCGCAGTGCGCGGGCTCCGGTGGCTCTCCCCGGGAAAATCCCCATTCGCCGGATCCCTTGAAGGGGCGGCGATAGGAAAACTCGATCTCAAAACCATCCGGCCAGCCACGCGGATGGAAGGAATGAAACGTCTTACGCCGGGTGACCGGCAACGTGATCGTCATTATATCAGTCATCATGATGATGGATCTCCTTTGTTGGGTAGGTGGTTAGTTCTTGGCCAGCAGCCGAAGACTGCTTCACCAGCTATCTCCTCCCTAGCGCGCGTTGTTGGCGTAGAACATGGGCTTGGCCCAGACTTCCACGAGGAACTTGCCCATGCGCACGAACTGGGCATTGCGGTCCGGGGCGTTGGTCTGGTATTCCCGCAGGCAGATGATGGCGGACTTGGAGAAGTCCCATCGCTTCATGTAGAAGCCTTTCGTCTGGCTGACGAGGCCAAGGGCCTTGGCTTCCTTGGGTGAGAGGGCCTTGTCCAGCAGTTCAGTGATGAGGACCCAGCGGCGTTTGGCGGATTCACGGATGGCAGTCATGTGTTTTTATGCGTTTATTTGTTAGGAGTTCTTGGTTCTTGGTTCTTGGTTCTTGGTTCTTGGCTCTTAGTTGGAGAAATGGGGGGCAAGTGCGGTTGGGTGTTTCTACCGGGTCAGAAAGGCTTGAAGGGGCGATGAGGCGTGTGGGAATCGGCGAAATACCTGACTATGTAGTCAGGAATGGTGGGGAAAGATGCGTGGTGATTGGTTCCTAGTTCTTGGTTGTCGGAGTGATGGAGTGGTCAGCCGGGCAGCGTGGGGGAGATGTCCAGAGGTGAGGTGATGAGGGCGGCGGCGGTGGTGGCGACACCGCGGGCCGCCACTTTCCGCGCCAGGTGATGGCGCAGGAAGCTGCTGAGGGTGTGGCCCTCCTCCCGCGCGGCTTTCTGGAGCCGGAGCTTCAGGCCGCGGGGCAGCTTGATGGTGAGTGTGGCTTGATCTTCCATGATGGGCGCTCGTTCGAGTTCCGTATTACGGCTTAATACGTCGTCATACCACGGTTGCGGATTCCGTCAAATAGATTTGCATATTTTTTCTTGCGCCGTCATACGGCTCCGTTACCTTGCAAATCATGACCGAGAAGAAGCACGACCGAGCGGCGGACCAGACTGCCGTGACTTTCTCCCTGCCGAAGGCCCTCAAAGACCAGATCGAGGCCGCAGCGGCGGCAGATCGCCGTTCCAAGTCGAACTGGATCGTCCTGGCGCTGGAGCAGATCCTGGCAGGGCGCGGGGAAGACGAAGACTCTGTCTCTGCCTCCGCCTCCCCTGCCCCGTCTGCCTCCTCTCCGGCAAAAAAAGCGGCGAAGGCAGCCAAGTCTGCTCCGAAGGCAAAAGGCCGGGCCAAGGACGCCTGAGGGCGGTTTCCTCCGGTTGACTGTTTCGCGAGGGGCAAATTCGCAATAGTGTTCATGAGAACATCATTGCGCACTTTTCAGATTTTGTCCAAGATTCATGGGTAACACCCGGTGTTACCGATTATCAGTTGACATTAACTAAACATGGCATCCATCACCCGATCTACCAAACTCCCTGGGACACTGGCCGCTGCCGCCGAGATCCGCGCCCAGAAACTGGGCTACAAAAGCTGGAACGCTTACATCAAAGGGCTCGTCCGCTACGACCTCCTCGTGCAGGGTTCCCACGATCTTACCCTGCCCCTGGCGGAATCTTCCACCAGTCAGCAGGACGCCATGGACACCAAACTCCTCAGCCTGACGCAAAGCGGCATCGGCGAGCGCGGGCAGCTCTTGAAGCGCATTGTGGAGCGAGCCCAAGTGCAGAATCAGACGCTCATGGAGTCGCTGCTGGAAGAGGCGGAGTGAGGATCTAACAGATGCTCAACGTGGTCGGGGGCCTCCGGCACCCGAATCTGTACTTAACACGCGTAGCGTGCTAACTTCCCTGAGGCGTGCGGGACGCCCGCCACCACGTCCCGGCACCCGAATCTATTCATCATTAACACGTGCAGCGTGCCAACTTCCCTGAAGCGTGCGGGACGCCCGCTACCACGTCAAACCTTCTTGATCGTACACCGCAGCACACTATCCTGAAAGTCATGCAATCCTCGCGTTTGCCGCATCAAGACAAGGCGGCTAAGGCTGAACGAGCTAGCAGCACTGATGAACTGGGCGCCGACACCTTGCAGCCGCTTGACTACTCCAAGCTGATTGAAGTGTCGCGGCAGTTGCTCCCTCACTGGCTTCAAGATGGAGTAACCTACTTTGTCACTTTCCGTTTGGCCGACTCCATCCCTACGCCATTGCTGAAAAATTGGCTACAACAACGAACCATCTGGCTTGAGCAGCATGGGATCATTCGCGATTCAAATGGACAATGGAAACGTGAACTGGAAGCACGTCACGAAGCGGAGCGCAGAGAGTTCAGCACGCGTTTCACAGCGGCGTTCGAGAGGATGCTGGATTCGCAACACGGATCGTGTCTTCTTCGTGAAAGTGATTGCCGTGAAATCCTGGAAAACACGTTTCGCCTCTTTCATGGTGAGCGCTACGCGCTTGGGCGCTTTGTCATCATGCCGAATCACGCCCATGTCCTGGTGCAACCATTCGCCCCTCATGCCTTGCGAGATATCTTATACTCATGGAAAAGTTTTTCGGCACGGAAGATCAATGAAGCTCTGAGCCGTCGTGGTCGCGTATGGCAATCGGAGAGCTATGATCACATCGTTCGAGATGAGCATGATCTAAAACGGATTGAAAACTATGTGCTACAGAATCCTGCAAAGGCAAATTTGAGGGGTGGGTTTACTCTTGGCTGAGTAAGTGTGTGCGTTTGAGTTTGGGACAGACGTGGTCTGGGTGTCCGGCAGCCGGATCGTCTATCCATTCATCCTTCTTTAAAACGTGCAGCGTGCTAACTTCCTCCTCATGAGGCGTGCGGGACGCCCGCCACCACGTCTGAAGTCGGTGGTCGCTTCTATCACTAGTGGCTTGCGAAGTTCATCGTCAACTGAGGCGTGCGGGACGCCCGCCACCACGTCTTACTCCGCCACAACCGGCCCAATGCCAACCAATGTTAACGACGGCTTCCCCGCTTCGCGGGCCTGGGCGAGGTCGACACTGAATTCAGCCTGCCAGTCGTTCAGGCCTTGGGGGTCTACGAGGACTTGGAATACACGCCAGGTTTGCTTGTCCTCGCTCAGTTCGACGTAGGTGTGGCGGCCGTTGCGGGCTTCATTGTCGAGGCTGATGCGTTCGTGCTCGTCGTAATAGGGTTCCAGCGCATCCAGGAGTGCGTCTTCGGTCCACTTTAGATTTAGATTCGAAGCCGAGCGCGGCTGAGATTGAGTTTGAGGTTGGGACTGAGATTGTGTTTGTGCCTGGGCTTGGGCGAGCACATTTGCCGCCACTGAGTAATCCCACAGGGCGAGAGGGCGGAGGAAGCGGAAGATCTCGGTGCGGACCAGGGCGGTGAATTCCCGTTTGTTTCGGGTGATGTCAGGTGGCTCGTTGGAGACGGGTTCATCGTCGTCGCGAGGCTTCCAATTCGGATCACGAAGGCGTTCCCATTCATCGAGCAGGCTGGAGTCGGTGCCACGCAGCACGCCGGCGACCCAGGCTTCCATCTCCTGCACAGGCTCGGTCTTGAATCGGTCCGGCACGGTTTGCGTGAGGATCTTGTGGACGCCGGAGAGGTGGCGCAGAAGCAGACCTTCGGCGCGATCGAGGGAGTAGTCCTTGATGTAGTCCGCGAAGGTGCGGAAGTTTTCGAACATCTCCCGGGCGATGCTCTTGGGGCGGATATTCTCGGTGCCCACCCAGGGATGCGCGGCCTGGAATTCATTGAACGTGCTATAGATGAAATCGCGGCAGGGTTTGGGATATTCCAGTTCCTCCAGCCGGGCGATGCGCTCCTCATAGGGCACACCTTCAGCCTTCATGGCGGCCATGGCTTCGTCTTTTACTTTGCTGAGTTGGCGGCGCAGGATGGTATCCGGATTCTCCATGATGGATTCACAGAGCGTCATCACATCCGCAGCATAGGTGGGCGAAGCCGGATCGATGATGGCGAGGGTGTCGATGAGATAAAGCGACAGCGTGTAGTTTAGCGAGAAGTCTTCCTGGAGTTCGACGTTCGCCCGCAGCTTCCTGCCATCGACTTGTTCGGCTTTGGGAAGTATCTCGATAATCTTGCGATCCACCAAGGCGCGGAAGAGCTGCCAGGCGCGTTTGCGGTGCTGTTTCTTGGCAGTGAGTGTCTCGTGCGAGTCCGAAATCAGGCGCTGCATGGAGAGACAACCATCGCCATCACGGCTGAGCACCTGGAGCAGCATGCCGTGGGTAACCTGGAAGCGCGAGGTGAGCGGTTCCGGCAGGGCGGTCTGGAGTTTGATAAAAGTGTCTTCATTCCAGCCGACAAAACCTGCCGGGGGTTTTTTCTTCACCATCTTGCGGAGCTTCCGGGCATCGCCGCCGGCCTTGGCATCCATCTTCAAGTTTTCAATGATATGCTCAGGAGCCTGCGCGACCACGTAGCCAATGTCGTCGAATCCGCGCCGCCCGGCGCGACCAGTGATCTGATGAAAGTCCCGCGCGGAAAGGGTGGCCACCTTTTGTCCGCCGTATTTGCTCAGACGCGTGAGGAGCACGGTGCGAATGGGGACATTCACGCCCACCCCGAGCGTGTCTGTGCCGCAGATAACTTTGAGTAAGCCACGTTGCGCGAGCTGCTCGACCAGGACCCGGTATTTCGGCAACAGTCCGGCATGATGAATGCCGACGCCATGGGAGAGGCACTTCTTTACTTCCTTCCCATAGGGGCTGGTGAACTTCATGCCGGCCATGTAGTCCTTGATGGAGGCCTTTTCCGCCGGAGTGCAGAAGTGCATACTCATCAAATCCTGCGCGGCCTGGGATGCCTCATTCTGGGTGAAGTGGACCATGTAGACCGGCGTCTTTTTGGCTTCGACCAACTCCTGCAGGGTGACATCCACAGGTGTCTCCGCGTAGCTGAACTCCAGTGGCACGGGGCGATGCTGGGAGGACACGATGGTCGTCTTTGCCCGGGTCAGGCGCGTGAGGGCTTCCCGGAAAAAATCCATCGGGCCCATGGTGGCGGACATGAGCAGAAACCTCGACTGGCTCATGGTAAGAAGTGGCACCTGCCAGGCCACGCCACGCTCCCGGTCCGCATAATAGTGGAACTCATCCATGATGACCTCGCGGAAGGGAGCTTCGGAGCCATCTCTCAGCGCGTAGTTCGCGAGAATCTCGGCTGTGCAACACAGAATGGGCGCGTTCCGGTTCACGGTGGCATCACCGGTGGCCATGCCGACATTGTCCGGCCCAAAGTCTCGGCAGAGCGCGAGGAACTTTTCGTTCACCAGCGCTTTGATGGGGCTGGTGTAGACGGATCGCCTGCCCTTCGCCAATGAGCGGAAGTGCAGCGCGGTCGCTACGAGTGACTTTCCGGAGCCGGTCGGGGTATTGAGGATGACGTTCCTGTCCTCGAAGAGTTCCAGGATCGCTTCCTCCTGAGCAGGGTAAAGCTCCAGCTTCTTTTCCGCTGTGTAGTCGAGGAAGCGGTCTAGCAATTCATCGTTGGAAAAGCCGGAGGATGAAGGCAGGCGGCGCAGGAGCGGATGGTCAGACATTGAAGCGACAACGTCCCGATACAGAGACGCTGGGCAATGGCTGATTTCGCCGGACGAGGCTGGATGCAAAAAATCTTAAGAGGCCTCGGCCTCATTGCACGCAGGCATTTCACCCATGTAGCTGAGACCAAACTGATGCCCGTCGAGATCGGAAAATCCGAACTGATACATGAAGCCGTAATCATCCGGCTCCCCGTGGGTCGTGCCTCCGGCATTCACCGCCTTGGCACAGAGTTCATCGACTTCCTCGCGGCTCGCGCAGGTAAGCGTCATCAGCACTTCCGTGCTCGTCTTCGTATCGCAGATCGCCTTCGGCGTGAAGCTCGTAAACCTCTCATGCTTCAGGAACATCACCTGAATGGACTCACTGATGACGATGCACACCGCGTCATCGCCGCTGAACTGGGGATTATGGTCAAACCCGAGCGCCTTGAAAAAGTCCTTGGACTTTACGGGATCGGCAGCAGGCAGGGTGATGAAAATGTGTCGGTTCATGGGAATGAATAAGATGAGGTGAGGTGTGGTGGTCAGGTGGGCGGCTCGGGATGGGACCGGAGATGCAGTCCGTCAGTGCAATGACGAACGCACTCAAAGAGTTAGGACATACCGGACAGACTTTTTTGGGCCTTCCAAAGTGGGGCAGTCTCCATCGGAAAGATTGCGGTGAGATCCTCTGCCTGCACCATGAATTAAAGCGTGACCGTCAGGCACATTGGCGCTCGCCAGCCTTGTGTTTTTTCGGCGCCGCTGTTTCCGCATGCATTGACAATCCCCCGGCAGGTCACGTAAGCAGGGGCGTGCGCAGGCAAAACTTTTTCGAAGACCGCATCGCCCACGAACAATCCGGTGGGGCGCTGGTCTGAGATTTTTAGACATTTCCATGGCAAACCCTATCCCCCCTACCCCAGCGCCTCAGCCGCCGGAGCCGCATCATGCTCACATGTCGGCTGGGCCGCGGCAGCGGCATCATAAGAAACGGTGGTGGCTCCTTGTCCTGGTAATCCTCGTGGTGTCAGCAATCGGGGGCTTTGTGGTGTGG
This sequence comes from Phragmitibacter sp., assembly GCA_965284365.1. GTDB lineage: Bacteria > Verrucomicrobiota > Verrucomicrobiia > Verrucomicrobiales > Verrucomicrobiaceae > Phragmitibacter. The sequence goes on from OZ260079.1 coordinate 5,921,927, forward strand.
CAACAGTGGCAAACGCGGGAGGCCCGGCGGGAACGGGCCCGCATGGTGGAGGAGTTTACCGAGACCGTCTTGCTAAGCCTGCGGCTGCAGCGCGGGAATCCCTGGACGACGACACGTGAATGCCAGCGCGAGGCGGTGCGGATTTCTGCAAAGCTGCGTGAGCGCGAAATCGCCGCACAGCAGACGGGCGATGCCTCGATGATCCGTGCGGTCAGCGTGGCTGATGACGCAGCCACGATGCTGGAGAACGAACCAAAGGATCAGCAAAGCGCCGAGGAAAAGGCACTGGTGGCCTGGTGGCGACAGAAAGAAGAAGCGGCAGCGGCATTGCAAGAGGCGGCGGAGAACTATCTGATCGCACCGCAAGGAAAGGCTGGAAACAATGCCGAAGCAAAAGATGATCAAGCGGGTGGTGACTCCCATGGTCACGCGCGTCTGCTGAACATCGCAGCGCTCGCCCGCATGGTGACGGGCCGCTATGCCGAAGCGGACAGTCTTTTCAAAAAGGCTGAAGATCTGCAGGCTCAACGAAAGACTGAGGGTGGAGACAAGGATGCCACTGCCATCGCACAGGCGGCGCTCACGCAGGCGGATCATGCGGACAATCTCATCTTCCAGATGAAGTATGAGGATGCGGAGAATCTGGCGGAGGCGGCGGCGCTGGCAGCAGCTGACACTACGGCTGCCGATGAAAAGAATGAACTGCTACCCGCGGCCCGAGCGGCGGCACTCTACGCGCAAGGTCGTGCGCAACTGCGGTCAGGTCTGTATGCCAAAGCTGAGACCACTTTCAAAGACGCGATAACACTGGAAAAGAGTGTGGCGCTCACTTGGCCGGAGTACGGAGCATTGGCGGAATGGGAACTAAGCAAGGCGCTGCGAGAGCAATGGAAGACGGAGAGCACGGAGCACGCGCGACGCGCGGTGGAACTCAGCTCGGCACGGCGCGGGCCGAATCACCCGCTGACGATGGCAACGAAGGTGACGCTGGCGAGTGCGTTGCGCGCCCAGGAGGAAACGGATGAGAGCACGAAACTCATCGCGGGAGTGGTCCAGGTCTGTGAAAAAGCCCCGGTGGCGCAGCAGACGCCTCTCCGTGATGCTTTGATGGAACGGGCCGAAGCCAGTCGCAAAGCAGGAAAAAACAAAGAAGCTCAGGACGACGCGGAACGAGCGCTTTCCATCGCTTCGGAAATGCTCGGAAAAGATAGTCTGGAGGCGGCGGACGCATGGGAACTCATTCTGAAATGCCGGCTGGTGCAGGACCAGATCGACCAGGCGAAGACGGCTGCTGATGCCATGCTGAGCATTCGCGAACGCTGGCTCGCGAAGTCCAATCCCAAGCGAGTCGTGGCCCTGGCCCTGAAGGCCAAGTACTTGACTAGGACGGCCGTGCCCTCACAGAAAGAGGCCGAAGCTTATTTCGCCCAGGTGAAGGAGTGGGGAGAGAAACTCGGCTGGACCCAGGAGCCATGGTTCATGCAGATCATGGCGGATTACTATGGAGACAATCTGCTTACGCAGCAGAAGTGGGCGGAAGCGGAGAAGCTCTACCGCCAGTGCGTGGAGGTGATGGAAAAGCATTGGGGCAAAGGGCACATCGAAACGGTGCCTTTCCTGCAGCGGGTGGCGGTGACCATCGGCTCGACGGGACGCCTGCCGGAAGCGGAAGAGATGCTGCTGGAGTGCCTGACGATCCAAGAGCAGAAACTGGGACCGAATGATGAGAAGTTACTCTCCGTGCTCAATACCCTGCTGAGCAGTTACTCGGTACGCGGCGCCGTGCCGGAAGCGAAGAAAATCCTGGAGCGCATCGTCGCGGTCAACATCCACACGCATGGAGAAAACAGTCTGGAGGCTGCCAATGCCCGGGCCTCACAGGGAAGTCTGCTTATTCAGATGGGCGACCCGGATGCCGCGCTGGAGCCTAACCGTCTGGCCGTGGAGTACTTCAGCAAGGATGAGAGCAGGCTCTCCCCCATCCTGCCCACTCTGTATGAGAACTACGCCACGCTCCTGGTCAATACGAAGGACTTCAAGAAGGGGCTCTCCTACTATCCGTATGCCATTCGTGCGGCGGAACGCATCTATGGTGAAAAGAACTGGCAGCCGGGAGATCTGCGGCTGCGATACGCGGAACTGCTAGGTGCGCTGGTCAATGCTGAGGAAGCGGTGAAAATCGCGGCAAAAGGACGTGATGCCATCCTTGCGAGCCAGGGGCCTAATGATGTACTCTCTCTTACCTCCAACATCATGTATGCGGGCGCGCTGGATCGCGTGAGCCGGGGCAAAGAGGCGCTGGGCCTGCTGGATGATCTGGCGGGACGGCTGCCCGCCATCCTCGCGCTGCCGGGCGATGAATGTGAAGCGCTCCTGCACAAGCTTTCGGTGGCCTATCTCAGCCGCAATCTGCCGGAAAAAGCACTGCCGGTGCTGCTGGAAGTCAAAGCGCGCCAGGAAAAAGCGAAAGCCCCGTACAGCGTGGGCATCGCCGTGGGAATGGTGAACCTCAGCATCGCCCAGTCCATGCTGAAGAAGACTGCGGAGGCAGAAGCGAACCTGCAAATCGCACGGGAGATCCTGAGCGAACCCAGCCGGCGTGTGGGGTATGCCCAGCTGCTGCTCAATACGGGCGCGGAATATCGCCGCACCCGAGTGTGGGTGGCAGCGGAGACGACCTTTGAAGAATGCATCACCGTGCTCAAGACCGGATCCACAGAAGACAAAAAGGTGGCCGTGGACATGCTGTTGACACTGGCGAATTGTTACCTGGAGCAGGATAAAAAGACCGAGGTGGAACCCTGCCTGCAGGATGCCGTGAAACTCGCTGAGGAAGTGCACGGCCCTGACTCTGTGGAACTGGCCACCTGCACGGTGGAGCTGGCATGGTTCATCGCCAGTAACCTGGGTAAGTTTGAAGAAGCCATTCCCATCGAACTCCAGGGCCTGAAGATTCGCGAGCAGGTGCTGGGCATGCATCATGAACGCGTGGCGGTATGCGCCTTTCACCTCGGCTTGATGATGGTGCACAGTGGCCGCAGTAAAGATGCAGGCCGTCTGCTCCAGGAGTCGGTGAACATGCTGGCGCATCTGCCGTCGGGTGAGGACAAAGCTCCGCATCCTTTGCTGAAATCGTATGGGGACAATTTCTATACCTGGCTGCTGGACGTGGGAATGCCCGCGGACAAGGCGCAGGCGAAGATGAAGGAAACCATGACCAATCCCCTGACGACCGTGAAGGTATCCACCATCGTAGAGGAGATCATGGCGAAGCCGAAAGAGAAGGTGGCGAAAAAGAAGTGATGGAACAGGAGGAATGTCAACTCGCGACACAATTGATTTGATCACCGATAGCCAAGGGTTACACGATGCAGACACGTCGAGAGCTACTGGCCATACTCGAGGAATTGCGCGAGGCCGAGTGCGCCCGTTGGGAAGCCGACCATGGGCTGCGACTCTTCTGCGGTGACTGGATGGATTCCGCCGTGCTGAAACTGCACAAAGGATCCTGGTCGGAAGATGGCCATCATGGCAAAGGCCTTTTCTTTTCCGTATGGGCGGATGATACCGATGTGAAGAAGAAGCGCCTGCGCTACAATCTCCATGCCTTTGGCCTGCGTCTCTGGAAGACCCATGTCATTAAGCCAAAAGCCTTTGCGAGTGAATTCCGGGACAGGTTTCAGCTGCTGCCATCCGCCGGTGCGTGGCCGCATCTCGAACTCTCCTACGGCCCGCAGACATTGCTGCAAGGTTGGACGGATTTGGATTCCTCACCGGAGCAGCTACGGAGTGATGTGCTGGGCCTTATGACGCTATTCACGGAAGTTGCGCCTCTTCTGGATGCCATGCTCGAGGAGTGGCTTCGCTAACGAGACCGATCCAACTGGACTGGCCCGAACTCACGGCGGCAGCAGTCCCAACTTACGCATGCTGCCAACCCACTCTGAGCTGGCGCATTCTTGGAGCCGCGCTTGAAGTGCCTGCCGCTGCGCCATAAGACCGGCATGGTCTGTTTCTACCAGGCTCCGCAGCACAGTGGTCATGCCGAGCAACACCGTGGAATGCTGCATCGTGGGTTTGCTTAGGGCCGCCGTGATCCTTTCCAAGGAAGTAGCCGCAAGATCGTCACCCAGGATACTCCTGCGCCCCACGGCATCGATCAGCGTGATCAGGTAAAGCCTGCGCATGGGATCATCCTCCGCCACCTTCATTACCGCCACATAACGGTCCCACTGCGCCATGGCGGCGCGATGTTGCCCTGCTTTCACGCAAAGCAGCATTTCCAAATAAGCTTGCCGCTCGGGAGTCAGTCCCGGTTCCGCCAACTGCGCCAGGGTATCATTCCTCACATGCAGCATGGGCGACGCTTCTGTCCGTGACTGGGGCGTCCTCCACTGATGCGGCTCGTATTGAGTATGGAAGTAGGTGAGCAGGCCCGTGCGGAGGCGCGCTGCGAGATCTGGCTTCCCTTTCCTGGCGTCCATCAGGAACATAGGCCCTAGATCCGGCAAGACTTCATCACTCAGCAGCAAGTTGCCGTCCGGACTGCGTGCGGGTTCATCGCGATGATCGCGCCATACTTTTAGGAAGGAAAGCTGATCGGCACTGAGTGTGGCATGCTCCTGCTGTTTCTCCACGCTCCACATTTTCATGACCTCATTGGCGAACGACAGCGCCAGGTCTTTACCGTCATGCGTAAACTTCAGCGCGAAGGGCGACTCCCCCATCACACGCATCCGCGCGATTTCGGTGAGACTATTGGTATCCCAAACTTTCAGTGTGTCCGGATAAATGAACGCGGCAATGCGCTGCCCATCCGGACTGAATGAGAGGGCAGAACTCGCCGCTTCATTTCCTGTCAATGTGCCCTGCGGGCTGCCGTCACGCAGATCCCACAAGGTGATGCTCTTGTCTTGACCCACGCACGCGAGAGTCTTTCCATCTGGACGCCAGAGGAGCTTGGTGGTGATACTGGGCACTCCTTTCAACTGAAACAGCTCCCGCCCCGTTTCCGCATCCCATAACCGTACCGTCTTGTCAGCAGAGCAACTGGCCACCAATGCCCCATCAGGACTGTAGGCCTTCTCAAATACCATGGACTGATGCCCCCAGAAAGCCGTCATCTCCTTTCCCTGGGCGATGTCCCGCATCACGATGAACTTCTGATCATGACAGGAAAGGGCTCGTGTGCCATCCGGGCTCAAGGCCAGGCTCATGGGTAGGTTCGTGCGGTCGACATAGTTTGAAAGCTCCTTTCCTTCCGCCACACTCCAGATGCGGAATCCACCAGCGACCGTCACCAAGCGGCCACCATCGGGCGTGAATGCCATGCCATTCACCATCATTTCGTTGGCCTTGATGACGCTGCGCTTCTCACCCGTGGCGACATTCCAGAAGCTGATCTCTGCTTCCACATTGTGATGACTGGCCAGGGTCTTCCCGTCTGGGCTGAACAACACTTTGGACACCTGAGGATCAGGGATCACGAGGAGAAGTTTGCCATCCGCCACATCCCACAGACGAATGCTGCCTTCGGTAGAAGCACTGGCCAGCCGCGTGCCATCCATGTTGAAAGCGATGCTATTGACCGGCGCGGGATGGCCCTCCCAGCGGCGTATTTCCTTCTTCGTTAAGCGATCCCAAAGTTGCAGTGTTTTGCTTAACATTCCGGTCGTGCCGAGAGTGTTCCCATCCGGACTAATGACCAGATCGCTCCCCGGCCCAGCAACGCCGAAGATGGTATCTACTCGTTTGCCGGTAAAAGCATCCCAGAACTGAATGGTGCGGTTTGTCAGGCAGGCGCCGAGCAATGTTCCATCAGGGCTATAAGTAAGCGATGTGATGAAATCTTTCCCACTTCCCTCCAGCTCCGCCAGCACCTGACCCGTGGCGGCATCCCACACCTTCGCGATCCCGCCAACGGATACGGTCGTAAACCTTCGTCCGTCTTGACTGAACATGGCGTGACGCAATTTCTCCTGCGGGGCGCTGCACCAGATGGGCAGATACGTGGGCCGCGCGACATGGATGAAGATATCTGCGGTCCCGCGCTCAGTTTTGCGTTGGGCATCCGTGTTTGCCTCTTCCATCTTCTTCGCCAGCAGCAGCGGGTATTGCTTACGAAAATCTGACGTCTCTGTTTTTGTGCGCCCATAGCTGCTAAACCCCATGGACCGCCCCGCAAGCATGATAGCCCCCAACGTATCGCCCTTGCTCTGAGCCAGACGGGCGCGCTCCATCCATGTGCGGCCCTCCTGCACCTCCGCTCGTTCCAGCTCGTGGTTAGTCTGCTTCAGTTGCAGGGCCGTGGCCTCTTCAGCGGCCTTGGTGGCGAGCCATTGACGCCAGGCGAAGAAGCCACCGGCCAGGGCGGCCACGGCGAGGAGCGTCACGACGGTCAGCCAGCGTCGCAGGTTCCGCGCACGTTGCTTCTGCTTCTCAAGCTGATATGCCTTGTCCCGTTGCGTTAAAACGCCGAGTGGCACGCCTAGGACACCAGCGATGATCTTCAACAACATCAGTTGCCGCCGCTTCTCATACTCGCGCAATATATTTGCGGCCAGATGGTCCGGCACACGGGCCGTGCGCAGGGCTTCCAGATGCGCGCCACCTGTGGTCCAACCGATTGAGCCATCCGCGCCGCGAAAGTCCGCGGCAATGGGCTCGGTGCGCTCCCTGGAGAGCTCGCCGGTCGTTTCATCCAACGAAAAGCGCAGGGGCAATGGGAAACATTCGCGCTCCGGGCCGCCTTTGCTGACATCTTCCGTGGCGCCAGGCTCGCCCTCCAGGATGGCGGCGAGGATTCGGTCTTTCCCACCCAATTGTTTGAACCGCAAAATCTCCCGAGCAACATATTCGCTCTGCACCGCCTGGGGGGAACAGAGCACGACCATGAAGCGACTGCGCTGCAAAGCGACCTCAATGGGCTTTGAGAGCTCGGCATTGGCAGGCAGTTCCTCCTCGTCACGGAAGACAGGAAAAATGCGCGCCGGGATGACGTCGCCGCGGTCATTTTTTTCGCCAATGAGATCCTCCGGCACTTCATAAGTCTCCAGCGCCTGATGCAACCAGGTGGCCCACTGCCGGCCGGGGACTTTATTGTCCGCGTGCCGGTAGCTGATGAAGCACCAGTATTCCCTTTGCAAAAAGGAATGCTCTTCTGCCCCCTCGCTGGGGATTGCGTGACTGTTGTTAGGCTCCATCGGCAGACCTATGCATCAACACGCTGCCTTACGAGCGACGCGGTGGGCTGTCAAATTTCGGCGCCGCATTGACTGACGTTGAATAGTGGCCGCCGCGCTCCGGAAGAGAGCGACTTCTGTTTTTCCGTAAAACCATTGGACAAAAAATGCGTTGTGCCTAGCATGCGGAACCGGCAGTGATGGCGTAACATCGTCAAGTCTGGCGCCAAAAGTAAGGTGTCTTTCCCATGCAAGATAATCGCCTGCCATGTCGAATACTTGCCCAACATCATTTTGCGGTCTTAAATAGCGATTTTCCCACAGGCATGCCCATCATCCGCCCCATCCGCGAAGACGATGCCGCCGGTTTTCATGCCGCGTTGGATTCCGTCTGCCGGGAGCGCCGCTATCTCGCCACGGTGGAAGCGCCTGCTATTGATAAGGCGGTGGAATTTGTGCGGGCCAATGTCGAGGCGGGCCATCCCCAGTTCGTCGCAGAAATAAACGGCGTGATCATTGGCTGGTGTGACGCGATCCCGGGTGATGAGGAATCAGGCACCAAACGCACTGGCCGTTTGGGCATGGGCATCGTGCGGGAATGGCGCGGGCAGGGAATCGGCCAGCGCCTCCTGAAGGCCACCATCGCAGCCGCGCACGGCGCGGGTCAGGAGAAGATCGAACTCATCGTCTATGCCACGAACACCCCAGCCATTTCGCTCTACCGGAAGCTAGGGTTTGGCATCACGGGCGTGCAAAAACGGGGACGCTTCCTCGACGGCGAGTATGAAGACAATATCTACATGGAATTGCTCTTGCGCCCGGCGGCTCCGCGAATCGGCCGAAAGATATCCGTGTGAGTTTTCGGAATTGCTGATGCTCCGGACTGGCATTGCGCGGTGATCTCGCGCAAGATACTTGGCATTCCGATCTATGGCCAGGGCAACCGTCTATATCATTCTCTTCCGCGGTGTCGGCGGCGCGACACAACTACCGGTGAAAGAGCTGCGTGAGCGGCTGACAAAAGCGGGCTTTCAAAACGTGGCCACGTATATCAGTAGCGGCAATGCAATCGTGAAAAGTCCTCTGCCGCGTGAGGAGGTCATCGCAGAGATCGCGAGGGTTTGCAAAAAGCACTTCGGTTTTGAAAAAGCCATCTTTGCCCCCACGCTGCCAGAGTGGCAGAAGGTGATCAAAGGCAACGCTTTCCCCAAGTTTGCGGAAGGGAAGTATCTGCACGCAGCGCTGCTGGAAACGGCTCCCACGCGGGAGAACATCGCGCGACTGGAAGCGCTCGCCGCCGAAGGAAAGGATGAAGGCTTTGTCGTGAAAGGGAAAGTGGCTTATCTGCACACCCCGCACGGGCTCTCCGTCTCGAAACTCGGGGAGAAGTTCGACAAGTGGATTGGTGTGGTCAACACGGCGCGCAACTGGAACTCGGTCCTGAAGCTATGCGAGATGGCGGAGGCAGCCGAGAAAACGAAGGAGCACCCATAATAAGAAACACGATGAGAAGCATTCTAGCAGCGTTATTCGCAGTGGCTTTGGTGTCTTGTTCCACACCAAGTAAAGAGGGGCGTGAGGCACAAATACGTGAAGAGATCAGAAAAGGGCTTCTTTGGCACTCCGAGTTACTTCGATTATTGAAAAAAGATGAACTGACTCATCAAGAGACCACCACCTACGTTGCTTACAACGCTGAGTTTTGCTCGTGGAGATATGAGTTCATCGAGACGCATGGATTGAAAGCCTGGGATCGCTTTGTGAAGGAGGCGAAACGCACTCATGGCAATGCCTATGACGGAGCTGAGACGCTGATCAAATCTTATCATTGATGATGTGTGTGAGCGCGCACCAGACATTCGGAATACGCCCTAGCCATGAATGATGACGACGCTTCGCAGGCTGCAAAGCCCGCTCATACGTTCCAGCCGGGCTTCCGCATCTCTTTTGGCGACGTCGCCTTTCTTATCATCTGCCTTGGCGGAGCGGCTTATGCGGCATGGGCCACGGGTTTGCCCTGGACAGGCTTTGTGGTCGCGTTCGTCGTGTTGCACTTCTTCCTGTTCTGCAATGTGTTCCGAATTGCGAGGGTGCCGGAGTTGATTTGGGGAGGAATATTCGCGGCTCTGGCCGGCAGCACTATTGTGTTTGGCAAACCGGGATGGCTGGCGACGTCGCTCATTAGTTTGGCGTTAACCGTGTTCCTGCTTGTGCGGGAAACACGTCAGCCGCATTACCACGGCGTCGGCTGGCAAAGATGGAATCCGAAGCTACCGGAGTGGTGGAGGTCGCGACGCGACTGAAACGAGCGTCTCATTCAAATAACTTCCTCAAGATCTTATCCATCGTTTTCCCTTTGGCCAGTTCATCGACCATTTTGTCGAGATAGCGAATCTCCCGCATGGTCGGCTCCTGGATGTCTTCCACCCGGACTCCGCAGACGACACCCTTGATCAGGCCTCTGGCAGGGTTCATCTTAGGCGCTTTCTCAAAGAAGCTTTCAAAGTCCGTCTGCTTCTTCAGTTCCGCGTCCAGGCTCTTTTGATCGTGGCCCGTGAGCCAGCAGATCACGGCATCCACCTCCGCCTTGGTGCGCCCTTTCTTCTCAGCCTTGGCGATGTAATAAGGATACACGCTGGCGAAGCTCGTGGTGAAGATACGGTGTTTTTTCGAGGTCATGGGATCTTGGCCGGACGGAGGAACGAAAAGTAAACAGTGGCGCGGAATTGTCCACAGCCTTCACTCACTCCAGTCCCTGCCACACATGCAGCACGGCATAGGCGCGCCAGGGCCGCCAGGGTTGAGAGAGTGCTTCGGCTTGTTGGGCGGTGACGCCGCCGAGGTTCTTTCGCACGGCGAGGTCCTCCTTGGGAAAAGCATCAGGCCAGTGCAGTCCGCGCATCGCCAGGTATTGCGCCGTCCAGGGACCAATACCCGGCAGGGTAATGAGCTGCTTGGTGGTGGTGTCCGGGTCCATCCCAGGTTCCAGCTTGAGATCGCCGCTGTGCATGGCTTCCGCCAAGGCGATGAGACTGCGGGCTCGGGCGCTGACGATGCCGTGACAGGCGATATCACCGACCTCCACTCGGGCAATGACGGAAGCCTGCGGTGTCAGTCGCGTGAGTTCCGGGATGGGCGTCTCGATCTTCTCCCCGAAGGCTCCGGCAAAACGGCCCGCCAATGTCGTGGCAGCTTTTACGGTGATCTGCTGACCTAGGATAGAGCGCACCGCCATCTCAAAGCTATCAAAGGCGCCGGGCACACGCAGGCCAGGGTGTCTGGCCAGGCTTTTGCGCAGCATGGGGCTCTGGTGCAACTGCGCCGCAATCAGATCAGGCCGCGCCGTAAGATCAAAGAGATGCCGCAGCCTGCTGAGCAGTGCAGGCAGCACCGGCGCAAGGCTGTTGCTGAACTCCACCAGCAGCGCGTGTTTCTGCGGCGCATGGCTGACGCGGATCCAGCCGGTATGCGTGCCGAGGCGCACCGTGCGTGCGTAATGATGCTCCGTCACATGCTCCACCTCCCGGATCATGCGACCTCGCAAAAAGCGCAGGATGGCCTCCCAGTCATACGGCGGACGATAGCTGAGCTGCAGTGTGGAGGAAGAGCCAGCTCCACTTGATAGCTGTGCGTCTTTGTTGGAAGAAGCGGCGACTTCTTTCCGCAAGTGACTGGGCGGCATGCAGTATTGCTTTAGAAAGGCATCATTGAACCGGCGCAGACTTGCGAAGCCACTGGCAAAAGCGATTTCAGTGACGGGCAGCTTCGTCTCGGTGAGCAGTTGTTTGGCAAGCAGGAGTCGGCGTGTCTGGCGCAACGCAGCCGGGGACACTCCCAATTCCTGCTGCACGATGCGGCGAAGCTGCCGTGAACTGATTTCAAACTCGGCAGCAATGCGCTCCAGCGCGGTGTCCCTACCATCCCCCTCCCCTGTGTCAGCGCGCTCGATGTCCGTATCAAAGGTCTCGTCCAGATTCTCCTCCAGACGTCGCGTCACGAGTTGGGCGATGCGCTGGGCGCGATCCACCGGCGCATGACCGGGAGCAAGCTCCGGACGGCAGCGCAGACAGGGCCGGAAATGCTCCTTCTCCGCCGCGCTGGCGCTTTCGAAGAAACGGCAGTTCCGCCGCAGCGGCGTTTTCGCAGGGCAGACGGGACGGCAATAGATGCCCGTCGAGGTGACGCCCACGAAGAACACGCCATCAAAGCGAGGATCGTGAGATTGGAGAGCTTCATAGGCGGAAGTTTCATCGAGCATGACTTCTTCAGATTACAGGCACACGGTCGGTTTGACTCGCCATTTTCGGACACGGAATGAATTTTACTTTCATGTCCGGAAATGGCCAGATGTCCTGCGGATCTGCGTCATGGTGGCAGCGGAACAAATGCACGACATAAGCCCGAAGCCTTCCCTCACATGAACGCCACAAACATCATACCCCCAACTGGAGACGGGTCCACCACCGGCCAGACTTACTTCTACAAGATCATGCCCTCGCCGGTGGGTGCGCTAAAGCTGGTGGCCAGTGCGCGCGGCCTCGCCGCGGTGCTATGGGAAAATGATGACCCGAAGCGCGTACGGCTGACTCCCCTTGTGGAAGATGCCGCGCATCCGGTGCTGCTAGAATCCGAGCGGCAACTGCAGGAATACTTCGCGGGCCAGCGCCAGGTCTTCACACTGCCCTTTGATCCCGCGGGCACGGCTTTCCAGAAGGATGTGTGGCAGGCGCTCTCGACCATCCCCTTTGGCGAGACACGCAGCTACGAACAGATCGCTAGGCAGATCGGCAGACCCAAAGCCGTGCGCGCGGTCGGTGCCGCGAATGGACGGAATCCCCTCTCCATCGTCGTGCCATGCCACCGCGTGATCGGTGCAAACGGAAAGCTCACGGGCTTTGCCGGCGGCCTGCAAACCAAGGCTTTCCTGCTGGGGCTCGAGGGGCGAAAGGAGAAAGCGGCGTCAGTATCCTCTACCACAAATTCCACCCAACAAAGCCTCGCATTGCATTAGGACGCTTTGGGCGGTGGCGGGTACTCGTCAAAGGCTGGCAGTCCCTCGGCGGGGCGATCCCAGGGCTGGGCATCGGCCATGAAGAAATCCATCTGCGGCTCGAAGATGCCAGGGTCATCCAGACTGGTCGCGGTGATGCCGATGAACTTTGATTCCGGATCCACCGCGCCAAAAAGACGCGAGCCGCAGTCCGCGCAGAAACCGCGCGTGTGAAAGCCGCCCTTCACGCTCGGCAGCTCGTGGTAGCGCGGATCCCCATGGGTGAGGCGGAAGTGCTTCTGAGGAAAGAGCAGAGCCGCAGTAAAGGCGCTGCCGGATACACGCTGGCAGTCGCGGCAGTGGCAGCGGAACATCATCAAAGGCCGCGCCGCCACTTCATAACGGACCGCACCACAGGCGCAGCCTCCGGTGAGAATGGGTTTGCTCATGAGTGGCAGCTTATCATCTGTGCCGCAGCCAGGTCAACGATGAGGATTCCGATGAAGAGTACATCGAATCTCAGCGCTAGCGGAACGAACTGCCGCCACCGTAGCGACCCTGAGCTATTCCGGGGACCGATCTTTTGAGACTGCGTCCTGTTGTGAAGCTTCCCGCTCACGAATGCTCGGCGGCGGCGCACTCGCATGGCTGCTTCCGCCGCTACCTTTACCGCTGCTCTTGATTACCGGATAAAGCACTCCCAATGAAATGCAGCCGACGAAACCCGGCAGCAGCCAGCCCATCCATACCGGCTGAGTTTCTTCACTAGCAAAGGCCGTGACCCCAAGCTGCAACATCACAAAAGCCGCCGCCAGCAGCAGCCAGTAGATGGTGCGGAGAGCCGCGATCAAACCAGGCCCGCCTTTTCCAAGTCCCCGCGCCATGCCAAAGGCCGCGCCCCATAGCCCAATCAACACACCGAAGACCGTGCCTGGCAGCCAGGCATATGTGGGATCGAGGAAAGCGAGAATCATACAGATACGGAGGCGAGAAAAAAGGGGCGCGTCTTACCCATACACTCGCACCACGCGCCTTCACTAAGAATCCGTTTTGAACCAGTCCTTTTTCTGCTCCGGTTGAGCCAACACGCCCTCGTCCCGCGTGAGTGCGGTGGACTTTGAGGAAGGCTGCGCCTGAGCCATCCGCTCCACATGCACCTGTCACAACGACGAGGTCGCGGAGTGATGGCGCACTCGCGCAATGGTCGAAATCGATGGCAAACGCACATTCGGAATGAATTCTGGAAATTTGGCAAAAGACACTGACAAGAATCTTAGCAGGGAATGGAGAGACCGCCTTGGGTTCAAATCGGGCCGCGCACGATCGCTATTCCATGCCGAAGTACACGCACTCATCCGCGCGCACGAAAAAAACGGGGGGAAAATGCCCGAAGAAATTGAAATGCATGTCGATCGGTATTCCTGTGCAACCTGCCAGAAAAATTTGCCTATCCTCACCGAACAGATGGGCATCAAGAAACTTACACTCAAATTCAAAGATGGCCGGTCTGCTGAAATATCGGATGGCACATTCAAACCCAGCAACTAACAATAGTATGGAATTCAATTGTTCTAGCTTCAAATCGTATGACGAACTATTGGGAAGCTTTAAGCACCCTGAAAAAAGCTGGCCTGCCTATGGCAATGGTGCTGTGTTGCAATTCAGAAATTCCAAACTGGCATTCAGTCTTGCAATGACCTATAACTCAGGAAAATTCTCGCTGAACTATTCCAGAATGGGTCGCGCCTCACTTGAAGACGAGATTTCCGTTTATTCGGTGGGAGACCCTTCAAAAATTGGCAATTTTATCGAGGTAGAGGAGAATGATCTTCCTGAAGGTAGCTTTGTTGAGATCCCCACCGCCAAAAAGCTAGTCGAAGCATTCTACGGTGACCCAACTTCACCACCGAACCTCATCGAATGGGTTGATGAAGATTCGCTTTCTTGGCCAGAATTGTAGAACCATCCGACTCTTTATGAATTACGATTAAAGAGAACGGTGCATAAAACGAGATGAAATTTCACTGTTCAATCTTTAAAAGCTACGACGAATTAATTGCGAGTTTTGATGACCCCATGCAGGTTTGGTATGAGTTCGGAGGAGAAGTCGTGCAGTTTAAAGGGGATCATGTCATTTACAGATTAATGATCACCTTTAATGAAGGCAATTTCTCCTTCTGCTACAGTCATGCCGATCCTAATTCCTATATGGATACATTGACGCTAGTTTCCGTCACCGATCCCACATTAATTCGAGAATTTGTGATCGTCGATGACAACAACGTTCCCGCAGGCAGTTTTGTAGATCGCGACACGGCCCGCCGGGTTGTCGAAGCGTTTTGCGCAGCGCCCACTTCGCCGCCGGAGTTGATCAAGTGGGCTGATGAAACTTCTTTGCCATGGCCTCAAATCTAGCGGAGAATGCAACACCCAACCAAATGAAAGCAGCCTTTGATCCGAAAACCCATCCGGTTCAAGATCTTATATTTTATGTGGATAAGAAACGGGTCTCTGGCAATGCGATGAACGTGATGGAATCAGGGACCGAGAAACTTGCTCCACTGAGGGAATGGGTACTTGGGCCGCCAGTTTTCGTCAATGAACTGGATCACGACAGAAAGCCGTTTATGGGAGGACTTTTGCAGATTTATCCCTCGTATTCTAGTAATCCTCTTCCTCCCAAAATCAACCGCCAACATTTTGAAGAAGTCAAAGCTTTGATTGATGTTATGCAAGGAATCTCCGCAGACCATCGCATCCCAATTGCATTTGAATTAAACGGGGAACAAATTGGCCGAATAAGATCTGGAAGTCCGGATCAGGGGTTACTGGACGGACTGCTCTACGAGTGGGAAAAAGCAATCAATGCCGCTGAAAATGCAGCAGGGCAATGGGTAGGAGAACCAGCGCTATCTCCGCAAAGATGTAGTGGCGGCAATGAGGGTGGCTAATCCCAAAAAGATTCCACACGCTTCATGCGTAATCTGGCGCACGTCCTTTCGCACGGGACGTGATTCGATTCGCTCATCTTCACACCTGACCACCCGCCATGCGCAACTCCCTCTTCCTTCGCTTTGTCTTGTTGTCGGCTTCTCTCACTTTCACGATCACATTCGCTTTCACCCCATCCTCAGTCTTAGCCCTCACTCCTCCGACCCCGGAGCAAAAGCCAGCGCCAGCGCCCTCCCCTGCGGAGGCGGTGACCAGCAAGGTGGATCTGCTTGATGTCATTAGCCGGGGCGACATCCATTATCATCTCAATCCGGGTGCAGAACTGACGGACAAGCCGGAGGATGTCTTCCAGATACAAAACGGTGAACTGCACATCAGCGGCAAGGGCTACGGCTGCCTCTACACGAATGCCGCCTATAAAGACTACCGACTCGTGCTCGAGTTCAAATGGACGGGGCAGACTTGGGGTCGCCGGGAAACGCGCGCTCGGGATAGCGGGCTGCTGCTGCATTGCCACGGCCCCACGGGCGCCTACAGCAATACCTGGACGGCAAGCATTGAGGCCCAACTCATCGAAGGCGGCATGGGTGATATCCTCGTGCTCAGTCCGAAGCTGCCGGATGGCACCGTCTTGAAGACAACCTTGGACGCGGAGATCGAGCTGGATCGTGACAAGGAGAAACGCTGGAAGAAAGGCGCCCCTCGTCAGACCGTGGAAACGGGCCGCATCAACTGGGAGAAACGCGACGAAGACTGGGCCGATAAAGTCGGCTTCCGCGGTAAAGATGATCCAGACGCCCCGTTGGGCGAGTGGAACACCCTGGAGGTCATCGCCAAAGGCGACACACTCCAGTATTTCTTCAACGGCAAACTGGTGAACGAGGGCTTCGCGGCCAAGCCCAGCGAAGGCCGCATCGGCATCCAGACCGAAGCCGCCGGCCTCGTGGTGCGGAAGTATGAACTGCTGCCGCTCGGGGATGAGAAGAACAAGGCGAAATAGTCAACCCAGTACAACGGCTGCCCCCAGGCATATCCCCTATTGCGATGCCGGGCACAAATGGCATTGAACATGCACAGTAAGCCCCTACCTTGCCCGCATGGATGAACGTGAGCCACTCCTGACAAAGCTCCAGGCCAAACAGGCTGAAGGAGACTTGGCGGGTGAGGCTGACGTGCTGAATCATCTGGCCACGCTGGAAGTGGAGGCGGGAGACCAGAACAGTGCGCGTGAGAAATTCCGCAAAGCGGTGGAGATCCTCGAAGGTCTCGGTGATCGTGCGGGACAGGCCACGGCGCAGTTCAATCTCGCGACCCTGGAACTGCGCGCGGAGAATTTCGATGCGGCGAAGAAGCTCTTTCATCGGTGCACGCAGATCCGACTCACGCTGGGGGATCGTCCCGGCCTCGCCGCGGCGTGGCACCAGTTGGCCACGATTGATCTGCATGAAGGTCATGCCAGGGAAGCACGGGAGAAGTTTAATACCGCGCTGAGGTTCAAACAGCAGTTGAGCGATGATGTCGGCGTCGCCATCACCTGGCATCAGCTCGGAGCCACGGCGGTGGTTCTGGGGGAATACCTCGAGGCGAAGGACAAATTTGGCCGCGCGCTCCGCATGCGGCGGAGTCTGGATGATCATGCCGGCATGGCTGCCACCTATGCGGAAATCAGCTTTGCCGCCTGGGATCTGAAGAATCAGACGGCAGCCCTGAAGCTTCAGGCGCTGGCGTTTCTCATCAACCAGGCCGTGCAGTCACCGAATCAGAAACTCAGCAGAGAGAACCTGACCCGCATGGGCTCCGATGCCGGACTGGAGCAGGAGCAACTCGATGCCATTCTTCAGGAGGTCATGGATGAGTATCGCCGCGACCGCGCAGAGGGTTTGGTGGAGGCCGCCTTTGCAGGAGCGGAGCACTAACAGTTACTGGTGGCTGCCCATTCTTGTCAGGATCAATTGCACCGCCAAGCCAGCACTTCAAACTTGCAACTTCCTCGATTGCTTGATCAGTCTCGCCTCGCGCTCCCGTGCAATAATCCGCGCCAGCGCGACGATGTCTGACTCCGCGATGTCCACAAAGGAATCGATCTCCCGCAGGGCTTTCACGATGTCATCATGAGCATTCTCCCGGCCTAGCGGATGCGGTTTCTCATCGTGCCGGTGACGCGTCCGGGCGAGTGCCACGGGATAGCGTCGCCAAGGGAAGGGCCAGTTAAAAATGACCGCTACACCCAGCATGATGAGCGCATTCGCCAGCACGGGCCACCAGACAAAGTGAAAGCCCAGCGCATACACCGCATCGCCACCGATGACGGCTGAAAGCGCCGTGGCCCCGCCAGGAGGGTGGATGCACTTCAACTGATGCATCACCAGAATCGAGGCCGCCACAGCAATGCCTGCAGCGCGCCAGTCATGCCCAAGATAACGCGCGCAGAGTACTCCGATGATGGCGGAAAAGCCATGTCCGGCGAGCAAGGGCCAAGGCTGGGAAAGCTGCCCGTGCGGCACGCCAAAGAGCAATACTGCGCTTGCTCCCATGGAGGCGATAATGCCCGCGGAATGATCCAGCCCCAGAGCCTGCTCGGTGACATACATCTGCAGACAGATCGTCAACAAACCACCCAACGCAGAGACAGCTTTCTCCCGGCATGACACCTCACTCAGCTCCACGCCGACCAGGGAGAAGAATGACTTCATCTATCAAACTGCGGCTGCGACTGAGGGCAAGGGGGCGTGTCCCGGGTGATCCGAGAACGTGGGTCTCACCATGGAAGCAGGAGCCGGCAGGTCGTGAATGCGCCGATGGATCACCGTGGCCATGTCTGCCGCGATGTTTTTTAGATGCTCAGCGCTTGGCCCCTCGAATAGCTCATCCACGGTGGCTTGGAAGAGCGTGAGCCAGCGCTCAAATTGCGGGCGGCCCATGGTGGTGCGTTGCGCCAGTGCCATATGCACGGCCAGCGGATTCCCCTGAAAGCCTCCCTTGCGGAAACGCACCGCTTCCCAAAAGTCATACATGCGCGGCAGGTGATGCGCCCAGTCGGTCTGTGCGACGTCAGTGAAGATGAACCCGAGCATTTCATCCTGCTGGACGCGCTCATAAAAGCCGTCCACCAGACGCTTGATGCACGCGCGGGAAGTGATGTCTCGTTTGATTGGCGAAGGGGTAGTCATGGGGGGCTGAGCAGGCAATTGCGAACTGGAAAGATGTGATGATTATGAGAGAATGGTAAACAGGTATACAAAATACCACTTTAATCTGCCGATTCTTTATCTATTTTCAGATACTTGTCAAAAATGGCTTCCCTCCCGTGCAACTGACCTACCACACCGACTATGCACTGAGGATGCTCATCTACCTCGTCTCGAAGCCGGGTCAGACTGTGTCCACCCGGGAGGTCGCAGAGCATTACGGCATCTCGTTGCATCATCTGATCAAGGTGGCCAAGTCCCTCACCCAAGGCGGTTACCTGGAAGCCACGCGAGGCATCGGCGGCGGCGTGGCGCTGGCTGCGCACACTAAAAACACCTCCGTCGGCGAGATTGTACGCTACACGGAGAACACCGATCTCGTGGAGTGCTTCGATCCCAAGACAAACACCTGCCCCATCATCCGCGGCTGCCACCTGAAGCCCATTCTCTATCAGGCCCGACAGGCCTTTTTTGATGTACTGGACGCCTTTACCGTGAATGACCTGGCAAAGAACCCGGGCGAGCTACGTGCGCTGACCGGCGTTGGCCGGAAGTGACGGCAAGGAATTGCCAGAGCCTCACTTTCGAGGTGAAGCCTCTTCGGCGGGTGTCACTGGTTTCGATGTCGATGCGGTATTTCTGAATTTCTGCGTGTAGCCTTTCGACGCCATAATGCCGGTCCAGGCATTTTGCTTTTTCGCCAGGAAGGTTGGCTCGCAATAATAGACCACTAGCAGGCGCATCGTGAACTCGCCCTGCTCGAACGTCGGCAGGTTTTCCCAAGTGTCATCGATCTTTATGGGGAAGACCATCGTTCCACCGGGTGCGATCTCATAAAGCGATGGGAAATTCCGGGTGAAATCCCGCACCTTCTTAGAGGCCACCTGGATGCTGTCTTTCACATAGAAGCAGAGATACACGTTTTGAAATCCCCAGCTGTTCCAATACTCGTAAAGCCGCTGGGGCTTATCTGTTTTGTTTCTCAGTACGACGGAGAACTCGGAGGCGTTTGTGCCGATCGTAATCTGCTGATCGTTCGCAGCCAGAATGACCTCAAAGGCGTCATCAGGATGTGGCTCTGGCACCGTTAGTCCATCGAATCTCGGCTTAGCCCATGCGAAGCTCATAAAATGCAGCATCAACCAACAAGCCATGAGACCAACGCGGGTTCGGCAGGATGTTGTCATGGCAGCATGGAGTCAGATCTGGGTGTGGAAACGAGCCAAGCATAACGCTTTGCAAGGAAGACTGGCAAGGCCGGAAGTCCCCTTCCCTCTCCTGTCCTGGCATCAAGGCACTTCCCACCCTTGATTTTAGCGGCATCCTCGCTGAGGCTGAAGTGGTCTGGCTCATCGTTGAGCCGGACATTGTTCCGCCCATCGCCCACCTCACCCCTCACTCATGTCTCCTGCCTTTCCCCATCTACTCGCCACGCACAATATCCTTCGCTGGATCGTCCTCATTGCCGCCGTGCTCAGTGTCCTGGTGGCGCTGACGGGTCTCATCGGTGGACGACGCTTTCAACCGCTCGGGCGGAAGGTCAGCGCGATTTTTACCGGCCTGATGGATCTGCAATTCCTCTTTGGGCTCGGTTTGTATTTCATGAGCCCGGTGGTGAAGGGCGCCATGGCCAACATGAAAGCAGCGATGAAGGACAAGGAGATGCGCTTCTTCGCGGTGGAGCACATCACCATCATGATCCTTGCTCTGGCCTTCGTGCACATCGGCACTGCCGTGGCGAAGAAAGCGATTAACGACAAGACCGCGTACAAAAAGCTCCTCATCTGGCACGCTCTCGCGCTCATCGCCATGCTCGCCGGCATGCCATGGTTCCGTCCCATGTTCCGCGCCTTTGGCAGCTAAGCGAGCCCGGCCGGATCTGATCTGTCTTTTTTCCACGGATTCAATTGGCGCAACTCCCGATTTCATAGGATGGCCACCGGCATCACCCTATGAAACGCGCCCAGAATACCTTCGCATCGACCACTCTCCCTTTCCATCATTCCTCCCCGGCCAAGGCGCTGCTGCTGGCGGTCATGGCGGTGCACGCCTTACTGCTGGCAGGTTGTAGCCGCAGTGAGACCGCGCTGCCCATCGGCCAGGAGGTAGTTATCCGACTCGACCGGGGTGTACTCGGAGCAGCTGGCAGTTTGCCTGTCGCCGCTCCCATGACCGAGGAAATCAACGGCGCGATCACGGCAATTCGGGGCACGCTGCTAGCTGCGAAAGATGGCTGGATGGTGCTGAAATTGAATAATTCCCCTGGGTTTACCTATTGGATCCCGAGAGACAAGGTATTGCTGATCCAGGTGGCAGCAGAAAAGCAGGACGCAGCGAAATCCGCGTCCACCGCCGACATCAAAAAGACGCCAGTCTATTGAGAGCCATCGTTGCCAATGAATTCATACTTTGTCCATCACCCAGCGAGATGGCGGACTGTCCTTCTTTGTGTGGCATTGGTATCCATGAGCCTCATGGTTGGCTGCAAAGCCATTGACCGAAAAGAGGACTACTACGCTAACAACGATATGAGCGGAGGTCATGTGTGTCCGGTCAATCTTCCTGCAGCGGCGCGAGCGCCGTCCGTAGTGAAGCCGAGTGGCGATCCGGACGATCCCGGCAAAAGCCCCTGGCGCCACTGCTCATGCCGTATGCCTGCCTCGTGGAAAGCATGCAGTCCGGTCAGGTGACGGAGACCACTCAGGCACGTGACGAAGTGGGGCCGGCCCAAAAAGGAACGCTATGAGGGGCACGTGTATTGGACCATCGAAGTCGAATACACTACGCCAATTAGCTTTGTAACGATACGGCGACCGCCGTAGCCTACCTCCGTGATGGCAAGGTACACTTCTGGCTCTATAAGTTTTCAAAAGAGATCGTGCCATAAGCACGCTCAACTTTGCACACGCGCACTCGATAGTCGGCATACCACATCCGGCGGCCAGCCTCTTGAGCAGACTGATGTTCCGTCTGCGCTTTCCAGGCAGTGATGGCTTGTTCACTGGCCCAATACGAAACGGTGATGCCGAGGCCATCCGCGCCACGGGCACTCTCCACGCCAAGATAGCCGGGCTGCTCTGCCGCGAGCGTCAGCATGCGCTCCGCCATGTCGCCGTATCCACGATCACCCTCCGTCCGCAGCGAAGTAAAGATGACCGCGTAATAAGGCGGCTGCGGAGTCCGGGCGATATTGCTGCTGCTGCTGGATGCCATGGTGACAAAGATGGTGACTAACTGAAGACATACCCCCTACCCGAATCTCCTCACCTCACATAACGCGCGCATTTCTGCTGCAGCAGATGGATGAGTTCCGGCTGCATAAAATCATAAAGGTCTGGAATGCCAAGCACGGCCACCTGCTTTCCTTTTAGCAATGAGCCGAAGCGTTTGGTCAGCCGCTCGCGGTGAATCTTTTCCATGACCAGGATGACATCCGCCCACTCCACCTGCTCGGCAGAGAGCAGCGTGTCGGCATCTGGACTAAGTCCTGCGGAGTCTGTCTCCACGTCTGCATAGTCCGCAAAGATCTGCTGCGCGGTAGGGCTGCGCAGCCGGTTGCGTGAGCAAAGGAAGAGCAGATGGCGGGATGGCCGCAGCCCTTGCGTTTGAGACGGCGATGGCATTTGCGATTCGGTTTCGGAAGACATCCGTGTCGTAGAGATTGCCCGTGAACTGGCGAAGAGCAAAGCAAAGTCAGCACTATTGAGATTCACGCTCGCGCCTTCCATGGACGTCCGCCCTTTTGCTGATCAGCGAAATATTCATGAGCTTCAAAGCTCACGCGGCATTCATGACACATCCCCCACCCTGGCCTTCGCGGCGACGCAAGTATCTTTGGACCAGCGCCATCATCTTGCTGGTGGCCGCCCTGACGTTTTATGCATGGCATGCGCTCACGACGAGACACCATCTCACCGTGAGCGCTTCAGGTGGCGCCCGCGCGATCAATGAAGCGATTGCAAAGCTGCCTGCTGATGGCGGCGAAATCCAGTTGGGTCCAGGTGCTTACCTCTGCAGCGAACCAGTCATCATCGCGAGGAGCGGCGTCACGCTACGCGGCATGGGACATGGCACGCTGCTCCGCCTCGCGGACAACGCAAACTGCCCTGTGCTCATCATTGGAGACATCGCCGAGTTTCCCCGGTGGGACACCACCCGCGTCACGGTGGAGGGTCTGCGCATTGATGGAAATCGTGCGAAGCAGACATCCGAATGCTGGAATGGACTCTGCGATACCGGCGAGGTCACCGTCATCCGCAGTTCCGGCGTGGTGCTGCGGCTCGCGGTGGATGTGCGTGTGGCGTCCGTGGTCGCGGGATCATGCCGCTCCGGCGGGATCGTCACGGAGAAGAACTGCCGGCGTGTGACGCTGCAGGACATCGATGCCAGCGACAATGAATTCGACGGCCTGGCCTGCTACGAAACGCGCGAAAGCACCTTCACCAACCTGAAGCTCCACGGAAACAAAGCGGCTGGCCTGTCCACAGACATCCATTTCGATGACAACCTCCTCAGCAATGTCATCCTGACAGACAACGCCACTCACGGCATCTTCATGCGGGACTCCAGCCGCAACTCTTTTCAGGGAGTCATGATCACGCGCAGTGGACGGGACGCGGTCTTTCTGGATCAGGTGGAAGACAAACCCGAAACCGCGGCGAAGGGCAACAGCTTCATCGGCCTGCACGTGAGCGACTCCAAAGGAGCGGCCCTGAAGATCAACAACGCCAGTTGCGTGGGCACCAGTCTGGCGGGCTATGAGTTTAGCGGAAATACATCGGAAGTGTCCGCGCCGGTGCCCGGCTTGATCGCAGGCTATACGGGATCGGGCCGCTAGCACTGGCGAGAAGTCTTCTGAAGGCCCTTTACCGGAAAAAGAAGAAGCCACGGGCGGCACCATGCCTTGACCCGTGGCTCTTTTTTTGGGGGGGATTTTATTTATCTAAACTTTGATCAGACGGCCAGCCGTACTCATTCCGGACGAGGGCGTTGAGGACCGTCTTCATCGTCTTCACGCTGGGGTTTGCCGGAGCCTTTGGACTTGGACTTGGAGCCAGAAGGACGGTCATTTTCAGGTTCCTCAACGACGATGCGCGTCTTGGTACCCTTGGGTGAGAAGATGTTTGGGATCACGATGACCGTGCCACCCTTTTTGGAGATGCGTCCGGAGTCCTCAGGCTCATACTCGGGTCTGCCTTTGCCACCGTCTTGGGAAGGCCTCATCTTGCCGCCTTGGCTTTGACCTTGACCCTCGCCACCGCCTTGGGAAGGTTTTATCTTGCCGCCTTGGCCTTGGCCACCCTGGCCCTGACCTTGACCTTGGCCTGAGCCACCGTCCTGGGAAGGCTTCATCTTGCCACCTTGGCCCTGGCCCCCTTGACCTTGGCTCTGACCACCCTGGCCTGAGCTACCGTCCTGGGAAGGCTTCATTTTGCCGCCTTGGCCCTGGCCACCTTGACCTTGGCTTTGACCACCCTGGCCTGAGCTACCGTCTTGGGAAGGCTTCATCTTCCCGCCCTGGCCCTGGCCCCCTTGACCTTGGCTTTGACCCCCCTGGCCTGAGCTACCGTCTTGGGAAGGCTTCATTTTGCCGCCCTGACCCTGGCCTTGGCTTTGGCCTGAGCTACCGCCTTGGGAAGGGGGCGTCTTGCCACCCTGGCCCTGGCTTTGGCCTTGACCTTGGCCGCTGCCACCGCCCTGCGAAGGGGGTGTCTTACCACCGGATCCGCCGGGAGGCATTTGCGCCTCTTCACCGGTGCCACCTTGACCCTGTGGCGGCTTCTTGTTTGGATCTTTCTGAGCAAAGGCCACTGGCGCGCAGATGAGGCCACTCAGGACAAGGCATGAGAGGGTAAGATTCAATTTCATAAGGTTGGATTCGATTGGGATGTATTTGATGATTGTTTCTCTATTGTCTGTCCTGAAATCGGCCTGACCCATGAGACTGACCGTTCCTGCTTTATCTAATAACTAAATGTTCATGAAAACCGGGTTGTGACGTGCGAGATTGATTCACCGTCTATCTTTTTCGCGAGGGCCCCAGTTCCTCCAGTTCCAGATCATCATACCAGGCCACGCCCATGGCGGGGCTGCTGTAGTGGCCGAGCCGGGGCCCCACCTTGATCTCCGTGCTGGCGCCGGAGTCGAACTCAAAGCTGACCTTCGTCCAGCCCTTCTTTCCCGTCATGGACTCGGTTTTTTCAAAGCCGCCTTCGAGAGAAAGCGTGGCGCCGGGTCCTTTGGTCACGACATCCTTGATCTTGATGTAGCCGGTGAGCCGGTAGCGGGTCTTGGGTTTTACGGCAATGGTCTGCTTCAGAAAGCTGTCATCGCCTGCCGCATTTTCGATACGGACACTGGACTTGCCTTCCTTGAACTCGGCGGTATCGACCACCACCGTACCGCGCTTGTTCCAGGCATTGAAATCCCAACCGGCCTGTCCGTCTTCAAAGGAAAAGTTCTTCAGCAGGTTGCCCTTCTCTTTGGCAGACGTTTGCGCGTATACGGAAGAGCCTGAATGAAGCACTAGCGCAACCGCGAAGATGAAAAGGCCGTGGAATGCCTGAACGAAGAGGGTGTGGCCGGGGCTGATCCTTTTCATGACACAAGAGACGATAGCGTTGGCAGAGTTCAGTTGGCGTGGCCGGGAGCTACTGTTATAGGATGAGTCTTCCCGCACGGCCAGTTATTTTTCTCCAAGCAGCAGAGAAGCAACACAGCTTTTCCGGTTTGGACGCGCTACCGCATTTCCCACATTCCTCATATCGTCATGTCCCCTTATTTCACTCTCGCCATCTCCATTGTCACGGAAGTCATTGCCACCTCGGCGCTGAAGAGTTCGGAGGGGTTCACGAAGCTGTTGCCGTCGGTCATCGTGGTCTTGGGATATGGCACCGCCTTTTATTGCCTGTCTCTGACATTGCGAACCATGCCGGTGGGCGTGGCTTATGCGATCTGGTCAGGGCTGGGCACGGCATTGGTCACGCTCATTGCCTGGTTCTGGTTCAAGCAAAAGCTGGATGCTCCGGCGATCATTGGTCTGCTGCTCATCATCGCAGGTGTCGTGGTACTGAATGGGTTTTCCAAAGTGTCGGTGGGGTGATGGAGTGATGGGTGTAGTTACTTTTGGTGTTTGAACCGGGGCAGA
This sequence comes from Phragmitibacter sp., assembly GCA_965284365.1. Classification (GTDB taxonomy): domain Bacteria; phylum Verrucomicrobiota; class Verrucomicrobiia; order Verrucomicrobiales; family Verrucomicrobiaceae; genus Phragmitibacter. Next base: position 5,947,385 of record OZ260079.1, read on the forward strand.
AATGCGTCGAGTGGCGCAGAGCGATGTTCGAATCTGTGATATTGTTAACTAGGTAGTTAACGATGGCGGCGCAGGAGTTTTTTTGCGGGCGCGGGGAGTGAGGCGGATATGAAGAAGCGGCGATGGTGCGGACACGCTTCAAGGTGTGGGATGTAAAGGGTTCTGCAATGGATGGATGGGGCGGTTGGAGCGGAGGACGGCATCTTGGATTCAATGTGCGATTCGACACCTTCGGCTGATGGACTTCTCGGAGTGTGTAGAGGGCCGTAATCGGCCTTCTACGCTGGCTGGGTCGAGGATGTTGGATTTCACGCGATCCAGCTTCGATCGGCTCCTTGAAGCCATCAGGGGCGCTGTTGCATCGGCGCATGGGTCTACAATCCATCGGCCAGCCAAGCTGAGAAGCCCTGCGGGCATCTCAGCACTCCGAAAAGTCTCCTGGTATGCGGAGTTTTCAGCGTGGAGCTAACTAACTACTTGTTGCACCCATCCATCACAGTCATCCGGCAATCGGGGCAGCAGGTAACGTGAGACCTCAGACTTGAGACTACTTCTCCGACTCGGGGGTGATCGTCAGGAGATAGGTGATGCCGGAGGCACGGTGGATTTCATAGGCCTTCCCTGGTTGCACACGCAGACTGCCAGTGGCGCTATTCGTGAAAAACTCGATCTGGCGCGGAGATGGGGCTCCCGTGCCCACGGCCATGACCTGCGGCAGCCAACTCCTCAGGGTATGATCTACCGTTAGCTGACCGGCGGGGCCGAACTGCTGGATGACGGCCGTGAAAGCGACTGATAGCGGTTCCACTTCCGGCTCTTTTGCTCCAGGCATGAGCAGTCCCTGAAAATCCGTTTTCGCCGATGCTGTCAGCGTGGAGACTTCGCCGAAGACGGTTTCTCCTCGCCTCACGGTGATGGTGATACGGTGGTTCATCGGCAGGCTGGCCAAAGCTGGCGGCGCACCCGCCGCATCTTTGGACATGGGGACGATCTGCACTTTCCGGCCGGACGGTGTAGGCACATACAGGCCCTGGTCAAGGCGTGAGTCATTCTTTCCCGGTGGCATCGGCACCTCTCGCAGCGGTTTGTTAGGCGCAGTTTCTGGTTGGGTGGGCGGCGCTTTGGCAGGCGAGGCGGGCTCCTCACTGGCAGTCTGCGCCCTCACCGGATCGGCAGTCAGCGTGGTGAGGGCGATAGCCATGGCAGTGACCATACAGCGAAGGGAAGCAGGAAAGAGGTCTAGGCGCAGCATGACGCGTTTGACACCTGCCTCGGTAAAAAATTCAAAAACTGCCGGATAGAGGGTGGCGTTGATTCAATTTTGATTCTCCTGAATAAAACTTTGGTGCATGGTGATGAGATGCCGAGTGAAGAGTCCATACGCGAAACGGTAGACCTGAAAGCATGGGTGGAGTCCGAACTGGAGCCTGGTGAGCAAGTGACATGGATCGGCCAGCCGGTGGCGGGTCGTTACGCAAGAGTCGCGTGGGTGATGATGGCTTTTGGTATCGCGTGGTTAATCTTCCTCTACTTCCTGGTAGGGAAGATCGGATCGATGGGCAGCGGTACAAAGTTGTCACTGCCTATGGTATTCGAAGTGCTTCTCAATGTGATCCCCCTTCCTCTAGGGCTTGTGATGATCAGCAGTCCTTATTGGGTGCGGCGGCGCGCGAAGCGGATCGTGTATGCCCTGACGGATCGGCGGGCGATCATCTTCACCCCGCGCTTTTTCAGTGGGGTGTCTGTCCGTTCCTTTATGCCGTCCGGGCTCATGGACATCACTCGCACGGAACATGGGGATCGCACTGGGGATGTGGTCTTCACGCGCGATGTCAGCAGCAATGGTGAAGGGGCTACGACTTACACGAAAGTCGGTTTCCTGTCGGTGCCGGAGGTCAGGCAAGTAGAGAGACTGGTGCGGGCGCTGACGGGGAAAGATAAGTCTGAACTGTAGGATCGAAACTTCCTTTATAAATTTATAACCTTGCTCCTAACTGCAAAATGTCATGCGTCACCTCCTAGCCTTTCTCATCTTTTTCGTTGGCACTGCCGCAGCTGATGAATTTGATCCCTACAAGGGACCATCTCCGGTTCTGGTGCTGTTGACAGCAAACCCCTGGTTGACGGTAATCGGCTCGGACTCACCGCGATTGGTTGCCTATGATGACGGTACGATCATTTACACACGCGTGCAGAACAAAGTGGCAAGTCTCTGGACTACCAAGTTAGCGCCAGAGAAGCTTGCACAGTTGATGGATCTGGTGCGACCTCTCCTTCAACTTCCCGATCTAAAGCGCCATTACAATCTTGCTCCCTATGTCACTGACCAACCCACCACCTCCTTATTTGTCGCAGACGAAGGCGTTGTGAAAGCGCTAAGTGTGTATGGTTTATCAGCCAGTGGACGGTCACAGCGCGAGAAGTCGGACGGGGAGGAGCCTCCTCCAGCGGAGTTTATGAAGGCACACAAGTCGTTATGTGACTATGTTGCCCAAGACGTCAGACCCTGGGTGCCAACCTACATCGAGGTTATGCTTTGGGACTACAGCTACGCTCCAGATGCATCCATTATTTGGCCAAGCAAATGGCCAAAACTTGACTCCCCGCGCTGTTGCAAGAGGGATAATTCTTATTCTGTGTATCTGGATGGAACGGAGATTCAAGCCTTGCGCGAGTTCATCGCCACGCGCAAGGAAAAGGGAGCCGTTGAAATTGATGGCAAGAAGTTCGCGATAGACTTTCGATTAGCTTTCCCGTCTGAGCCAGTGTGGATGGAAGCATTCAGTAAATGAGGGCCCATAGACTTTGGTGCAAGCTTCGCGACTCTTTTTCTGGCTGTGCCGGGGGTGAGCCAGGTTGAGGCGCTGGTACGGGCGTTGACTGGGCAATATGGCAAGAATGTCCCGGAATTCAACAGCCTGCGCTCCGGGCAAAGCATGAAGCCCTGATGCTGAGGGACAGTTGCATTTCAATGGCGCGTTTATCCCTTGCGGCTTGCCCTTGGCGATCGTCATTTGCGTCCAGAAAACAGAACTCCAGCGGCATTGCGCAATTCCCCATAATACTCCTCTGAGCCTCTGACTCCACCAGTCATGCCAAGTGCTTCCATAGGATAATACCAGAGATACTCACTCGCGAACCACGGAGTCACGGTTTTATCCAACGTCACCAGTAGTGCATGCGCATTCTTCCATGCGGTCTGACGTGAAGCGGCAGGCTTGGTCGCGTCGGCTGCGATCACCAGATTCTTCTCGATATTGCCGAAGCTATCCGGGATGACAGCTTTGACTCGCGTCATATCGAGTAGCGGTTGCCAAAGCCAGCCGGGCCAGTCTGCGTCTTTTGGCAAAGTGAAACCCCACTGCCCGGAGAACTCCGCCTCCATTTTCTCTGACTCCATTTTTGCCTTCGACCCCATCCGAGGCCGTTGACTGGGGCCTCCTGAATAGGAATCCAAAGCCACCAGGTATCTCATGCGCAGCATAAAGCCTGTGCCGGCGGTTGCTCGCCACGAGTTAAGAATACTTGTTGTCTTTGGCGCCCCTGCTTGAAGGTCACCGGTTGAAAGTTCGGCAGTCGTATCACGCGCAAGGATAGCAATCTGATCTCTGTCTGCAGTGAAGAGCTGCCTGGGAAATGGCTTTATCCGAGGTCCCGCCGTGACACGCTCCTTAGCATCGGTCTCCAGTGTCTTGTTCGAACTATTATATATTTTGCTTCGGGAATACCACCGGAGCTCAAGAGTGGAGCTATCCAGATAAAATGGCATAGTTAGCCACCCATATTCTTCCCTGACATCTCTTGGGCCTGTCACTGTCTCGTAGATCGTAACAGTGTTCCCCCTCCTTGATGATCCGGTAATCATACTGCCACGACGAACATCGCCACGGCGTGTCCATGAAACATCCGGGATTTTGTAACCTGATTTTTCCTTGCTCGCCATATACCGCTGCTCCATCCAGCCGCACACAAACTCTCTGTCCATCGGACTCAACTCAAGGAAAGGTTTTCTCACCCTCCCCCCAGTTGGCAGTTGGAGATCCACCTGATCATTCGCTACCCCCACCAATTCGGCCTCCACGGTGCCTCCATCAGGTCGCTGCCATTCCCGGCCATGAGCCAGCACACTTGCTCCCACGAGAACAGTGATTATTCTGATCACATAGGTCTGTATACCGATGCCTTTCGCAGGTAGAAAAGTCATCATCATCATCCAGGCAGGCTACCGAATTGGCCGACGCTTGTCCATGGCCATAATGCCATGCTCACGCAACACAACAAAGCGATGCACTGTCCAGAAGTGAAGCAAGAATATTCCGGCTGTGGGCTCATTGAAACCTATTGCCGGGGCGTTGGTCTCCGCATAGTCACGACAAGACGTTCGCCGCAGGTTTTGTTACCGGCGCTACAGTCTTCACTTGCAAAGACGTTGGTAGACTTTCAATGCTTCGCCGCACCATGCGCTTCTGATTCCGCGCCTGCCTCTGACTCCGGCTCCGGGGTGATGGTAATGGAATAGGTCACGCCGGAGGACTTCAGAATTTCATAGGACTTGCCGGGTTTGATGCGGAGGGAGCCGGTGCCCGTGGCAGCCTGTGCTTCCATCTGAAGAGGCATGGGGATTTGCACCTGCGGCCCATTGCCGGGAGTCACGACTCTGCGGCCGACGGATGAAGCAGAAGTCGACGTAGTGCGGCAGCTGAGAGAATAGTCTGCCGTGAAGTCGCCGCCAGGACCAGGCTCCCGCAGCATGCCGCTCAGGGTAACGCCAATGGACGGGGCCCCTTCCTCTCCGGATACTAGATTGCCCTGCAGCTCGATGCTGACGGCTGCCGTGAGGATGGAGATCTCTCCGAGGGGCCTGTTTCCTTCTTTGGCCGTGAGCGTGATGCGGTGATTCACCGAGAGTCCGGCGAACTCTACTGCGCTGAGGGGAGTGCCAGGATAAGGCAGGGTCAAGGCGCGGATGTGACGCTCGGCATCGGTGAGGTTGTCTTCTCCCTCCAACCCAACGCGGACTTCAAATTCATCCTCTTCGCCGTGTGCTTCGCCATCGGAGCGCACAGGCGCTTTTCCATCCGGCAGCGGATGACGGCGGCTCGGCACGAAGAGCCCTTGATCCATGCGGGACTGTCCTTTTCCCCGAGGCAGCGGCTCAGGGAAAAGCTGGCCGCTTGATGAGGGCGGCGGCTGGGCCAGCGGATCTTCTGGCAAAGGAGGCATGACCGCTTTCCCTGGTGGCAAAGTGATCTCGGGATGGCTATCGGGTGCGGGTGGATTGGTAGACCACGAGCCGGGGCCGACGTTGGGCTTGCCGGATGGTTGGGGTGGGATGCCGCGCAAGGGCAGCGGGAGTTCAGGAATCTGCGGCGCGGGGGCTGGAGCGGAGGGTACTGGTGTAGACGCTGGCGCAGGGCCAGGGCCAGGACCGGGTTTTGTCTGCGCCATGCTCCTGCTGGTGGTGGCTGCGGACAATAGCACCGCAAAAAAGACGCTTACGCTGGCGCTGGCGCTAACCACCGGGACTCGATTTTTATGGTAACCCCGGGCCTGAGCCCAGCGAACGGCGGGAAGCAGAATGAAGCGCGGCATGGCGCCATATTGAGACAAATCCGCGCGCTCGCCTATTCAAATTTTTGTGGGGTGTGAGGGGACAAGGTTTTTTCTATTTGCTGTTCGGGCGTGGGATTTTGCGTGTCTGCATCTCCGCGTCATGACATGATGGAAAAGAGATGCCCATGCCTGCCGACAAAAAGCCACCTTCATGGAAGCGCATCGTACTTCGCGCAATGCTCGGGTTACTGCTGTTGTTTGTCGTGCTGGCTGGCGGGCTGTTTATTTACGCCAAATATTTCTTTGATTTGGGGGGAACAACCCATGACACTTACCACCTTTCGGCTCCCGCCTGAGGAAGCGAAGATCTTTGCTGAAGCCTATGCAGGCAAAGTAATTGCGGAATTCGAATCATTCGACAACGTGAAACGCGGCGTGGTGGATTTGCCGCGATTTGCCAAAAATCGCCTGGGCTATTGGGACCCAGATCGCACGGCAACCTTTCACCGGACTTCCGGAAGCTCAGGCTACGGAGGAGGTTGTTCAATCATGATCGAGCTGACCACCGGCAAGATTTATATCAGTGAGTGGTCGATGTAAGGAATAACAAGGCAGGCCAAAAAACTGCATTTGGAAAAGGCGGGATCTCTGACAGGTGAAGGATTTCCTTGTGAAGACTGCGGAGCGCAGTCTCGGAACCAAGGTATAACCTACAATCGCTGAGAAGTAATTTGCGGCGACTAACGCAGAATGGACCTCCAGCGGCTGCACCCAAACCATTTGGGGCAAATAGGACAAATAGGTCCTGTGGTGGTGGCGTGAGGTTTTGGGTGCGAGTTAGTTTCCGGGTCTGATGCCAGCCCGTCGCAGCAAGCTCCTCCAACCACAAAGCGGTAGCGAGCTACCGCACTTGTATGTTCTGATCTGCCAAGTCTTTGCCCCCGCTGTAAAGCGCGGCTAAGGGTTGGCACCGTGGTTGAGATGGCCATCTCAACCACGGTGGCGTCAGTGAGAACCAACCGCACTTGTTCCGACTGCTGACACAGTCGAGAGCGCTCTTGGAGCCTGTTCCCTAACGCCTGTCTCTGAACTCGAACCGTTGAATGAGCGCTCCGGCCTGGAGCAGCTCGGATGTTACAAGTATGAGCCCTGAAGACACCGTCCCCACTATTTACCTTGGCATCGACGTTGCCAAGGACTCTCTGCAAATTGACGTGGCCGTGCTCCCCGCACTGGCTTCAGTCCCAAACACCAGAGAAGGCCACCAGCGTCTGCTCAAAGCCCTGCATAAACTCAAAACCAAACACAAAGATAAAGTATCCTTCCACGTCATCTTCGAAGCCACCGGCGGCTATGAACGCCTTCTGGAGGCCTCGCTCCATGATGCCGACATAACCTTCAGCCGCATCCATCCAAAACGGGGACGCTCCCTGGTCGACGCCCATGGTGTCCTGGCCAAAACCGATGCCATCGATGCCCACTGGCTCACCCGCTTTGGCCAGGATATCAAGCCTGCTCCCACGCTCAAACCGACCCAAACCCAACGCGATCTGACAGACTTCAACGTTCGGCGCTCTCAACTCATGAGCGAACTGGTCAAAGAGAAGAACCGTCTCCACACTCATGCCAACCCTGCGGTGATCAAGGAAGCAGAGCAAACCATCGCCTTCCTAAAAAAACAGATCGAATACTGGGACAACCGTATCTGCGCTCTAGGTGCTCACGACCCCGTGCTTCATGACAAGGTCCAACGCCTTAGTCAACTCCAGGGCGTGGGCGCCACGACCGCTCACGGCGTGCTCGCAGCTCTCCCTGAACTGGGCACCATGAATCGGCAGCAGGTCGCGGCCCTGGCGGGCCTGGCTCCACGCAACCGTGATAGCGGCACCGTTAAAGGCAAACGCACCATCGGCGGCGGCCGTGCTCAAGCACGACGCGCCCTCTACATGGCAGCGCTCAGCGCCAGCCGTTGCAACCCTGTCCTCAAACCCTACTACAACCGTCTCATCAATGACGGCAAGGCTCCCAAAACAGCTCTCACCGCAGTCATGCGCAAACTCCTTTGCACAATGAATCAAATGCTAAAAGATCCACTTTTTACACTTGCCTAGAACACCGTTGCTCCAGATGGCTTCCCGACTGGCGTAGCCTCGGCGTAACTGACTGTCTCTTGGGTAGTGGACGCGGCGATGATGAAGCTTCACTTCTGATCCGTCGTGTTTTTCTTCAGCTTTGCCACAACTGGTCCTCTGCCTCGTGTGATAAGGGCAATCTTTTTTGTGGCGGCGTCGAGGAGGCAAATTTGGTCTGTGCCGAGTTGGAAGATGACCTGGCTGTCGGAGATTTGGGCGGCATTTTGGATGCCCCACATCGCGACGGGTGTTTCCAGAGCGAAACGTAGGGGGCGCTCCTTTTTTCCTCGTCTCGCATCCAAGCCCTCGACTTTCCAGGAGCCGGTACGGAAGCTCCATGATGGCAGAGGGATTAGGCTTTGCACTTCATCGGCAATTGCGCCGTAGGCTGGAGCTGCCAAACTCGCAAATTCCTTTTGGAGCAGCTTATCCTCGGGTCCTGGTTCAGCTGAATTGAAAAAGCTACGCGAGTCGACGAGATAGAGGTCATAGGACCCTTCCGTGTTGGTGAAGGTGAGAAGCTTGCTATGAAGGTTTGGTGAGGCGAAGTGAGAGTCTAATGAAGTGATGGGCGCAACGAAGCGACCTTCGAGATCGCTTTGGTGAGGACATGTCGATGGCCCAGCGTCTTTGATTAGGGACTTAGTATGCGACGGCTAGCTCTTCGCTGAGATAGTTTTATCACCATGAAGGCGAATCCTTCCAGCAGCACGAGTCCCAAGAACCCACCGCATGCGCTGAAGAGCAGGTGAAAGACTTCTGCTTCGCGGCCATGGACGCCGGAGGAGCTTCCCAATTTGATGCGAGATAGATGAAGTCTAAGAATGGTGAAGGGGAAGTAAGCGATCAATGCAAGGATCGTCCCGGTGATGCTGTGGAACCAGAGACAGGGGCGCGCCTGGGGAAGGCCGAAGCGACGATAGAGGGGAAATAACAACAAATGGCCCAGCACGAAGATGCCGGAGACCGCACAAACGGTGGGCACGTGATGAAGCCAAGAGGTGATAGCTTCATCAAGCGTGCCCATGAATCGATGGCTCGGCTGATATCCATACAGCAAGCCGTCGGCCATGTACCAGGTCAAACTGAATGCGGTGAAGAATACGATGACCGAGCTGAACACGGCGGGTGAGGCCCAGATTCGTTGCAGTGCCTTTTTCATGGATGCGCTGAGTTTGCCGCACGAGCGTGTGGAACGTCAAGCCTGGACTGGTTTCCGGGCGATTAGCCGATAGCGTGGGCTCGCACGGAACTAGAGGGGAGACTACACCTTTTTTAAGAGGTTCTCTCCGTGCGGGATGCTTCTGTCGTGGCGCTGACGATTCCACAGCAGTAGGCGGTGGAACAGATGGTAGCAGGCATACGTGACGACGGGGATGGAGGGGCCAATCCAACGGGTGTTCGCGATATTCATTCCATTGTCACTCCAGGTGGCTTTGATAAGGACTAATGCCGCATAAGGCGGAAACACGAAGAGCGTGGCGAGTGCGGCATGCAGCTCTACCACAGGGCGGCTGGAGGGCAAACGGAGGAGGCGATGCAGCGGCGACGCCACGAGATAGCTCATCAGACAAAAAATCGCGACCGGCAGGTTTGTCCTTAGAGAGATGCCAATGAGGTCATTGCGGCTGAAGCCCGATGTCGCCGGGTCGAAAAAGGCCAAAAGGCAGAGCAGCAGAAAGGCTATAGCGGCGGCCACCGCAGCGCCCAGGATGGCGGTGGAGAGGCTGAGGGTATCGCCGGGATGCCTGGTCACTGGGTATTATTTTGTCACACGAGGTGGTGTTGCGTCAAGGCCGTGCCTCGGCTCCGGTAATAAGGACTATGCCTTTCTCTGAGGCTGCGGTGTGCAACTCGAGCAAATCTAATCGAGTCACGGCTTAACATAAGGGCCCCGCTGGACATCAGTCGCTTCGCCACCTTCACTACCATCGTCCTTGAGCAGTGTTTCCCGTGTAAGCTTCTTTTCCTCTCGAGATGCCGCAATCGTTGCAGGGATCAAAAGACAGGCATGCAGGGCGACACAGGCCACGAGCGCCACCACAGGCGAAAGCAGACTAAGGAGTAATACTCCAATCGTAAGGACAACACACACGACCGCCAAGTCAGCCCACACGGCTCCCACATAATACTTGTAGGCAGCGCCACAACCCCACACCAGCCACACGATGATCAAGGCTGCGAGAGTCATGGTTTTTTCGCTGAAGGAAAACGAGAGATAGCGTTAGGTGGCATTGGGACATTTTCTTCGATGACCCTTTGCGATTTACCGGATATCGCTTTGACCCCATGGGGTGTTTTGATTTTATTTGTGGGCACCTCAAAAGTCAAACTGGCTTCCCCTTTCTTTCCGTGCACGCCTGACCAAAATTTATTCCAAGATGTAGGCTGACCTTCTGAACCCCAGGCCCGGCACATCGAATCATTTGTGAATTTTCGGTGGAAGGGAGAACTTCAATCTTAATAGAGGCATGTCCCCGCGGAACGTCATCCGTGGCTCAGCCTTCAAGCTCGAGCCAGTCCCTCACGCACTTTACCACGGCGATGACTGGTGTTTCGCCGAGTTTCACGCGGATGATGCCCTCCCAATGCTCAAGATTGGTGACTTTCCGTCTCTCAGAATAGATTGAATGAAAAATTTTGTGTCACGTCGGTATCACCGCTGAACTCGATGAGAACTTCGTCTTTTCTCACCTCCAACGGACTCAACCAGAGTCGACTTACGTGATAACTCCTGGCTGTCTCCGGCGGAACCTGCTTCGCGGCGAAGCGCTTAATCTCTTTGCGGACGTCAAACTTGTTCCAGGCCTCCAGCATCTCGAAGGCATTTCCCTTTGGGCTTCGCACCAGGATATCCAATATACCGAAATGATGGTGGCCCAACGACACTGCTACTACGCGGGAGTCCGGTGACCATTTCGTCTCGGAATACATGCGATCTGCGCTCTGCCCGACGTGCAATTTTGTCAGTCCGGCAAAAGGATGAAGCTTTCCCTGACTGCTCACGGACCAGTTTAGCGATCGCAACACCGGAATGCCACCCTTGTACTTATCTTCATCCACTGTGTTGAATAGGGCAGTGATCTGGAAGAGCCCGTTTGGTGAGGTGCTGATCACCTTTGGAGCTGCCGATCTGTTGAAAAAGATCTCCGCCTGGTTCTCGGCCTTCCCTGGTGTAGAAAGAATCAAAAGCAAAAGTGAAAATCCCAGGCGGAGCGCGAGAGCCGCGCCTCGAAAAAGTTTTTCCGTTTTCATGACAGCCAACTCTTAGGGGGTTGCCTATTTTCTCTGCGCTTCAAGATAGCGGGAATAAAGCTCTTTGCCATGTTCTTCTATGGCTTCGTTCGTCACGGGCCATTTTTTCAGAGAAGGTTTCCAATGGTGTTGATGGATGGTCGGAGGCGATTTGGGTGGGGATGAAAAAATCGAGATTGGATAAAGGCTGTGAAGATTCCACTGGTCTGTCGCGTTGAAGGGACGGACGTATGATGTTGGTCGGCCTGGTGGTTCGGGTTGGTTGGGTTGTGCGTGCTTTTTGATTAGTCACTGTTGGTTCTGGCTCTTTTTAGCGGCGTCAGTTCGACTTTTGTTTTTCTTCTCAGTTCCCTCCTCTCCCCTGCCCTCTTCTTTTCTTTCCTCTCTTCGCTTCTTCACTCCACTCCTCTGTTTCTTATCCTTTCTTTCTTTCTTTATGAATGCTTCCCGTTTTCGTCTTTTCTTTCTGAGCAGCAGTTTGCTGGGTGCGGCCTGGCTTTATGGGCAGACGGCTCCTGGGCCTGCGCCTGAGGCGGCCGGTGCAAAGGCTGCACCTGACCAACAGAGTAAGGCTGCTAACGAGAAGCCTGCCAAGCCCACCCTCCGGGCGGGGGCGGCGGCGGTGGATATCACGCCGGATGCGGCGATGTTTCCGCTGAATATGGTGGGCGGGCATAGTGCGAACATGGCGCAGAGTGCGCATGATCCGCTGCACGCGCGGGCTTTGGTATTGGATGATGGGAAGACGAAGCTGGCGCTGGTGCTGGTGGATAGTCTGGGCACGGGGGGTGAGACGGTGGATGAGGCGAAGGCGGCGGCCTCGGCGAAGACGGGCATCGCTATCGAGAACATTCTTATCTCCTCCACGCACTCGCACACTTGTCCGAATAGTGGGAAGAAGGAGGGCGTGGATCCGGCGAAGGCGTATAGCACGAAGTTCATCCATGGGCTGACGGAGTCGATCGTGCAGGCGCATGCGCGGCTGGAGCCAGCGGCGCTGCGCATGGCGGCGCATCCGCTGCCGGATGAGGTCTTTAACCGGCGCTGGTATCTGAAGGAGGGCAAGATGCCGCTGAATCCCTATGGGCGGCTGGATAAGGTGAAGATGAACCCGGGCACGAATCCGGAGGTGCTGGACCGGCCAGCGGGGCCGACGGATCCGGACATCACGGTGCTATCGGTGCAGGGCGCGAAGCGGAAGCCGCTGGCACTGTGGGCGAACTATTCGCTGCATTATGTGGGGGGCATTCCGGCGGGGCAGGTGTCGGCGGATTACTTTGGGGAGTTCGCGCGGCTGATGCCCTCGCGTTTGCGTGGGGATGCGTCCTTTGTGGCGGCGATGACGAATGGAACATCGGGGGATATCAATAACATTCCTTTCACGGTGACGCGTCCGCCGCGGGAGCCCTTTGAGCAGGTGCGTCTGGTGGCGGCGAAGGCGGCGGATACGGCGTGGTTCGCGCAGCGGAAGATCGCACAGCATCGCGGGGATGTGCCGCTGGGGATGCGGCAGCGCTTGGTGACGCTGAAGCATCGCAAGCCTTCGGCGCAGGATATCGCGGAGGCGAAGCTGATCGCGGGGATCAAGAACAAGGATACGGAGGCACTCGAGAAGCTGCCGCGGCTGGCAGTGAATTACGCGCGGAACATCCTGTCTGCGGCGGAGCGCTATGAGACGGAGCCGACGGTGACGCTGCCGGTGCAGGTGATCCGCCTGAGTGAGGATGAAGTGATCTGCGGGATCCCGTTTGAGACGTTTGTGGAGACGGGGCTGGACATCAAGAAGCGGAGCCCGTTTGCGCGGACGATGGTGATCGGCCTGGCGAACGGGAAGTATGGCTACCTGCCGACGCCGGAGCAGCATAAGCTGGGCGGTTATGAGACATGGCTGGGGACGAATCGCGTGCAGGAGGATGCGTCGGTGATTTTGACGGATGCGATTTTGGAGATGATGGAGGAGCTGAGGGGGGAACTGGGGGCGGCGGGGAAGTAGCAGCGTCAGGGGTGGATTGAAGATGATTTTTCACCGCGAAGGCGCGAAGGTTCTGAAGGTTTTTTGGCAGGAGGTTCGTGCAGTTGCATCGCGAAGGCACACTATTGCGCGGCTCGATTTACAGATGAGCAGATTGAAAGCTGTTGATATGCGACAAATTTGTCGGCTATAACGTCGGTAGTCATATTGACAGAAGTGTTTACGAACCACTAGTTCGGCGTTGCGAGCGCGTCCCGAGAACGGAAGCCAACTAACATCAATCCACATGTCACAGCACAGCACCGCCAGAGAGCGCGTTGAGTATGGCTTGGACACCGTCCCCGCTGACCGGATGGTTTCAGTGCCGTTGCGTGATCTCCTCTTTGTCCATCAGACGCTCGGTGAGTTCGTGCAGTTCTTCCATCAGCCCAACCACTATCCCGATCTCGCCGCGGTTCATCGCTTCCTCGGTTCTGTTGGCACTCCAGACGCATTCGATGTGCTTCTGGAGGCATACTACCGGCGCATCGGCGACATGCTTCCCGCCGACATTGAGGAGGCGTTTGGCGACGGCTATCGCTTTGAGCATCCGTCCCCTCCAGTTTACTTTGCGAAGACTAACTCCAACGAGACCGGAAACGCCTAACCCTGCGCTGTAGCGAACGGCTCGGGTCGGTGACAGCCGCTGCTCTCACCACCTTTCCGAATCTACCTTCCACGTCCCCGACTTATGCAACCGTCCGAGTCCCAGGCCCGACTTGAACAGATCATCGCCGATTCCGGCAGCACGCTTTCCGCACTTTCCGCCGCCGAGGCCATCCGCTTTATGCTCACCTTCTACCGCGACTTGCGCGCGGATGACTGCCCGCTCGAGGAGGACGGTGATATGCTTCTCTTCCAGTGGGGAGCTTACAACTGGAGCAAGGGCGGATCCTACGAGTACGACATCACCCGCCAGTTCACTGTTTCTGACTCCGAGGGTGACGACGGCATGAGCCAGCTTTCACTTACCGTCCACTTCGCCGTCACGGACGCCCTGCGCGCGCTCAAGGGCGACCGTTGGTGTTCGTCTCCGGCAGAGGTCAACGAGTTCGAGCAATTCATCCGCAGCAACGCTGCGACCGAAGCCGTCGCGACTCTCAAGCCAGTCAAAGTCACACTCGACTGGAGTCCAATTTGAATCCGACCGAAACGCTTAACCCTGCGCTGTAATGGACAGTTCCGCTGTCGCTGAGGTCGGGGTTGTTATCGATTGCTCTCGCTCATTGTGACAACAACACATCGCCCACTTTCGCTACGGCGCCTTCTGGCCGCATCGTTTGCGCTATTCACCGGCAGCTTCATCCTTGACTCAGCGTTTCGCTGGTCGAATCCGCTTGAGGGCATCGTCAGCGGAGTCATTCATGTCCTATTCACCGGCATTGTGTGGCTGTTCTTTGGCCTGGTTCCTGGCCTCATTATTTACGGTCTATACCGTTGGCGTCGCTGGCAGAGGGGCCGCACCGTGGCGATTGTCTTTCCCGGTATCGTAGCGCTCATCCTTGCCGTCGTCGGCCTCATCGTCTCCCCCACTACACCAGCCGCGCGACTGAAGCGGTCTACAGGCGCTGAGCTTCCCTCTTCGGCTCGCGATCTCCGAGCGCACTTCACAGGTGGCGGCTTTGCCGACTACTGGGATACTTACTATTTCCGATGCAGTTCTGCTGACACTGATACGCTCATTCGCGCTCTCAGCCTCACGCAGGCGGGCAGTTTCGACCAGCTTCAACCCTCCACGCGCCCTTCCTTATCGTGGCCCGATCCTTCCACGTGGGCAGGTGGCACGTTGTATCGCGGCGGCAAGGGCGATGGTCTCTGGTTCTACACCTTGCGCACAGACGCCACCCGCGAGCAGGTGTATCTGATCGTCATGTGCATATGATCTCGGCAACTGATCGACCCGTAATCTCGTGAACGAAGGATTCAAGTTCAGGCCATCGATAGCGATCGCGCTTCTAGTCGCGACCTCTGTCTTCATTGCTTTGGTCACATTATTTTACTACGGGCTAGCATGCGAGGAATACAGGCGTTTTGCTTCCAATCATATGCCAGATGGAAGTCACATCGCGTGGCAACAATATGAGGGGTATCCTACGCACTGGGGTGCGGTGATGCACGTCGTCGTCCAGATGCGCGTTGCCTGGCTCGCGTTGATTGGCGTGTGGCTGTTCCTTGCCCGTCTGCTGATCTTATCGATTCGCGCACGATCGAGGAAACATCAGTTGTGCACGCCGTGGCGGTTTATCAATATTTTCCTTGGGGTTGTGGCCGCAGTTCTGTGTTTTGCTATTGCGTGTGACGTCCGAAATGAATGGCTTGCCCCATGGCCAGTACGGGAATTGGGCTTCGTGGCGTCTGCGACTTTCTTTCTTGTTCCCATCTGGATGCTGGCGACACGCATTTCCTCAACACAGCCGAACTCTAACCAGCGTGGCCCGACGCAGGAGGAGCGTGTGAGGACGCGAAAGTTTTGAAAGAGGCAGGGAGTCTTCAGATCAGGTGAGTGTGCTTCACCGTTCCTTGCGGGGGTATTTACTGTATAATATCATGCAATAGTCGCAAAAACCGACAATTTGTTAGCTATCGCGCTATTGGGCGGCTCAATTTTCAGTTCAGCAGCCTGCAAGTCGTTGATATGCTTTAAACTTGTCGGCTATAACGCAGTAGGACAAATTGACAAAATTTTATACGAACCACTAGTTCGGCAGAAAATGAAATGAAATCCCGTGTCATTTGCAGGAACTGCGGAAATCCACTCACCAACTGGCTCGAACCAGTTGATGAGGCTTTCGTCGTAACGTGGCCAGATTCCGAAAACATCATTCCACAAGGCCATTATTGGATCGCTGATGACGACATGAACACTCTCGAAGGCCGCGTTGTGATTCACTTAGATGATCGCCAAGGCATGAAGAACCATCCCGACCCTCTCAGATTCCAAGGGTGCTGTGGATCGTCAGACGGCAGGATCAACTTGCTTTGCCATTGTGGCAGGGAAGTAGCAACCGAGGTTTCGGACTGTTGGACGAGTTACTATACGCATTTTGAGCCAGAAGCCACCTTCCTTCAGACTTTCTCTGAAATAACAACACAAGGCGAATAAGGCGGTGCAGGCAACGGTGCTACGCGCCGTGCCTGACCTTGGACGTTAGACTGCAGCACCTCCTTGATGAATTCCAACGCTCCCAATTCCAAGCGAGAAGGTTGTGATCGAGCTATCGAGCGCACATGCGCTGGTGCTCTTCGAGTTTCTTTCAAGATTCAGCAACGGCGACAAGCTAGAGATCCAACCAAGCAGAGGCGCGTGTTTTGTGGGACATCTGCTGCGACTTGGAGAAAGCTCTGGTCGAGCCATTCAGGTCGGATTACGGGGGCCTTTTGCAGAAAGCACGAGACATTGTTCGCGATAAGGAAGACTGAGAGTATGAGCACGCCGTTTAGCCATACTCTGCAGCGAACACGGCATAGTGTCGTGGTTTGCCATCGTGGCGTCCCGTTGGCCGGGGCGCTGAGCCTCCGGCGTTAGACATCCTTCGCATATGATTGCTCGTGAGCTTATTGAGTCCACATTTGCGGATGCTCCGTATCCGGGCGATGATCGTATTACCGATCACGAGGATTGTCTGGAGTGTGCCGAGATCGCGGAGTATTTCCGTGGCACGAGTTGGCGAGTTCACTCTTTGGCGAAGCTGTGGGAGCATCATGCAGCGCTCTCTCTTTTTACCCCTGACGCGTTTCACTACTTTTTGCCAGCGTTCATGCTGGCGACTCTAGAGCAGCCGCGCGAGGCAGACCTGATCCCTCACAGCATCGCATTTCATTTCACGCGGGGCTTGAGCGACGAAGAGCAATTCACTCAGCGGTTTTCACGTTTCTCGACGGCGCAGCGCCAGGCTGTAGCGGCGTTTCTCCGTGAGTATGCGGCGACTGGAGAATTTTGGGCTAGCGAGGTTCCCGAGGCTTTGGCTACATTGGAGAGATGATGTCGACGTTTCACTACTTTATGCAGGGGCCACGGCCATGGCATCGCAGTTGCAATCTACGCGTGCCGCGGGCCGGGTCTTTGCGCTTAGGTCATTCGCCCAACCAACCATGCCCGCAGTGACTCCCAAGCAACGAGGACCCTTTTACGAGTTACGTGATCTCCTTCTGGCTAGCCCACACGAGGCTGTGTCCGAGATCAAGAAGGACAGAGCGCTATTGGACGCTCGGAGCGGTCTCGGCGAGACACTATTACATTGGATGGCGATCGAGGACGTCGTTTCAGCAGTGGTGACTCTCCTTGATCTTGGCTCCGTCATCGACACCGTTAATCATTTCGGTTCCACACCGCTACAGGATGCCGTTCAGCTTGGCAGGACCGAGCTATGTCTGGAGCTGCTCGCACGAGGAGCGTCCGTCACTCACGTCAACAACGCAGGAGAGTCGGTCATTTCGACTTCGACGATCTTGAAGCGGCACACCCAGTTGATCGAAGCCTTGCTTGATCGCCTTCCCTCTGCCATACCTCTCTCGGATGTCATTGACGATATGACACTAGAAGATATTCGGCATCGAGATGACCCAGTCGCGGCTCTTCTCCGAGCTAGAGGCATTCCGAAGAGCACCTACTTTACCACATGAACCCAGCGCAGCCACCGACAGGGGCAAACAAAGGCGCGGCTGGACAACCGCTGGGGCATCTCCCATGAACGACATCGCAAACTACCCACTCGCGCCGTTTGTCAGCGCTTTGAGAACGGTTACGGGGCGGGTGGTGCTTGTCTGCGCCGCGGTTGTGATCGGTTCGGCTTTGGGCGGCATGACGGCTATGGATCAGATGGGAGGAGCATGGGAGGCGCTGGGCAGCTTCTTCGAATGGGCGGCCGTTTCGTTCTTTTTCGGCGTGGGCATGATCGCATTTCCTGCCGCCTTTCTTTTCACCTTGCTCTTTATCCGCTACGAATGGCCACTCTGGACGGTGGTTACGGTGGTGCTGCTCCTTTGGTGGAACAGCCATAAGACGCTTCACTACATTTTCCACGAAAGCGCCAGTGCAAAAATACAAAAGCAGCTAGACGAATTCAACCGGCGTCAGAATCAGCAGCAGAAGAAGTCGGCTTCCGATGGAGCGGGAATTGATTGACGTCCCTGGCGAGTGACGGTAACACCCGACGGCCCCAAGCTCAGTGTGACTGAAACCGAAAGGAATGGAACGCATGACCAACATCGAACTCATCCAGGAGCTTTACCGTTCGTTTCGTAGCGCGGACTATGAGGCCTTTCGGTCCCTCTGTGCGCCGGACCTGGAGTGGATTCAGATGCAGGGTTTTCCAGGAGGAGCTACGTGGCATGGGCCACAGGCTGTCATTGAAGGTGTGTTCCAAGGCAATGATGGAAGGTGGGACGGGTTCGCATTCGACATCGCGGAGTATCTTGACGCTGGCTCATCGGTTGTGGTGGTGGGTAGTTATCGCGGCACGCACCGCACTTCCGGCAGGTCATTCGTGGCTCCGACCGTTCATATTTACGATATTGCTGACGGACGGGTGTCACGATTCAGACAGTTTACCGACACCAAAATCATTTGCGATGCGCTCCCGTAGTCGGCGATCACGACGCTGCCAATAACCATGCGGTGCATTGGACTGGCTTAGCGCCTGAGGCTAGGAGGTGCTCCGCAAGAATCTTTTCGCTTTCCATCTATCTCCCGGTCAGCTACACAAAACTGATGAGCCAGTTTGGTTGCCTATGTGGGGCCACTATTTACGATGTGGAGGGCCCGAATGAAGTCACGGGCAGGATCCTTAGTGATAAGAGTAGCGACAAATTCTTTACTGACCTGTGCTCAATCATCGAGGATTGCGTGGAACACGATAAACGAGGGGATCTGGGCGGCTGGAGGAAGAAGTACTTCAACCATTTCTATCCGAAGGACCTGCCCATCAGCGAGATGCTTCATGATGTGATTCACACGCTTCATGTGAATCTGACGCTGGATATGATGGAATGCGATGAATGTGGGCGGCTGTGGATTCAAGAAGGAGTGGGGAAGAGAAAGTATCAAGAATACATCCCGGGATCACAGGACAGAAAAAAGGTGCTAGGGTTCAATCAGGATGAGGAGCAGAGATAACTCTGACTGCCATGAGGATTGCATTGAACTTCCATGAATCGACCAGGCAAAGATTACAAACGCGATTGGGCCCATTTCTGGGTGCATTTCATGTTTGGCTTCGTCTTTGGCGGGATCATCGGACTTGGACTTTTTAGCCGGTCGCCTTGGGTTTCGTCCCCTTCCCTGCTGCCTTTGATTTTGTTTGTGGGTGTTTCGGCGATGGTTGTTGGGCTGTTGGCGGGGGTTTATGGGGATGATTTGTGGATAAGTATTCGAGGTTTGTTTTGAACTGTTGTGATATCTCCCTGAGCGGTCAATGGTGTCGGCGATTCTTCCAGACACCTTGATGCTCAGCCGGTCAATTTTCCTGTCCCCCTTTCTCGCTATGAAAGCCTTTGCTCTGCTATGCGCGCTCACGGCGCTTTCTTCCATGGCCTGTTCCAGTCTTTCGAAGCGAGAGCGTGAAGACATGTATGCTGCGGCTGGTCAGGCTGAGAAGACGGGTGTCTGCCATGTGCATCATTGTCCGATGCAGCGGAAGACTGTTCCCATCGCTTATGGCTTGATGGTTCCAGACGGTTCGGAGCCAAGCTTTGAAACACGAGGGCGACGCTTTCCTTTTGCAGACGAGGAATGGGTGCCGGGCGGCTGCATGGTGGAGGCGAAGAAGACTGAACAGATTTTTGTGTGCAGCGAATGCCAGAAAGCCAAGCAGCATTGGATCAAGATGCATCCCTTCAGCCGATGGGCGCGGGAGCAGAAGGGGAAGACGGAGTCGGATTCATAACGCATCATCTCCAATGACAACTTCCACCTCGCATGCTTGCTGACGACGAATACTGGTTTGCTGTATCGCCTAGAATCAGTGGTGATGGATTTGACCCCACAACGGTCCAAGCTCTTCTCGGTATAACGCCCACCTATCTCGGGATTAAAGGCGAGCCGCGCTTGGGCAAGGATGGCCGGAGGTACGCACCCTACAAGACCAATTTCTGGACGCATTCTGTCGGAGCGTCCAGAAAGGTAGGATTTGACGATCAAATTGACATGCTGTTCCAGACTTTGAAAGGTCGGTTGAATGTTTTGTCTGAACTGGCTCATCGAGAGGATGTGGAGGCGGAACTTTTCTGCGGTTTTGGTAGCGGGAACGGCCAGGGCGGTGACACCATTCGTCCTGAGACCATGCGTATTCTTGCTGACATCGGTCTCTCCTTGAGCCTTGATCTCTATCCACCAACGGTCAACACGGACGAAGACGATGCCAAACCTGAGAAAACGGTGGATTAACGCCGATAAGTCAGGCGTCGGAGAGAGCATTGGGTGACCCCTTCAGGGTCGGGTCGCTCGTTGATGCGGTACCGTGGGTTAAAACCCACGGCTAGGCATGGGGGAACGCCTTCGGCGTTCGGAGATATGGGCGGAGTTTACTTGCAAACTGTGCGCCATTGGCGTATTCTATCCCAGCGGATGATCTTCTATGAGACCAGTATCTTTACCGACCAGATTGTGCGCCTTATTGATGATGAATCGTATGCCGAATTGCAGACACGGCTCATCGTCGATCCTGAGGCGGGTGATCTCGTTCCGCGATCACGCGGGCTTCGCAAGATTCGATGGAAGGCCAAAGGGCGCGGGAAGCGGGGAGGGATCAGGGTCATCTACTATCTGGTTCACCGTGAGGAAGTGTTCATGCTTTATGCGTATGCCAAAAATGAACGCGAGGACATCACCCCAGAACAAGCCAAAAAGCTGAGAGAACTTGTTGAGTGTCATTTGAAACCATGAACGAGCACGATTTCGATAAACTTTGTGAGAGCATCCGAGAGGCTGGCGAAATCAAGCGCGGCGTTCGGAAGGCATCCCGTGTCTTCAAGCATTCAGAGCCGGATGTGCGCGCCATACGGGAGCGGCTGGGACTTTCGCAGTCTCGGTTTGCCGCGATGATCGGGGTTAGTTCACGAACTCTCCAAAACTGGGAACAGAAGCGCAGAGAACCTGAAGGCCCAGCCAAAGCCCTACTGCGAGTGGTGGAGCGTTCCCCTCAGGTGGTACTGGAAGCACTTCACACCTAGCCACGTGAGCTGTTTCATTCAAGGCCGCTGGGGAGATTCGATAGACAACCCGTCAGAGAGCTGGATGCGTGAAGTTCTCTCCGAACTGAATACGTCAGATCCTGAACACCCTAGCGCATGGCTTACCCATGAGACCGGATGGACGCTAGACGTCTACGAAGGTGGCCTATGCATTTGGGACAACATGGAAAGAGATGACAGCGCACGGCATCTCTGGATGAAGCTTTACGGCTATGGCTCTTGCTATCACGAGGTCAAATTGGCGATATAGAGAAAATGCCCTGGAAAGAAGGTCAATGTCCTCCCGTTTCTGAAGAAGAGCTTGAAAAGCTCAGGCAGCAAGCCGCAGAACAGACGTTAAAGGGATTTCGAACGTTCTATGACAGTCTGGGTGCGGAAGATAGCTCCGAGAAATGCAGAGGCGCAGGGTGCGACCGTGGAACAGTGAGATTTAGTGCATTCTGCAGATCCCATCATTTTGAAGCTGTCATGAAAGTGCCGTGTCCTTTTATAGATTGATACGATGGGCAACTATGTCCGACTGTCGGCATTCCGGCTACGCTGCGTAGCCTGACGATAGGAGAAACGTGCGGAGCGATAGCGCTGCTACTTAGCTGAGCCACGGCTGGGACAGCCGCGCTCCCTTGTTGGTCGCTCAAACCTATCTCGCTCTATATGCCTCCCTTCCCCTCCGCCCACGCCAGCGCGTAGTCGGCGACTTCTTCCCAGCCTTTTTCGGCGATGATGAAGTGGCTGCGGCCGGGGAATTCGTGGTATTCGGTGATGGCGGTCGAGCTTTTGTATTTGGCGTGGTTCTTCTTGTTCAGGGCGGCGGGCATGATGACGTCTTTTTCGCCGCCGATGAAGAGGAGGGGGGCGCGCTTGTTGTTGTGGAAGTTGATGGTGGCGGGGGAGCCGGGGATGAGGTTGGAGAGGGCGGCCTGGAAGATGGCGCGACCGGGGGCGGCGATGGCGTAGGTCTTATACGCGACGCGGGCTTCGTCTTCGGTGAGGCTATTGGCGAAGACGCGCCACCAGCGCTCGAAGGGGAAGAGGTAGGTGCCTTTGACATTGAGCGGATTCGCGAGGGCGGGTGTGAGGGCCTCGTAGGTGGAGAAGGGCAGGATGAGGATGCCTTTGGCGGGGACGGAATCGATGGCGACGCCGGCGCGGCCATAACCCTGGTCAATGAGGAGCTGGGTGATGAGGCCGCCGTAGGAGTGCCCCATGATGATGGGGGGCGTGGGGAGGGCCTTGATGACGCCGATGTATTTGGCCATGACTTCTTCGATGCCGATGTTGTTGAAGCTGGAGGGGTCCTTTTGCATGTCCTCGACTTCGCCTTTGATGCCGGGCCAGGCGGGGGCGAGGACGGTGTAGCCTTTGCTTTCGAAGTGGGTCTGGAATTTCTCCCAACTGCGCGGGGTAACCCAGAGGCCGTGGACGAGGACGATGGTTTTGTTATTGTCTGGGATGGGATTAGTGGTGCTCATGAAGGTCGGAATGGGATGAAGTGAGGTCGAGCGATGGAGGCGACAGCGTGAGGATTTTTTAACGCGAAGGCGCGAAGTTTTTAAGGGAGTGCGTGCAATGGCGTGGGACGTGATTTGATTGCGCATGAATCGCGCCCGGGTCTGTGGATAAATGATTTGGGGTGAAAGTCTGAGTGAGCGTCGTGGTAGCTCTTGGAGGCGTGGAGTCTGCCGGAGTGTTTTGGGGCAAGGCCGAGGGGTGATATTAAGTCTGGGATTTGATGGCGTGCTACCCTACCCCGTCGGAGCAAGCTCCTCCAACCGAGCAGAGGCGAGCCACCGCACTCCGATGGGGCGTGGCTTTGGAGAAGCGTTGGTGGCGATTGCATGTCAGGTTGATCTGACTTAATCAATCCCCTCCGCCTCCGCCGCTGCAGCCGCCGCATCCGGAACTGCCGCCACCGCCGCTATCGCCGCCGCCTCCACAGCTACCTCCTGCCGAGCCACAGGAGGAGGTGGTGGTACCGCAGCCTGTGTTGGTCCCAGTCGCGGGATGGGGATTGAGAATAGCGCGCCGGAGTTCTTCATACTGCGGCATGCTGGCGAGTGCGGCCGTGCCACCTACGCCTACAAGCATGGCCATCGCGTAGGGGTCCATGCCGGCGACAGGCGCGACACCTGATGCGGTGGTTTGCGGTGAGGCAAAATAGGAGGGAGCATGGCGTGGGCCCCGGGCAGACAAGTATTGCTGGCGTGCGGCTTTCCATGCCTGATCCCCGGCCCTGGTCCGGCGCTTCAGCCCGCGGACACAAAACATAAGCGCCACGATGGTGAGGATCATGAGGAGGAACAGGAAACCGACGGGCTTGTGCCGGCTGAGGCCAATGATCCACTTCGTAATGCCTACGCCGAGGAGGATCAGCATGGGGAGGGCGGTGGCGAATCTCGCGCTGGCCAGAGCTGCGGCTGTCATGATCCAGCCTTTGTCCGCGAGTTCATCCTGCATGGCCTGGGCAGTGGGCTCCAGCGCCTTTCGCACATGTCGGATTTCCTCCTGATCCCTCGCGGGCAGGGCGCGACATAGCTGCTGCTCGATCGGGCTGAGATCGGGATGCTTTTCCAGCGGATTCTGGCCGGGCTTGAGGGCGCCAGGGGCGAAGCCAACGGTGGTGACCCCATGGCTATTCCGGCCGAAGGCCAGCAGACCGCGGCTATGAAGTGCAGCCAAGGCCGCATCCACCATCTGGCGACCGCCGCCACTGAGGAAGGCGATTTCATAAGGGTCGGTGGGAGGCTCGACTCCGGGTCGGGCGGGCAGACCGGACCTCGCCATTTTTCCCAGAAGAAGGGAGGCGATGGTCGCCACGAGAAAGGCACCGAGATAAAAGTTCAGAAAGTCCTCACCACGGTAGTCGAAGACATTCATGTCACCGGTGCAGCCCATGATGCCGAAGGTCAGCACGAGCACGGCCATGGCGGTGAGTGCCAGATGCGGCCGGACGCGCCGTGTCACACGGTGCAGCCAGAGGGGCTTCGGCACGAGCCAATGCCGGGCGATGTCCACCCAGCGCGGGTCTGGTTCGGGGCGGGGAGTTTTCTGCTTCGCAGGGGATGATGCCGCGTCTGCGTCACCGGTAAGCCAGATGTCTGCGGGTGGATCCTCACCGAAGAAGCTCCGGTAGCTCTGGATCGTGCGGGCGAACTGCTCGCGGAACTTCGCCGTTTCACTGAGGCCGCCGGTAGTGGGCTCATGATGCAGGGGGCGGCCCAGGATTTCTCCACAGAGATCCTGCCAGTAAGAGCGGGTGTAAACGAGGTGCAAGTGCCAGGCCTGATCCAGCGGCTCTGAGGGTGTGACGGCATGCCCGGCGTGCACCGCGAGGAAGAGGAATCGTTTATACTCTTCAATGACCCGGTCCGCATACACGTGGGACCAGTTGTTTTCTTTGGCCAGTCGGTGACGGTATCCGTAAAGCGCTTCCGTCGTTCCCGGGCTGAAGGCTTGTAGCTTCGCCCACATCGTGCTGGCCTCAGGGGTCCAGTTTTGGGGTATCATATAAGATTCGACAGGCAGAGTATGGCGGATTTGTCACTCAATGCCAATGGAAAAAATGTGACGGCGTTGTCACATTGAGGGTGTGAAGTGAACGGTGGGTGGTGGCTGGGGTCGGTTTCTTGAAATGATTGCTGCTGCGGCGGCGGCGCTTTAAAGTTGGGAGTTGTAATTTGTCAGGTGGAGTTGCGGCCCGCTCCACTGCCGTGTCGGAACAAGCTCCTCCAATCACAAAACGGCAGCGAGCTCTGACAACTACCCACATTGGGAGCGCCATGTCGGTCAGGAGCAGGCATCAGCAATACGTAGGACGACAATGACCTTAAAGGTAGGCCACGCCACACTCCCAAAGCTCCGTCAAGCCGGAGCACTCCAAGACGCTTCGCGCTCGCGATTGACAAAGGCGAAGGCGTAGCCGTTTGGAGTGCTGTGGCTCGACACAGCTTTGCCAACTGACTGTGCGGGCTGTCGGATGATTTACTTCCACGATCACTTCCGGCGAGCCAGAAATGAAAAGTATTGAAGCCAAAATGTAGGCAGTTGTCAGAGCGAGCTACCGTTGCCCCAAACTGCGCTTTGGTGGGGCGATGTCCGGGGGATTATCGATGCGGGGTTTTGCGAAGCGAGTCTCACGGCTAAGATAGCCGCGCTCCTTTGGTCTATGACTTCGCGAAGTCGAGGAGGTCGGTGTTGAGCTGATCTTTGCTGGTGTCGCCGAGGCTGTGGGTGCCGCCGGGGTAGATCTTCAGGATGGCATTGGGCACCAATTTCGAGGAGAGCATGGCGGAGGCGCCTATGGGGACGATCTGGTCGTCGTCGCCATGGATGATGAGGGTGGGCACATCGAACTTTTTCAGGTCTTCGGTGAAGTCGGTTTCGGAAAAGGCCTTGATGCAGTCGTAGCCGTTCTTATGGCCGCAGAGCATGCCCTGGAGCCACCAGGACTGGATGAGGCCCTGGGAGACCTTTGCGCCGGGACGATTGAAGCCGAAGAAGGGGCCACTGGCGACGTCCAAAAAGAACTGGGCGCGATCCGCGAGATAAGCGGCGCGGAAGCCATCGAAGACTTCAATAGGGAGGCCACTGGGGTTCGCCTCTGTCTTCAACATGATGGGTGGGACGGCGCCCATGAGCACGGCTTTGGCCACACGGGCGGTGCCATGACGACCGATGTAACGTGCGACTTCACCGCCGCCGGTGGAGTGGCCGACCATCATCGCATCTTTGACATCGAGCGCAGTGAAGAGCTCGGCGAGATCGTCGGCGTATTGGTCCATGTGATTTCCATCCCAGGGCTGGCTGGAGCGGCCGTGCCCGCGCCGGTCATGGGCGATGCAGCGGTAGCCGTGCGAGGCCATGAAGAACATCTGGGCTTCCCAAGCATCCGCGCTGAGGGGCCAGCCATGGCTGAAGGTGACGATGGGGCCGTCCTTTGGACCCCAGTCTTTGAAGTAGATGGTGGTGCCGTCTTTGGTGGTGATGGTGCTTGAGGTGGTGGTGCTCATGTGTCGTTCGTTGTGTGTGAATGAGTTCCTTATCTCTCTCTTTTTAACCTGATCTGATCTGCTTTGCTTTGCTGCTTCGGGCGAGGGATAATTCGGGATTGATCCTAGCGGAAAAGGCGGTCGCGCTGCGAGCGGAAAGACGAATGATGCGCAGCTAAGCGCGTGCCACCACAGGTGACTTGTGCCTGTGATGTCACAGAGAGGATGACAGGAGAGGTAGTTGAGGGAAACACGTTGCAAGGACCTGCTGGCTCCACCCCGTCGGAGCTTTGCTCCTCGTGAACATTGTGCTGTCTAAATAGGCCAACGTAGGGCCAAACGCTCACACGAATCATTGATATGTCCGATGAAAATAAGGCGATCCTGGAGAAGGCGAATGCGGCTATCGTGAAAGGTGATCATGAGGGATTCCTGGCGTTCTGCACTGAGGACACGGAATGGATTTTCCTCGGGGACAAGACGCTGAAGGGAAAAGAGGCGGTGCGTCAATGGATGGCGGAGACCTACCTTGAGCCGCCAAAATTTAAGGTCGCTCATTTGATTGCAGAGGGCGATTTCGTGGCGGCGCTGGGAGAGATCACCTTGAAGGACGAGGATGGGAAAGAAGCGCTACACTCGTATTGCGATGTCTGGCGCTTTCGTGGGGATAAGATGGCGGAGCTGAAGGCTTTTGTTATCAAGCCGTAGGGCACATGGGTGTCTCTGCGGAGAATCGTAAAGGCGAGCTTATGAATCCGGAACCACTTCCTGCCACCGCTGGTAGCCCAAGGCGGCTTTTTGCGAATTCGTTTCGGAAGCCAAAACAGTTCTTCACGGTACTTCTTATCGGGATTGCCGTTGTTAGTTCGCCGATTTGGTATCGTGAATTTCAAAGCGTTCGAGCGGCGAACTATGTTGAGCGAATCAATCCCCAATTGCTAGCCCACCCGGTCTATCACGAAATCGTGTCGTGGAAAACGCTCAAAGGTCCGTATTTGCTTTCATTCAGCGGCTCTGTGAAGTCTGAAGCAGAGCTCTCTTCTTTCAAAGAGTTTATCGTCACCACTCATCCACCGGGGCCATATAGTATAGGGGTGTTTATCGACGCTAGAGAGCCGTAACATCAGCTACTGACCACGCGACTAGTGGTAGCTCGGTGACGTAGTCGATACTTCTGCCCGGACAAAATGCTTTGCGAGTATCTTGGATGAAGTAAACTCTGAATAGTCTCACCCCTGTGTTCCCGTTACCAAGCTTCCGATGAAGATCCTTGCTGCACTCGTTACAATGGTCTTTAGCGCGATTACTACCGCGCATGCTGGCATCGTCGTTAGTCAGGCGGCCATCACGGGACAGGCGGATTATGGGTCGGGAACGGGCCAATCTTTCCTGCTGCCTGCGGGGAAAACGGCAGCCGCGATTCAGTTGCACATTGGATCGGTGGGCAGTGGCGGGGGGAGCATCTTTGTGCAGTTGTGGCGGGCAACTGGTGCGCCGGGCTCGTATTTCACCCGCATGGATGCAGAGCCGGTGGCGACGGGCACGCTGGACCGGTCTCAGGTAGTGGGGACGCCGGGATGGTACACGGTCATGCTGAACACGCCGTTTATCAACAATACGGGCAGCCCGGTCTATCTCGTGTTTGATATGGAGCTTCTGACGTCCGGGAGCGGTGGGTGGAACAACTACAGTTACTCCAATCAAAACAGCTACAGTGGCGGTCACTCGGTGGGATGGAGCGGTGCTCAGTCCCGATACTCGATTCGCGATACTCAGGACCTGACTTTCCGCATTCTCGATGCGGCGCCGGAGCCGACGATCCATGTTGCTGTCACGCCTGCGGCGCAAGGCCAGTCCGCATACGCCGAGATCGTGGTCACCAATGCCATGGTGGGATACGACTATACCTGCTGCATGAGTGGGAACCCTGGCCAGGCGAAATATTTATGGAACAGACTCTCCACCAAGCAAGGAACGGGATCTGCCCTCACCTGGAAACTGACGTATCCGGCTACCATAGAGCGGTATTTCTTCTACGTGGAAATGAAGAAGAGTTCGTAGCATGGGAGCAACCTTATGTCCCCTGCATATGCGATGAGAGTGCCCTTCCCTACCCGGGAGGAGCTGCGAGCGTGCGGCACACGTAAGGAGGCCATCGATGAGCTATACGATGTGTGGCTCGTCGCTCATGCTGAGGCGACGGCGCTGGCCATTCGTCTGCCTGATGTCTTCGGAGATCCGCCACGGCCACGTATAACACTGCATGTCGCGCGAGGTTACGATGATGAGTGGTTTCTATCCGAGGAGCGGGGAGCTGAGTTGGCAGCGCTCGACCCTGAGCAGCATTGGACGGAGGTGTCCGTGGAAGCCACAAGGCATTTTCAGGAATACTTCACCTTCTCCGATGCGGAGGGTTGGTGGTTTTATCTGCCAGCATTTCTGCGGCACTACCTGGCAGAGTTTCCGTTGTGCCGTTGGGATGCCGTTTACAACGCATGCGTGACCAAGAAGCACTTTGATCTGATCACACCGTCACAGGTTGTGTTCATTGACGAGTTTTTAGCATTGTGTGAGACGTGGTACTCATGAGGATCGACATGGATGGCCGACCGTCGTATCTGCTCTGTCTCCGATTCGTTTTTCTCCGCCACGCACTGGGATCACGCGTATCCAGTCATACCCATCTCACATGACTCCCTCCACTCCCCAGCCGCAGCCGGACAATTTTGGTGACATCGCTTTCACGCCTGCGGTGAAGGCCGTGCAGGAACGGATGGGATCGCGCCGGGCGTATGGGCGATTGGCGGGAGTACAGCGCCGGACACGGTTGGGTCCGGAAGAAGCGGCGTTTATCTCGCAGAGGGACACTTTCTATATGGCCACCGTAGGTGAGAATGGCTGGCCCTATGTGCAGCATCGCGGTGGGCCAAAGGGATTTCTACGGGTGCTGGATAAGCAGACGCTGGGCTTCGCGGACTTCCGCGGAAATGCCCAATATGTGAGCACGGGCAATGTCTCCGCGACGCATCACGCGTGTCTCTTTCTCATGGACTATCCGAGTCAAAGTCGGCTCAAGATCTGGGCAGAAGCCGAGATTTCAGAGGACGCTGATCTTTTGCAAAAGCTGGTGGTGCCGGGATATCCCGCTGTCGTGGAGCGCGCCTTCCTCTTTCACGTCCTGGCTTTCGACTGGAACTGTGATCAGCACATCACCCGCCGATTCACGCCGGAGGAGTATGTGGCGGAGCATGGTTCTGAGAAAGATTGAGCTATGACTCTTTAGCAATTTCCGGAACCAAGCCAGGCCCTTAATATTTGGGATAAATAGGTTCGGTCTAGAAATGAAGCTGTTTGCCATTATCACTATCGCCGCATGTCTCACGGGCTGCGGGAAGAAACTCGTGGTAGATAAACCTGCACGTGACGAGATCGTGGGCGTCTGGGAGTGCTCGGAGTTTCCTTCAAAATTTCTGGGCGAAGCTGGCGGTCCGGTCGGCACACAAAAGAGCCGAATTGTGTTTCGTGATGACGGGACCTGCACGGCGTCTCATTTCCCGCAACGGACGCCCTACAGATTTACCGATATCGTGAACTCATCTTGGCAAATCACAGATCCCTCAATGACACCGAGTGGAATTTGGAGCGTGGAGTTTGAGGGAAATTTTCTTAAGTGCCTGCGGGCGGGTGCAGACCTGGAACTACGCTTTACTATTAGCGCGATGGACCATTACACCGTCGACTACAAGCGAGTCGAACCCGTCAGTGGGAACGGTGGCGAGCGTTGACCCTAGGTCGCTTCACGCTGGAAAGGCTGACCCGACGCGCTACACTTCAACGTCTTGCGTCGTATGATCGGCAAACTGACACCTTAGGCGGCGACTGCTTCCAGTTCCTCTGAAGACTCTTCATCGGCGCGCAGGCCCATAACGCGGACGAGGCGCAGGAGGCGGTCGCGTGTGGCGGCATTCTCTTCACCGTGGATGTTGGCGGCTTCTGCATGCAGGGTTTGCAGGCCTGCGGAGATGTAGGGGCGGCCAACGGCGAGTTCCTGGGCTTCCTCCACGAGTGAAAGCCAGAACTCTTCCGAGTGGGGCTTGGCGGTGAGGTTTGAAGAACGGCAGAGGAAGAACTCCAGGGCGTTGATGGCAAGGGCAAGTGTAGAGGGTTTCATGACAGTGCAAGTTCGCGGCGGGAATACTCAGTGGATGTTAAGTATTGCCTGAAATTGCAAATAGTTTGTTGAGGCGCAATCTCACTAACAATGGTGTGATGCTAACTGCGGCAGAAATTGGTCCTCGCATGGGTTTCATCGGCATGCGGTATTGCAACAATCCACGCGTCAGACAATGCGTAAAAGCGCAGATGAGAGCGGCGGGATTCTGCATGGGCGAGGCTGACGCCTAGCTAACCGGTGCGGCGTGGCCTGCGAAGCCGCGAAGCGAACCCCGGCCTGGAAAAAGCTGGAGCCTGCGAACCCGCGAAGCGAACCGACAGCAGTCTAAGGTGGCGCAAGCGTCACTCAAGAGCCGCGCAAGGCACGACCAACAAGTCTATGCACCTACTAGGCAGCCTTCGGGCTTTCGCAGTGCGTCTTCAGCATGGTCATGACCTCACCCCAGGCGGTGTTGCAGAAGCCGAGGTAGGGGCTTTCTTCGTCCCAACCGGTGTGGGTGAGATCCACGACGGAGACGGGCGCATCGCCCATGTCCATCCAGGAGGGTGCGATCTTCTCGGTGACGAGGATGGTGAACTTCGTGCCGGTCCAGGCGGACGCGGGACTTTCAGAAGAGTGTTCGCTCACACATTCAAAGGCGATCATGCGATCCGGCACGCGGTCGAGCACCTGCCACACGACGAGACCATGGATTTCCCCGGGCGAGTGTGAGATGTACTCGCGCTGAGTGGGGATAGCGCCGGTGGCTTCCACGAGCGCGTCGTCATTGACCACGACGGCTTCGGATTCGCTTTCCACGACGATCTGGTCGGCAGAGCCTCCGGGCTCGAAGGTGCTTTTGTGCTCGCCCCACCATTGGCTCAGCCCTTCAGCGGTGCTGACGGCTTCATAGACTGTGTGAGCGGGTGCGCTGATCCAGATTTGATGATGCAGGGTCGTAGTGGCCATAGGACGAGTGGGTTAAGGATTTCTGGGATCAACGGTTAAAGGTCGATAGATGAAATCGCGCGGAAGTCACGCGCAGGATGCGCGCAAATCATGCCAACTGAGTTCGGCGGGAGATGAGAAGACGCGAAGGGATTGAAGGGAGCGCGGCTGTCCGGTCTTCGTGTGCTATTCTGGCTGGGGTGGTTCGACGTGCGAAGGTGGGGGATGCGGGGTGTTGTGAAGGTGTTTGGATCTTTCCAGATTGCGATCTTTGAAAAGCCACGGCTGGGACAGCCGCGCACCATTACCTGAGGCTTCACGTGGAGCGACATCGAAAGAACGAGCAAAATGGGTGGGGCCTGCGTATCCTTTTGGCGGTGGGCTTCACTCCCCTTCCCCAACATTCTTTTCCATTCATCATGAAAGACGTCTTTACTCATCAGGATCATGCGCGTGTCGGGCTCTACCAGTCCATCCTGGAGAAGTCGGGTATTCTCACGTATATCCGCAATGAGAACAGCCATCACTCGCTGACGGAGATCCCGGTGCCTCTTTTCTATCCGACGCTCTGTGTGGTGAATGACGAAGACTATGATGCGGCCTTGGAAATCCTTCGCCCTATCGAAGAAGCGCCTCCCGAACTCGGCCCTGATTGGCAATGCGCGCAGTGTCAGGAGAGTGTCCCTGCAAACTTTGATGCTTGTTGGAAATGCGGCGCGGCACGTGGGAGTGCGGGTGTCGGCGCGGCGTGACGATGGGGGCCCTATTCCATCCAATTCCATTCCTCTATGAAAGAAGTTTTCACCCATCCAGATCTAGCGCGCGTCGGCCTATACCACTCCCTGCTCGCGAAGCAGGGGATCCTCACGCACATCCGCAATGAGAACAATGTGCATGCGCCGGTGCCGCTCTTTTATCCCTCCCTCTGCGTGATGGATGAGGGCGATTATGAAGCCGCGAAGCAACTGATCACCCAACTGGAAGCCGCGCCCAACGAAACGGGGCCGGACTGGCAGTGTGCTCAATGCCAGGAGGCAGTGCCTTCAAATTTTGATACGTGTTGGAAATGCGG
The DNA here is from genome assembly GCA_965284365.1 of Phragmitibacter sp. GTDB lineage: Bacteria > Verrucomicrobiota > Verrucomicrobiia > Verrucomicrobiales > Verrucomicrobiaceae > Phragmitibacter. Next base: position 5,979,687 of record OZ260079.1, read on the forward strand.
CGCGGCGAGGGGGTGATATTAGGTTCGCTAAGCGGCTGCGCAGCAAGTTTGAAGTGTCAAGTTTCAAGTCTGCTTCGCGGGTTCCTCATATCGTCAGGCTACGCAGCGCAGCAAATTTCAGACTGAACTGAGTCGAGCCTATATGCTCGTGAGTCGCTGGTTGCAGGATGGGGATGCGGTGTAATGTGCGCGCATGGCTGGCATTGGCATTCATGACTTCGGCATTTTTCTGGTCTCCTGCATCGTTCTGAACATCACGCCAGGGCCGGATACGTTTTATATTTTGGGGCGTGGTATGGCGCAGGGACGGGCGGCGGGTGTTGCCTCGGCGCTGGGGATCGGATCAGGGGCGCTGGTGCATACGATGGCGGCGGCGTTCGGCGTATCGGCGCTGCTGGCCACGTCTGCCTCGGCGTTCTTTGTCGTGAAGATGCTGGGGGCAGTTTACCTGATTTATATGGGGATCAAGATGCTGCTGACAAAGGTGGCGCCGCCTTCCCATGGGGAAACGGAAGATGTTGGTGATGATAATGGCAGCCGCAGTGGTGGGAATGGTCTTCGTGGGACAGGCTTCTGGGCGACCTATCGGCAGGGATTGCTGACCAATGTGCTGAACCCGAAGGTGGCGCTTTTCTTCCTGGCCTTTCTGCCGCAGTTCATTGATGCGCAGAGTCCGTCGAAGTTTGTGTCATTCCTGATCCTGGGGCTGACGTTTGTGACGACGGGGACGCTGTGGTGCCTTGGTCTTGCGTGGTTTGCGGGTGCGTTGGGCGGGAAGTTGCGAGGACAGAGTGGCAGTGGATTTGCGACTTGGCTGAATCGTGCGGCGGGAGCGTTGTTTGTGGCACTGGGAGTACGGCTGGCGGTGAGTAGGTGAGGCCGAGGCCATCCAGTGTATCGATCAATATTAAGGACTCCGCGATGCCACACGGGCACAGTCACGACAGAGGAGTTTCCCCTTGTGGTAGTGTTGCTATCGTCTTTTGGGCGGCGCTTCCAAATTTCTGGAGCCTCGTTTGGGATTAAGATAGCCTTTTACGACTACAAAGTGACTTCCACCGGTCCGCATCTCCACGTCGACTCTTGCGTAGACGTCATCTTCAAATCGCACGAAAAAAGATCTTTCTACAGAGCTCTTCCATTCAGTTGGTGGAAGCGACTTGGACATCGTGTACTCAAAGGATGTATTGTAACCGGCTAGTGGTGCCTCAAAGGCAAACTCTCCGTCCCGGAGCGCCAGCTTTCCTTTGGGGACGGTCACCACAAACTTCCAGTCATAATATCTGTCTTCAGTTTGCTGTGTATAACATTGGACACTCAGCAGGTGCGTTCCTTTCCCGCCTTCCAAATCGATTTGAATCGGATCACCGTTTTTGTTGAGCAGGAAATCTCGCTCCGCCATTTTCACCATCGGCTCAAGGTCACCTGCTTTTTGCAGCACAAAGATGACTGGGGCCGCTGGGTCTGGCGAATGGATTCCTCTACCCAAATCGTTGCCATAGTCGAAACCACCATCAGAGCCGATCTTTCCTCCACGCGAGTGCACTCGATAATAACCTGGCTTTGAGACATTGACGTAGAGGCTCAACCCGGAGATGCCAGAGATGGCAAAATCCCCATGTGAGTCACTGGAGCGAATGTGAGTCGAACCTGCACTCCATGCTTTGTCATTTGGCTGCAATTCAACTCTGGCTCCTGCTACGGGATGCCCCTTTTGATCGAGCAATCTGCCATAAAATGAGATCGGCGATCTAAAAGCTCGTGCGAAGCGTAGTTTTTGCATTCCGGCCTGAGTGTATGCACTCCAGAAGGGATGCTTACTTGCGCCCGCAATGCAGAGCACGAGCAGTGCAACCGCTAGTATCCCCCATTGGTTTTTGCTCATGGTGCTCGTGGACATTCGCGTTTCCTGCCCAATCACTCAAACTGTGAATTTTTTATCAATCCACGATACGAATCAACCTTTATGTCTGTTGACTTGAGTCCCCCGCTCCATCGTCAGCAGCGCCACCCACGCGGCGAGTACGAAGTGAAACCAGATGGGGATGGTGCCGCCAAACCAGCGCTGGTCGGGCATGAGGGTCATGCGGATGATGTAGCGTATGACCATGGAGCCTGCGTAGAGAGTAGCGAAGAGTCGCAGCCACCAGATGGCACGGGCACTTTCACTGTTGACGTAGAAGCAGCCGGACCGCCGGGTGTGATCAACATTCACCACGGCCATGAACATGAGAAGGAGCAATTGCGAGAGGAGGAGCCAGGGATAGGGCATGAGGCCAGAGTACCATTCGGGCCACGCGGGGAGGGATGGCGGAGCGTAGATGCCGACAAGGATCTGGCCGATGACGCGGGTCAAAAAGAGCGCAGTGGTGAGCCAGAGAAGGGTGATGCGCAGGGTGTGCGGCATGGGGGGGGTGTGGGAACAGGTTTTCACCAGTTAATTCCAGAAATGCTGCTCATCCAAGACCAACCGATGACGCCTCATGAGTTCGAGCATTTCATCCTGAAAAGTCATCGTACGATGATGAGCCATTTGATTCTCGATATAAGTCACCACCCGCTTCACATTGGACTGACTTACGGAAAATGCACCGTAACCTTCCTGCCACCTAAATTTTCGATAAGCCGCGCTGCCGCTAGCCACATTGACGGTCTTGTTAACCCAAAGAGAGGAAACCCGTTTCAACTCCTTTATCAATCCTGACAAGGTGATGTTGCGCGAAAATCGGCAAAGAAGATGAACGTGATCTTCGGTGCCGCCCACGCGCAGGATGGGGCACTCGAGGGTATTGCATATACCGCCTAGTTGCTGGTGCAGTGAATGGCGTTGCGATTCGTCCTTGAACCAGACTTCGCGGTCTCTGGTAGAAAAGACGATGTGGATGTAAACGGCGGCCAAAGACTGGGGCATAAATCGTGTATGGGAAGTTAAGAATCCAGTGAAGGCACAACCGCTATGCGGTTGGTGTGTTTCTCTATGAAATACCAGGGTAGCGCTGAGCGCAACCCTTCGCTTTAGGACAAAATCCCTTTGGGATTCGGGAGGGCAGTTAACGCAATCTGAGCGGAGATTCTGTTCAAAGCGTGCAGTACAACATTTTAATTTCAATACTGCGCATTCGATCTCTCATCCTCATTTGAATGCCAACGGCATTCTGCCATACAGCGAAGGGTTGCGTCTGTCAGGACGCTACCCTGGTGCACCTTAATCATGAAGGACAACCTTGTAAAGGTTGTGTCACAGATCGCACCGCCCTCGATCCCATCAATACCTCCCCTCGACTTCTTTTCTATTCTTTCCAGTCATCATCTCACTTCCCTGCCATCTCCTTCTTCCAATAGCGATACCATTCGCTTTGGAAGCGCTCGGTGGGGTCGTATTGGAGTTTGAGCTTTAGGAACTCTGGGAACTGAGGATAGGCGGTGAGCATTTGCTCCCGGGTGGCCCATCGATGGTAGGTGAGGAAGAAGGAGCCGCCGCGGTCGAGGGCACGCTGGATGAGGCGCTGGAATTCGCCTCTGGCTTTATCGATGCCTTCCGGGGTATGGGTGACGCGCAGGTTAAAGACGATGCAGGCGTAGTCTTCTTTGGCCCAGGGGAGGAAGGTGACGTCGTCCTTCCGGATGAAACGGATGGTGCCGTAGATGACATTCGTGCTCTGCTGGCGGAAGTCGTCAGCACTGGCGGCCATGAAGTCCTCCAGTTTCACGCGTGGCACATAGACTTCTGAGATCATGAGGGAGCCATCTGGCAGGCCGGGGATGGCTTCTTTCAGGCGCTCGACGTAGTCGGGGTCGTAGTGATTGAACTGGGCGGCATCGCTGTCATAGAGCTGGCCGTTGGTGCGCTGGTAGTAGGTCTTGTAGTCGGTCCAGGCTTCGGCTTTGTTCACATGGGCCTTGGTAAGGAGCTTTCGCCATGCTTCGGGATTGAGCGACTTCTGTCCGACGGGTAGCGCGCCATTTTTATCGACGGGGCGATAGCAGGAGAAGACGCCTTCCTTCAGGAAGCCGGGGGATTTTTCATCGGGACAAAACTGGAAGTCGCCGAGCAGAAAGCCATCGGAGAGACGCTGCTGAATGCGGTCCGGGAGGTCTTGCAGGGTGCCGATTTCCACGACCCGTTCCACGCGCTCGCGGCGTCGCAAGCGCAGTTCGACTTCCGTGATGACGCCGAACAAGCCGTAGCCGCCAACCACGAGGCTGAACAGTTCTGCATTCTCGGTGCGGCTAAGCTTCAGGGTGCGCGCCTCCGCATCGAGCATGGTGACGGATTCGATGTCCTGGACAAAGGGTTGCCAGTTCAGGCCGCGTCCGTGGATGTTGCTGGAGACGGCGCCACCGAGGGTCAGTTCATCGGCGCCGGTTTGCTTTTGCACGACGGACCAGGGGGCTTTTGCATTGGCGTCATCGCCAGTGCTGCTTGCCTGCTGCGCGGCATCGAGGGCTGCGCGCAAGGCTGGCCACGTGATGCCTGCCTCCACGCGCGCCAAGCCGCGTTCGGCATCCAGCGCAAGAAAGCGGTTCAGCTTCCGCATGTCCAGATGCAGCGAGCCTTCGGCAAACTGTTGGGTGCCCATGGAGTGCCGCGCGCCGGAGATGCTGATGGCTTTGCCCTCTGCCTTTGCGCGGCGGATGACGGCGGCGACTTCCTCGACGGTGGCTGGGGTGATGACCTCCGCGACCTTGGTGGCATTCAGGCGGGAGTGGACGTCGTTCAGGATTGTGGCCGTGCTCCTTCCTCCGCCTTTAGCATCTGGATCTCTCTCGCTCTCTGCCAGCAACGGCCTCGCAGCGACCACTCCCAAGGCGAGCCAGAGAGTCGCAGCAAGCGAGGCGCGCAAGACGGAATGCATTCCCCACACTCAATCACGCCGCAGCACTGGCAACCAGTAGTTTTTTACGAGGCACCTCCCCTCCTCCCCTACCCCACGCGACGCATGGTAAGGTCAAACCAGTGTTCCCATTCGTTCTCCTGGCTGAGCAGGAACCACTCGCCCTGGATCGTGGCGCGATCGTCGCTGATGGTGCCGACGAATTTGTATTCGTCCCACATGGTGCAGAGCTGATCGCCGAGGATGGAGATTTCGTATTCGTGCTCGCCGCCGGCATTGTCATAGACATGGGCGACACAGGTCTTCCGGGGAGCGGAGAAGCCGATGACGGCGATGGTCGTGTAGACGCGGCCTGCCACATTGACCTCTGCGTTTTCCACCAGGAAATGGCCGCCCGTGTGCCACTGGCAGGACGAGTGGCCTTTCACAATGAAGGCCCCCTGCCCCGAGCCGGAGCCGCCGTTCCACTCCCACTGTCCCACCAGCACATCCAGCGCGGCTACGGCCGCCGGGACGGCAGGCACAGAGCCGGTCGTCGTGGTCTTGGCTTTCGGTACGGCATCCATGTGACGAAAGAGAGAGAAGGAACAGGATGTTGCAATTAATTACGGGAGGCGCAGGCGGGTGGACTCATGGGAGCAAGTCCATGGCCAAGAGGTGCCTCCCTTCCCTCAGTCTAGTGCAATGCCGTCAGAGGGCAAGCTTCGTTCCTGACCGGCGGCAATCCCGGGTAGGAAATCTACGACGCCAATTCCGGTGGTGCCTGCCGATGGGGCGCTCCTTCAGAGATCATATCATTTCAATGCGACCAACCTGGGCCGTTGGGTTGACTACATTCGGTTACGATTTTGTAACGGCCATTCGTCATATTCGCAGTCAGTGAGCGTTGATCTGCTGTTTACCTCCCTATTCTTTATGCACTGCCTTTTTACTTCACGCCATACGCGGTGACGAGGTAGTCCACGAGCGCGGCAGTATCGTCTGGAAGAGGCGCGCCGAATTTGTCCTTCATCTTCTTCACTGTGGCTTCCCAGAACTTTCGCGGCATGGGCGGCTGGCTGCTGGTGTAGTCGGCAGAGTGGCAGGTGGTGCAGAGTCCTTGAGCGAGGGCCACGCCGGGCGCGTCTTTGTAAGCGGGGAGTTCCGCAGGAAGCTCGATGGTGAGCACGGATGTTGTGGGAGGTTCGGCTGCCGGCGGGGGGCTGGTGAAGAGCATCAGCAAGTGGATGGCGATCGCGCGACCTGCGAGAGAGAAAGCGTTCATGATGGATAAGAGAGAAGAATTGGGAAAAGTGAGACCGTGTGGGAGTGGATGGAATGGCACCCCGATCTATGCCGCGGTGGCTTCGATGTTCACGGTCTCCACCACATTCCGCAGGTAGCCTTGCGGATTCCACAGGGGTTCGAGCGGCTGGGTCTCGCCGATGCGATTGAAGGCGCGGCAGCGAAGTGCGTGCTGACCGGCGGTGGGTGTCCAGTTTGGCAGGGTCCACTCGCGGAAGGAGTAGCGGCCCATGTCCTGGCCGAGCTGGGTGCCCTGCCATGTCTTCCCGCCATCAGCGGAGAATTGCACCTCAGTGATCCCCTCCCCTCCATCAAAGGCGAAGCCACGGAGGCTGACCGGTTGTCCCGTGCGCACTTTCGCGCCGTCGCTCAAACTTGTCAGGAAGGACCGTATCTTGAAGCGGTTGATCGGTATGGTCTTTGCTGCTGTCGTTCCGGGCTCCACGCAGCCGCTGGCATTGTCCGCGATGCGATACGCGGTGCTCATGTAGAAGCCTTCGAAGTTCTCGCCGGCCACGGTCAGTTCGCTGAGATGCTTTACCCAATAGGTGCCGAAGTAGCCGGGCACGACGAGGCGCAGCGGGAAGCCATTGAGCATGGGCAGCGGCTCGCCATTCATCTCCCAGGCGACCAAAACGTCCGCGCTGCGGGCGTGATCGATTTCCAGGGCCTTGATGAAATCCGGGGTCTGCGGCAGTGGTGCAGTATCCAGGCCATTGCAGATGACTTGCTTGGCTCCAGCTTTGACACCTGCTTTGTCCAGAATGTCCTTCAGGCGCACGCCTTTCCATTTGGCATTGCCCATGGCGCCATGACCGAGCTGGCCGCCGCCGACACGCGGCTGGAAGAATCCCCGGCTGTTGCCCGAGCACTGATTCACCGCCACGATCTCCACGGGCTCGAACTGCTTTTGCAGATCCTCGACGGAGAAGGACACGGGCTTCTCCACGAGGCCGCTGATGTTCAGACGAAAGGCTTTCACATCGATGCTCAGCGGAATGGTCGCCAGGTGGTAGCGGACAAAGAAGGCGTCATTCGGGGTGATGATGCTTTCGTTGAAGACGGAGAATGGTGTCTCCAACTGCGGTGGCCTGCTGGTGAGCACGATCAGGGGCCGCTTCTGCGGATACTTCACCAGACGGCGTGTGCCATTGGCAAACGGCAGAGTCACCGTGGAAGTCGCGGCATCCTCCGCTCGCAACATGGCGGGAGCAGCAGCGACGGAGCCAAGGGTAAGGGCTGCGCCTCGCAGGAAGTCACGGCGGCTCTTCGCCGCAGATTCAGATGAGGAATAAGGCAGCTGCATAAGGCGGAGTGAGAAAGGTATGTACGACTATCAAAACAAAGACTGCCATGACAGGCAAGATTGTAGATCAGTCGTTGCCTGAATGATGCATCAGGGATGCGGCTCTAAGGAATTCCCTAAAATGCCGTGATTTCGTACAGCCTCAATGGCTTGAGCACTCAATTCTATGCAGAGGGCCTAGGAATGCATCATTCTAAAAGATCACCCATACTCAGATCTCTAAAGCCATAAGCATCTTGCAATATCTCTCCGAACACATGATAACATCTAGCTGTTGGACAGCCGAAAAAAAGCTAAATTCCGGGCACTCGCAGCATGACAATTGACTGGCTAATAGTCACGTGCTACGCGGGTCGAGATGACACCTATTTAGTCTTCATCCGGATCAATACCTTCTTCTCTGTCTGTCACAGCTTCCGCCTTGTAGGGATGATCAGACAGTTTTGGCTTGTAAGGTAATTCCACAAACGGATGACTAAACGCATGCATCTGATACGAAGGGAACAAAACCTGACATGGCCACTCTTCCTTGCGCTGCATTTGCGCTGTCCATATAGCAACCTCCTTCTCCGTCTTGTCAATCAGCTTCGCTAATGCCGCTTTGGATGCGACTTGTGGCACAGATGTCTCCTCAACCAAGTCTACTCCCTCAACCTGATAACAGTGTTCCAACAATGAAGAACAGCTTGCCCTGATAGTGATTTGCCCGCCGCCATTCGGATTGCTTTGCTCCACATCATGCAGCCGAAAGTCATAAGACATCATCTTTTTTGGAGAGGGTGCCACGAGTTGCATCAGACGCAGCGCTTCTCGGTGGATGGACTCCAACCTTTCAGTCTCTAACTCTGCGAATGCTCCTAGCCAATGCGTTTCTTTGGAACCTCCGACTTCAATGGTTTCTTCAAGCAAAGGCGGAGCCATATGCATTATTTGAACGGTCATTCCACCGCCAGGATTGACCGCCCCAGCAGAGTTCACGACCATCGCATGGTGCCAACCCAACCCGGTATCAAACACGGCATCTCCTGGACGGGGCGACGAACGGTACGAATCATTCCAATGGGCCAATGCCATGTTCCAGGAAAGATGATTTATTTCTTTGTTATAGAGTTGGTGACAGTCTCGAGTTTATCCAAACGCGCTTGGAATTGAGTGTCAATCTTTCCACCACCTCTAGAAACCAGTTCAGCGCGCCGAGCTTTCAGTTCATGACGCACTCTTGAGACGTGCCTTGGGTAGTCAACCAAGATTTTTTCGATCATTTGTGCTTCTGGTCCCGACCTCGCCAATATTGTAGTCAGCCATGCCAAAAACAACGCACCATCGTCGGGGGAGGTGCGAAAATTTCCAGCTAGGAAATGGCCCAACCTAGTTAGTTCTTCTTTATGCTTGTTGTAAAACTGACTTGTTTCCCGCTTAGTTTCATAGCGCAGTGACATGCGTCGCAAACTATCGAATGCATTGACGCGCACTTTCAGTTTCCAATCTCCTAATGCAAAAAAACTTACCAGGTCAAAATCGGAAGGGGCAGCAAAACTGCCAAATGTCATGACCATCTCCCCCACACCGCACTCCTTCACATGGTCACGGAAGCTTGCAGCATCGTTCCTCATATGCTCCAGCCAATTCCGCATTGCCTCAGTAGCTCGCGCACGGAAATCCTCCATAGCCGTCATACGAATGACAACAGCAACACCATTCATGAGCCAAGGGTCCAAGCTTTCGTCCTCCAACAACTCATGAAGCAGGGTACGCAATACTTTGTCGGGCTTGCTAGCCAGCTCCTCAAGTATGGCCCAGCGCAACCGCCCATGCAGCTGACTGTCGCGAGTCTTCGCAATTGCATCCGAACGGCAATCTCTTACCCATCGGCCCAATCCATCCAAATCATCCTCAAACCAAGACTTATTTTCCGCAGCTTGGGAGTTCAAAACTGACAATAAAGTAGCATCAACCCACAGACCTTTCGAAGGGGCCGACTCAGCTTGCTCCACACGCCAAAATTCAATATCTGGTCTGGTTTTGTAAGCGGTCGTCCAAATGATACTATCACTCCACGGATCTGGCTCCTCACCCGATTGACCTGCTGCGTCGGACGGCAGATCGAAGTGCGGCACAGTCAAATCTGAGCTTACAAAGATTTTCTCATAATCGCACACTGGAGCAGCCTGCGTTGGCCTAGTTTTATGCCGATCGTGCAAGCGATTTTTTTCCCTTGAGTAAGGCACCCAATTTTGAATGTCTTCTTTGCCGGTGCTAGCGGCATCGAAATAGACGAGACCATCAGACGTGTGACACGAAAAGCGCCCGGCTGTCGCCGGCACTTTGCGAAAAACCTTCGGGCCTTGTGGGGTGCTTAAAAAGTTGCACGACTGTTTCTCGAACAAAGGTATGTGCTCAATCGCTTTGCATTTTCGGCTTTTTCCGATCGCGATAGACATGTCAACCGCCTCCTTCTTGACTAAGAACTCTTTTTAATTTTTTAATGGATTCTTGCACACGCTGCAATTCCTCAACTAATGAATCAAGCTTCGCTTCCGTGATCTGAAAGTTGAAGCTACCCGGCTCTCCGGCATCCAAATCTATTTTGATTGAGGCAATCGGCACTAGCAACGGCTTCACTTGTGTTTCATTTTTCCAGATAGCACGGGCATCAATGGTCCCACCAATGTCCGAGTACATCGGCAATACCCCTACAATAGCGCGCCAGATCGCTTCTCCTTGTTTGATCTCCTCTTTTAGCGGAAAGAGCTTTTTTACTAGTTTCTCAAAGCGCCCGGAATTGATGACGTCACCATGACTTTTGGCAATCATGTCCTGCAGCCGCTTCACGATCACTTCATTTTGACCAGACATCCACTGCGCCAAGGCAGCCAGCCCCCTGAAGGCCCGATTTACACGAGGCACTTTCAAATTGTGTTTCACGGCAAAGGCGCTTTGCGCTGAGGCACTCACTTCAACATTGCCCTCACTCAGTGAATCCATCAACATGGCCACGTAGGCGTCCAGAAGCTTAGTATGAGCCTCTGATGTCAAAACCTTTAAATCGTTGATGAATTCCGGCTGGATCATCGGCATTGACAGGGATCTTTCTTCAGACATGGAACCACGGATTGACAAATTCGGCCATTGAGAGCTAGTAGTAATACGGCGCGTCAGCCCCGTCAGTCAAGGTCAACCTCAATGAGCACACGACAAACTGTTTGCTTTGCTGTGCCCCACCGCTCACCACTTCCCCGTTAGCGCCCAGTTCCGGTAGTGGGCAAAGCTCTCCCGGCTAGGCCAGACGCCCTCCACGTATTGATCGCCGATCTCTTCAAAGAGTGGCTGCGCGACTTTCCGGTCTTGGACCTGGAGGGCCAGATAGGCGTGATAAGAAAGCAGGCGGAGGGACTTCGGATATTTCTCCCGCAGGATTTTCAGACCTTCCTGCGCCATGGGCCAGGAGGCTTTCGTCTCGCGGAACATCGCCTGGTAATAGCGCGCCTTACCCATGACGATGCGGGCATAGAGTTCCTTCCCCAGACCATCCGGGCGCTCCGACGTTTTCTTGGCAAAGGCTTCCCAATCGCCCTCCTCACCCAGCCAGCGCGGCAGCAGAGAATAGGCGCGCCGTGTATCGATGGGGTAATAGGTCGGCTCGACCTTGTGCGCGGCATCCACGAGTGAATCAAAATTCGCTGCATCCATGCTCATGGCCATGCCCACCGTCTGCGCCAGGCACCAGAGATGGGGATCTTTATCAGTCAGCTTCATGGCCGCTGAGAAAGCGTCGGCAGCCTGCTGAATGCGCTGGCCAAAGAGTTTCCAGCCTTCCTCCGTGACCGTATCTGCGTAACCGGAACCACGGGCCTTCCACGCATAGTTGATGAGGAAGCCCATGTGCGCTCCAGCAGCGGTCACCGACTGTGGAAACTTTGCCATCCAGTCCTTATACATCGCTTCATGCTGCGCCCAGCGGCTGTCGGCATCGCGGCTATCGATTTCCAGACTCTCATAAAAATGCTCCAGCTTCCAGGAGCCGTCTTCCATGAGCGCCTTTGTGCTGCGGAGCTCTGCGGCCAGCTTTTCCAGTTCCTCGAACTTGCTCGCATTAAAGAGCTTACGTGTGTCCATCTGAAACTTCGCGATCGCCTCATCGACGGGGTCCTTCGCTTTCTTCAGTTTCTCCGCAGCGGCCACCTCAGCGGCATCGATGTTCTCTCCGCTGCGTTTCTTAATTTCCGCCGCACGCTTCTCATGCGCGGGCGTGATCTTGAGTTCTCCAGGCGGCGTGGGTTTGGGTTTCGGCTTGGACGATGAAGATGAAGACGAAGACGAAGGTGCAGATGTGACTGCTTTCGGCTTCGTTTCATCTTCCTTCGCGGGAATAACGGTTTCGGACTCTTCCGCTCCACATCCGGCGAGGAAGCAGCAGCAGAGGGCGATGAGGCTCTGGGAAATATAGGAATAGTGGGGTTTCATCGGGCAGAAAGATTACGGGGAAATTACCGGAACAAATTATTCCAGCCAGCTGCCATAGGACAAGTTATTACCTCCCATCCGGGAAGTTTCCCGGTCTGCGCGCTGAAGGCGCTTCAGGTAGTTTGGACGTTAGTGACGAACTTGCTTACGGGTAAGACGCTTTCCGGGGATCTCAATGCGACCACGCGCTCTCGCTGTCCCTCAGCAGTGATCACCTGGATGCGCAATTTCGCCGGATTCTTATGAACGTCTTTCCTACCGGGCTGACTCTGGTCCTGGCCTTCGACAGATGCGCCGCACTGCTTTGAGTGGGCCAGTTGTTCCTTCACCTGTGTGTAGAGAGATTTGAGATTCTTCACCCAGACCTGTGCCTCCTCCTTCCCTAGCGTCACTGTGACTTTATGCTCATCTCCCTCGTTTTTCATGACGGTATCTTGGGCGCTAGCCAGGCTATCTTCCCAGTCCAACTGCCGAATACCCTCCTCAATAATTTTCCCCTCAGCATGCATGGTCAGGGAGACTCGAATGGTTTTCGCCTCGTCCATGTCTTCCAGAAACTTAACTGGCGCTTTTTCCATTGGCTCCAGAAGACGCCCACCCAATTCCTTGAACCACTCTTCAACGATGATGGGCTCGTCGGGGTCAGGATCTGACAAATCAGCTCCGACCAGACACTTCATGAAGAGCTTGTCGCCAATGTGCTCACCCAGGCTTCGATAGGCTTCGAACTGGGCCTCGGTGAAGAACTGATCTGCTGTGGAGTGGTGCGGGAAAGCAGGCTCGTCGAGCCGGTAGCGGCGCAGAAACTCTCCTTCATTTCCCGTGAGCGAGAGTTTCAGGTACAGCAGATAACCAATGGTCCCTTCAGGATACCGGATGCGGCAAAAGCGGAAGTGAGAGCGGCTGTAGCCCGTTTCACTCAGGCGCAGGTCGTCCAGATTGCTATCGATGTGGATACGCATGTCGATGGATGCGAGGCGTTGCAAGGTGGTAAGCGCCGCGAAGGTCATCGTGCCATCCTGCTCACCGTCCACGGCTACAATGTATTGGCAGCGGCGGCGCAGCAGTTCATACACGCCGAGGTTCTCAATGTGCCCGCCGTCGGAGAGATTGATCAATGGGGACTTTTCGTCCATCCGCCCTAACATCTCTTTAAGAAGATACTTCAGGCCGGGAACCTCGCTAGACTTTTTGGACTCGGCTTTATTCGCCTGCGGCTTTGAATCCTGCCCCTTCGCCTCAGAAACTTTTTCGTCCTGCTCTGCTTCCTTGGGTTGGCGTAGCCAGTAGCCAAGCCGGACGTTGAGCAGAACCAGCCAGAACTGCAGCGCGCGAATGGTGCCCAGCCCCATTTGAGGAGCGGCGGCGGCGGCGGATATGGCCATGGCCGTGCCGAGGTTCAGGTGGTCATCCAGCTTCTCCCACTCGGTGGTTGGCTTGTATCCAGTGAGTGGGCTACCGCAATAGGCTTTACTAAAGAGGTAGAAGTCCGTGAGGCGCCCCTGCATGCCCGGACTTTTGGAAGCAGGCACATTGAGCGCGGCATTGAGCAGATGATAGGGGCCGAGGTTGTAACCTCCGATTTTGGAAAGCAGCACAGGCACGTCCTCATCAAAAGCCTTGTCCGGCATTGGTGCTACCGCGGGCTGGATGACATAAGCTTCACCGAGCTTGTTCCGGTAAAAGCGGTGCGGCGAGGTGAAGTTGATGTTGAGAAACCAGAGATAGACTGGCGATAGCACCAGGAGGATGGTCACGAGAATCCCTATCCTCACGCCGGCACCATTGATCCATACATCCCTCGGCTCTGCGCCATGAGACCACTCGTAGATCGCGAGGTAAATGCCAAAAAGAAACAACGGTGCCGCCACGGCTGCGACGATCATCAGGATCAAGCTTGCCCTCCGGTAGATGCGACTGAAGAAACCGGAAAAGGCAGAGGCCGCAACGGGGATGGCGCCAAGGATCGACAGCCAGACAGAGGAATCCATCTGCCACTTGATGGCGGTGATCTTTGTGACCCACTCATGACAGACACCCAGCCCTTTCCACAACAGCATGACGAGGACTGCTGTCGCGCCGGATGCTATCCAATTGTCAGCAACCGCCTGTTTCTTCTTTCCTTTGCTGAGAGTCCTGGGGGCTACAAACGCCACACCGGTAAAGAAGAGTCCGGCAGCCAGGAGCAGGACAGAATCGATGCCCCATGGAACTTTACGAAAGCCCCTCTCCAGGAGCACGGCGAGGATGATGAAGAACAGAACGCAGACGCTATTCAGGAGCATGCCGTAGAGCTGCGCAAAAACCATTTTCACCCGCGTCCACAGCGAGCCGGTCAGCAGATACTTGCTGTGATGCCGCACATGCCGAAGGGCTTCGGATTCGCCATGCTTCCGGGTGAAGGGTTGTTTGTCTTTCTGCAAGCCAATGGCCGGATCGAGCGGCATAAGGGGAATTGGACCTCCGGATTTCGCTGGGTCTGCGGTCTTCGCTGGGTCTGCGGTCTTCGCTGGGTCTGCGGTCTTCGCTGGGTCTGCGGTCTTCGCTGGGTCTGCGGTCTTCGCTGGGTCTGCGGTCTTCGCTGACTGGCCTGGTCGTGGGCTCAGATACGATGTGATAAACGATCCCAGATAGCCACCACCTGACACCGTAGAAAGGTAGTCGAACTGCGGCAGGATCCCTCGTCTCGCCAGCGCCACCAATACGCCCAGGGAAAAGGTGGCCGAGCGAATGCCTCCACCGGAGAGTGCCAACGCCACTGAGTGGGTCCTATCCGGCCAGTCTATCGCATGCTCGGAACTATACACTTTCCTCCTCGCCACAATGGCCTTCTTCTCTTCATCATTGATGTTTTTAAGGGTAGCGTCATCCACCCGCGACCCAAGAATCCCGCCCAGTACCTTGGGAATGCCCCACGCACATGGCTTCGCCATTTCATCGGCGATGTCTTTGGGCACCGCATCATGATCTTCTTCTGTGAGCACATCCTTCCATTCGCCCGTCCACAGGAAGTACAACAGAACAGAAAATCGACGCAACTTGGCCTGAAGATTTACCAACTCTCCACGAAAGACGTCCGTGTTGTCCAGGGCATTGAGCAATCCACGGGTGCTGCCGCCATGCCACTTCGCAGTGAATGGGCGCACATGGGTATTCAGCACATTCCACGCGATCTCTGGAAAATGCAGAGCGAGCGGGTGGTCTTTGCAGATTTCTCTCGTCCTCCCGAAAAGCGCAAAGATGCTCTCCAAGGCGGTCTTCTCAACCCCATCCAGATAACTCAACTTCTGTGTGGCGATACGGGATTCCAATTCCATCCGCAAGAGTGCCGCACAGGTCTTGTCATGTTCATTTAGTTCCCTCTTCCGGTCCTTCCACTGCTCTTTAAAGGACTTGCCGAACAAGTCTTTTGCCACATCAGAGGCAAATACCTTTTCCCAAGTCTTAGGCGTCTCAGATGAGATGGCCTGTTCGCCTGCGGTGGGATCACTCATGGGAGAATCAATAGTGTGGATTGTAGGAAGAGATAATCGTCGCGGATCACGACAAGGTGTCAGCACAGTTCTTGGAAGACGGCAGAGATGCCCTTCGAGTGACGTTCGCCCAAGCGCAGGGTTCGAGCCAGTTAATGCTCTGCATAGGTGAAAGAAGATGGCACGCCGCTTGTCGGCATGACGCACAAGCGTAGTCACCCAACTGTCCGCCAACTCTACGGGAGGAATTATAGGGTATCAAGGAAAAATCTTGACGCTCCAAGACGCCAGATCTCCACCGTTTCACAGCATGGTCTGAGCTTATCACGATTTGCGCGGACCCATGCGCTCCACTGCGAAAACACGCCGCACAAAACTTTTTTGTATTTTACCGCTTGCTTATTTAAGCGTATACTTAAATACTATCTCAGACAGAAACTTCAGGCCACACACGCCGCATCCATCTCATCCAAGACCAAGGATATCTGCCATGAGCACCGACGAAACAGCGCCCGCTACCTCCACCAACACCGAGACCACCACCACGACCCACAGCCTCGTCATCACCCGCACCATCAAAGCTTCGCGTGAGCGTGTGTGGAACGCCTGGACGCAACCGATCATTATGCACAAGTGGCTGCTGCCGGATGGCTTCACGCTGGAATCGGCGAAGGTGGATCTGCGCACGGGCGGGCGGTATCGCATTCAACAGCGCGCAGCGGATGGTGAATATTATACCTCCGCAGGCACTTACGTAGAGGTGAAGGCGCCGGAGAAACTGGTCTTCACCTGGGACGGGGAGAAAGACGGCGCGGGGGATGAATTCGGCGAACTGGAAGGGAATGAAACTCAGGTGACGATCGAGCTGGAGGAGAAGCCGGACGGGCATACGCAGCTGACGCTTACTCATGTGAACTTCGTCAGCATCGCCAGCCGGGACGGCCATCAACGCGGCTGGACGAAATGGGTCGCCTGCCTGGCAAATTATCTCGAGGAGGTCTGAGACACGGATTGATTGCTTCGAAGAAACATTTACGCACTTGTTCATCTCTACCACTAACAAGCTTTAACATCTATTCATCCATCAAGGAACTCTCACCATGAATGCCACTCCCAACGCCACCACGCAGACAGACACGCATAAGCTCGTCATCACCCGCACTTACCAGGCTTCCCGCGACCGGGTCTGGCGCGCGTGGACGCAACCCAGCGTCATGCAGCAGTGGCTGACGCCCGGGGAAGGCATTGTCATCGAGTCCGTGCAAATGGATGTGCGGACGGGCGGCCGCTTCCGCATTCAGCAGCTCCACCCCGGCAATGAGTATTTCACGGCGGCAGGCACCTATCTCGAGGTGACAGAGCCTGAGAAGCTGGTCTTCACGTGGGACTGGGAGAAGGATGGGGCAGGCATGGAATACGGCGAACTGGAGGGGAAGCAGACCCAGGTGACCGTGGAACTGCATACCAAGGAAGATGGCCGGACCCAACTCACGCTCACGCATGAACACTTCCAGACGACTGCCAGCCGGGACGGTCACAACACAGGCTGGTCGGCCTGCATCGACGGCCTGGAAGCCTATCTCCTCGAAGCCTGAATTTAAAATCATAATCATAGATCATCATCAGAAAGGAACATAACACCATGAGCGCTACTGCCAACGCCACACTCCCAGAACCAAAAGCTGCCACTGCTACTGCTACTTCCTCCACCAAGCCGAAGCATCGCACTGCCAGCCGTGAGGAATGGCTCGCCGAACGCAAGGAACTACTCAAAGCCGAGAAGGAACTAACCAGACGCAGCGATGAACTCGCGAAGCGCCGCACGGCTCTCCCCTGGGTGCGTGTGGAGAAGGACTACACCTTTGACACGGAAGCCGGGAAGGTCACCCTGGCGGATCTCTTCCAGGGCCGCTCGCAGCTCATTGTCTATCACTTCATGTTTGGGCCGGATTATGAGGCCGGCTGCCCCTCCTGCTCCTCCATCGCGGACACGTTCGATGGCATGGGAGTGCATCTGGCGAACCATGATGTCATGCTGCGCGTGGTCTCCCGCGCGCCTTTGCCGAAGCTGCTGGAATACAGGAAGCGCATGGGCTGGAAATTCCCTTGGGCTTCTTCCTTCGGCAGTGATTTCAATTTCGACTTCAATGTCTCCTTCACCGCAGAGCAGCAAATGAACGGCGACGTGGAATACAATTTCCGCAAACCGGAACCGGACCAGGCCGCTGCGGAATCACGATCGCCGTCTCAGCCGCCACAAGAGCAACCACCGTCGCCTATTGAGGGGATTGCGCAGAGCTGTGGCATTGATGTGCCCACGTATTGCCGCGATCTACCCGGCATGAGCGCGTTCATCAAGGAAGGCGATGCCGTCTACCACACTTACTCGGCCTATTCCCGTGGACTGGATGGCCTCTGGGGCATGTTTCAGTGGCTGGACCGCGCGCCGCTGGGCCGAAATGAACCGACCTTCTGGATCAAGCGGCACGATGAGTATGGCGCCTCCGATGCCGCTCCGGAGAGATGCTGCTGCACCCCTGGCACGAGCTCGAAGGAGGGCGGCTGCGCATGAGGCCTGCCGCATCAGACAAGGCGGCCCGCTGCTGTTGCCGGGTGGCGGCAGCAGATGGGACCCAGGCCGCAACTCCCGCGCGTGCTGTCTTCTGGCGGCGCGGGGGCGAGGCTACGGGTTGGTTGCTTCCCAGTGTTACGCTGCTTCTGTTGCCGAAGTGTCCCGCCTGCGTCGCCGCTTATTTCGCCCTGCTCAGCGGCATCGGCATTTCGTTTGGCACGGCTTCGGTGTTGCGCAGCGCAGTGATCTTTCTTTGCGTCGGTATGCTGGTAAGCTTGTTCTTATGGCGCCTGCGTAGACTGGCCCTTCGTTCGTCTTCATCATCTTCATCATGCATACTCTTGAAGCCATAGCTGATCCCACCCGGCGGCGCATCGTGGAGATGCTCGCGCGGCGTGACCACAGCGTGGGGGAGATCGTGGAGGAGTTTTCCATGTCCGCCCCCGCCATTTCACAGCATCTCAAAGTGCTCCGCGAGGCTGGCCTGGTGAACTCCCGGGTGGACGGCCAGACTCGCATCCAAACCCTCAATCCCATGGGCCTCCAACAAATCCACTCGTGGCTCATCACCACCATGAACTTCTGGAACCAGCGTCTGGATGCTCTGGAGGCGATGCTGCTGGCCGAGGATGAAGCGGAGGCGGCAAAGAAGAAGGCGGTAGCGAAGTCTGAGGTTGAGTCGAAAGCCCGAGCGAAATCAAAAGGGAGACCGAAGTCCAAGCGAAGCAGTAAACGCAAAGAGACCTGACCGAACCTCGCACGTACTCTGGCTCCTTATCTTAGCGCCACTCCCATGCCTGACTCACCGACCCCCTCCCCCGACGCCCTCGTCGTCACGGTGCAACGCCGTTTCCCTCACCCGCCAGAGCGCGTCTTTGACGCGTGGCTTGATCCCCGGCGTGGAAGGCCAACCTGATCGTGTGAGCCTGCTCTTTACGCCTACACCGAAGGCGGCTGCACGCTCACCCTCACGCATGAAATGAAGCCCGAATGGAAGGACTACATGGACCGTACCCAAGCCGGTTGGACCCGCATGCTGGAGAGTCTTTCAGCAGCTCTGTCGGTGTAGGCTAACGTTTTTTTCAATTGCACCCAAACGCGTTATGACCACGGACCCATCATCGTCATCATCGTGCACGCCCAACGTCGCAGCATCCCCTCCCCACGGCGAATACCTCGACTCTGCCAGCATCCGCTTTGAACGCATTCTGCCCGGACCCATCGAGCGCTTGTGGTCATACATCGTCGATCCCGCGAAGCGCGGTCTCTGGCTGGCGCAGGGCACCACGGATCTCAAGGTCGGTGGGAAGATCGAACTGGAGTTTCACAATTCCAAAATCACGCCGCACGTGGAGCCCATTCCGCCTGCATATGTGGAGATCAGTCAGGATGGTGCTGGCTTCACTGCCACCATCACACGCTGCGAGCCACCACATCTGCTCAGTCACACCTGGGGCGATGGCTCGGAAGTCACCTTCGAGCTCGTCTCTGTTTCCACCCAACAAGATACAAGCAGCAACGCAAACCCCAACGGCAGCGTCAAACTCACCCTCACGCATCGCCGCGTCGTTGATCGCGCCACGGTGCTGGACATTTCCGGTGGTTGGCACACCCACCTCGCCATCCTGGAAGCGAAACTGCGCGGTGAAACTCCCCCGCCCTTCTGGGCCACCTTCCTCCCGCTTCATGAGGAGTACCGCAAACGCCTTCCGTCTGCCTGACTTGAAGCCCTGCCCTCACCTTGCTGAAAAAAGCCACGCTCATCTTTGGCTTGCTCGCCAAAAAACGCCACGGCCAATCATAGGCTCATTTGAGATTCCCGTACTGTCAGCCTTTAGTGCTGAGCAATCTTTGCGCTCATCCCAAAGCAAGCCCCTGATCCCATGTCCGCCTCACTCGAACCCAACGCCACGCATCCGGATAACTCGAGCGTCTGTTTCGAGCGCATCTTACCGGGTCCTATCGAGCGCGTCTGGGAGTACCTCACCGCTCCGGGAAAGCGCGCCCTCTGGCTCGCGGACGGTTCCACAGATTCGCACATCGGCGGTCAGGTGAAGCTCTTCTTCACGAATGACGAGTTGAGCATCGGCAGCAGCGGTGAAGAGGAAGTCACCGAACTCTCCGCGAAATACAACGGCACGCCCGATATCATCGGCACCATCACCCGTTGCGAACCCCCGCACCTCTTCGCCCACACCTGGCCGGAGGACGAAAGCGGCGAACACATCAGCGAGGTCACCTTTGAAGTCGCGCCCGTCTCGGACCAACAACGCGATGCCGTTAAAATCATCGTCACGCATCGCAGGGTTCACGACCGCACCGAACTCCTGGGCCTCACCGCAGGCTGGCACGCGCACCTCGCCATCCTTGGCGCGCTCCTTACCAGTCAGGCACCTCCGGCCTTCTGGACCACCTTCGCCGCGCTGGAGAAAGAGTACGGCCAGAGGGCGCCTTTTGCGGGAGTGGAGGTGTAGAGTTAGATCACCGTCGCGAACGCTTTTGCGGATCCGTATCCATATCTCCCAAAACGGCTGCACAGCCATCGATGGGATTTCGCATAAGTCGCCCGAAGGGCGGATTTGTCCCATCATTCTTCTTCGGTTTTGAGGCCAGATATTCTTCGATAAGCTGCTTTGTCTCTGGCCGGTAATCCTGATTCTGGTAGATGCCTTCCAAGGCTCGAACCTGGAGATAATTAAAGCCCTTCATGAGACACAATCGATGCAGACTCAGTAGTTCCTCCGGCGTTTGCGTGGTGGAGTCATACTTCTCCAGCGCCAGGATCCTGTAACACAGGTTTGGGCTTTGATAGAACTTCAACCAGAGGTCTTTAGGGATGGGCTTTATAAACTTCCAACCAGGAGTTCGGCGGGTAACTGCCACCAGTCGGAGGACATCACGCACGCTCATCTCCTTCTCGTCTTCCTCCACCTCTACCCGTGGCAGCATTTTCCGGAGCGCAGTCTCCGGGTCAAACATTACATAAAACATCCAGGCCCCTACGAATGCGTTCGCCATTTTACACTGCGCCAGATCAGTGGGGTAAAGCCGCCTCATCAGCAGTAGTGATTCGTCACCCGAACCCCACCCGTCTGCTCCTCCCACCAGAATTGGGGGTGGCACGAGGCTTCTCGGAAGCCAGCTTGATCCGGTCGGCCTCGGACATGGACTGGAGCTTTTTGACCGATTCTGAAAAGGTCTGATCGGACTCATCACCGAACACAGGCCTCTTCTGCCCGAATGCTTCGCTGCCGCACAAGATGCAGATCATGCTGACGAGGAGGAATAGTGGTAGAAACCGGGTGGTGAAGGAGAAAGGTTTCATCGTGTATCTAGCTATAACTTAATATTGTGCCGCCAGGTCATCCCTTCATCACTACCCCTCATGCCGGAGCTGCCAGATGAGATACATGCCGTAGCCGGTCATGATAACGAATGAATGATGATGAGCCCGACTGGAGACTCGCGGTTTGCCCCCAGACCCCTTCATTACACTTGCCTGCAAAAAAGATTCAACGCTTATTGGTCACAGGGACACCAAAGGCATGGCCAAGCAGCGCCGACAGGCTAGCAACGGCATCAAGCCCAGCACATTGCTCACCCTCTGCCATCACTCCCTCCTTTCATGCCGACCGCTCCCTGCACGCGTCTTCATCTGCGCCCCACCGAGATGCGAGTTCACTCCTCACTCGGCTTCGTTCTCACAGTCCTCATTGCCTGCAGCGGCCCGCTAATGTCCACAACGATGGCGGAAACACCAGGCAATGCCTCGGCGTCTTCTCCAGCCTCCTCACTGGCTTCGCTCGGGAAGAAGCTGAAGATCGATCCCACTTTCCGGCCCCCGGTGTTTCGTATGAAAGATGGGGGCGGCGGGTTCTTTTCTGCCATGCAGGAGCCAGGAGGCCGCATCTATGTCCACGGGGTATTTGATACCGTTGACCGAATGCCGCACGTGAATCTGGCGCGGCTCCTGCCGAATGGTTCGCTTGATTACTCTTACCGGCCGAAGTTGGAATCCCGGTGGATGCTGGTGGCGATGCTGCCAGACTCCACTTTATTCACAGCCCATGTGGAGCCCCTGCCTGGCCCCAGAAAGCGTTTCCCTTCGCAGGAACCAAAGCGCACCGCCATGGCCAGATGGCTGGATCGCGACGGCGAGTACACGCGATCCAGCCTATATGCCCGACCGACCGAAGCCCTGAACTTTCAGCCCGAGGGCGATGTACTCCTTTCGTTCGGAAATGCGAAAGGTCCGCAGGACGACGGCCCTCCCCTGTTGGAACGCCGCCGAGCGGACTTCACGCTGGATGCGGCTTTTAGTTCAGCCATCGTTGCGCGAGATGAGGACAGTGCCGGCATTGCGGCCACTTACGTTCAGGCGGACGGAAAGATTCTCATTCAGGGCTACCGATACCCCCTGCCACCGGACCCCTATCTTTTGGGCAGCTTTCGCAGGTTGCTGCCGGATGGCCGCGAGGATCTGACCTTTCGGCCGGACATGGGTGAGCATAAGGTTCAGTCAGTGCATTTCCTGCCCGACGGTAATCTGGCCGTGATTTGCTGGGGAGAACAGCACCTGGGCACGCCGCTCCTCATCATGGATGCGAATGGAAAGCAGAAAGGCCGCTTCTACTTTCCCAGGCACATGACCAAGTATGGCTTTGAACGGCCCAATAGCATTGATTTCCTGAGGGTGCAAGAGAATGGCGATCTCGTGGGGCTCAGCCATGTGGAGATCGTGGGTTCGTCAGAAATCAGTGAACGATACCCCCACGTCTTCTGGCGGGCCCGGGCAAAGGGGAACAGCTTTGAGATTACCGAATGGACCCCTTTCCCGATGGAAGAACGGCCCAATAGTCTCACGCTCTTGTCAGACGGCAGCGTTTTGATCACGGGTGACCCGACTGGGGAGACGCGCTACGATGAACGCAGTTACATCATCCGTCTGTTGCCCGATGAGCCAGCCTATTCCTCCGTCCGCGTGCTAGATGCGCACCCACTGCACTGGGTGCGCGGCGGCTCTGCCCCGGCGGTGTCTCAGGTCCTCTTCCAACTCAGCAAGGACGAAGGCCATACTTGGACCAATCTGGGGCGCGGCGAGCGGCCGGCGGGGTCAGGACGCGGTCAGTGGGTGCTAGCACTGGATAAACTTTCTCTGCCAAATGAAGGCCTCATCAAAGCGCTAGGTAAAGTGGAGGGCACCTTTGTGCAGGAAGTGCAGCGTTTTCAGTTCCGAATGTCCCAGGCTAGCGAACGGTAGTCGGCTGATCAGGGGAGGTTCTGACTGCTCCTGGTGTGGGCTCACCGCAATTTTTTCACTAAATGCTCAATCAGTCCGAAGCGGCTTCTGCGCGGCTCATTCCCCATATTGCATTGCTGAAGCCCCTTTGAATCGGTTTAGATTCCTCCGCGCACGCATACGCCGCTATGAAGATGGAAACGATGAAATCATTTTAGGTTCATACAACAGCCTGGGACTTGCAACAGCAGAGCAAGTTTCCACATAGGCTGTCAAGCATTTCAGATCGTAGGGGCGGTCGCTCCCGTTCGCTACTAGTCTCCAAACAAAGGAAACGTCACTCCATGACTCCGACAATCAAGAACGAGGAATCAAGAACGAAGAACCAAAAACTCCCCTCCCATTCACCATCCCCATACCCAATCTCCCTCATACTCTCGCATCCCAAACCTCGTCCTCTCCGGCTCCTTCACATCCAACAAGCGTTTGCCGCCATCATCCTCCGCATCCCAGCCCACGCACCAGAGCTCATAGCGCTCACTGCTACCACCCTCACCAGTCAGCACCCGATACTTCATCGGCGCTGCGGGGACCGCGCTGATATCCAGCGGCAGCGGCTTTCCATCCGCCAGAGTAAGCCCTTCCAACGTAGCCGGATACACCCCATGCGCGATCCGATGCCGCTCTAACGCACAGGCAATGATGGCTTGATTGACCTGACATTGGGCGAGGAGAAACGCTTCGGCTATTCTAACGATCGTTGGCAAGGTGTATACCACCGTAACGCCGCGCAAATCAAACTTCTCCTGCATCCGTAGCAATCGCTCGTTCAATTCATCGCCCATCTCCGCTGCCTCTCGAAGCCCGCGATCCCGCAGCGGAAGAATTCCGTAGTCCAGCATGAAGTTCGTCGTCGTCGCGATATTGAAATCAAGAAAGCCAGTTTTAAACACTCGGTAGAAGAAATAAGGCGCAGCTTCCTCGCGGAGAAGCTGGTCCAACCAGTCGTATTGACCGTCAGAGGCGCTCGGCTGAGGCCCTCGCGTCTTCAGCCACTGCAGCGCCTGTATATGTATCCCCAGTTCGTAGCGCAGCGCCTGCAGATAGGATTGTTCGTAGTTCAGCCTTGTCAGGCCTCTTTCCAGCCGCTGAAAGTCCTCCGCCGTGCCGAGATGCAGTCGGCATGCATTCCACACTCCATGCGTCGCATACACCGCCATTGTTCGGCTGGTAAGAGGCCCAAGGAGATCGGGATCCCGGGCTGAAGCTTCCGCAAAGCGCAATTGCACGAGATTGAATGTATGCGCCTTGGCCACATCTCCCACGGCAGCAGCGGTCAGGCCTCTCAGACTCAGCAGCCGCGTCAGCTCTTGAATCCCTTTGTAGTGTGGCATGGACAGACCATAGCCGTACGCCGGGATGATCCGCTGCTGCCAAAGCGGTGTCCAGAGTGCTTCCGGACGATCTAGCACAGCGGTGAGTTCCTGATAAAGCGCCTCGTTCTTCGCCAGATAGGTCATCAAGTCCCTCACAGCATCCCCGGTATCCGACATGCTCTTCGACGATTCCTTCATACTCCGAAGCCAGTCTGCCCACGCTGCCAGATCGGTCGCTGTTCCAAACAGAGGTCCTTGAACTTCCCTGGGTTTTCCCTTCTCCTTACTCCCCTGTTGTGGAGTCGGCGGCAGCGCCACAGCTTCCAGCCGCTGCCTGTTTCGATATCCTTCCGGATCGTCCTTCTCCGCGATGGCGCGCAGCGGTCCTACTGCACAGAAATTATCCGCATCAGCCACCGGTGCAGGAAAAGTTTTTCGGAAATCCACCGTCTCTCCTTCTGCCTCGATACGCGCTTTTGCCTCCTCCCAGGCCCTGGAGCCCGCCCAGTTCACAGCCGGTCTCAGCACCAGGACGACGCCAAGCAAGATGAACAAGCTGCCGCCCGCCAACAACACCAAACAACCACGCCACTGCTTCCGCTTGTGCTTCTCGCCCTTACCTGCATTCTCAGGAGTAGGTGCTGTGGAAGGTCCGTTTAAGGTCATGCGCGGGATCTATTTTTGCCGCAGGATGCCCAATGCGTCACCTCAAAAAATTACGGTGTTTGGCGCCTTTCCGCGCCTCTGCGGAAGACAAGTCAATCGATGTTGCGGTACAGGCTGCTTTTTTGGGAATCCGGCGCCGCCGCCGTGGTGCCAGGCGTCCCGCACGGCCTCACCGTCGCACCACTCCCGATACCACAACAGCAACACCAATAGTCTGACGCCGCATCGTGCTCAATGCGTCTAAGACCGCTGAGAAACTGCGGCACCAAGAAACATGCAAGACCAAAGCCGTGCGGGACGCCCGGAACCTCGCTTACTCCATCACTCCATCACTCTATCGCACAAACGAAACACTTCGAGCACGCAATCAAATTCAATACTTCCACCACCTTAGTGCCTTCGTGCCTTCGTGCCTTCGTGCCTTCGTGGCTTCGTGTGAGAAGAACCGACACCGCCCCGCCCCAGACGCCGTCCGTCTCCCGACCCCCTCCGCTTGAAACTTGAAACTCGAAACTCTTCCCCCTCTCACCACCCCCAAACCCAATCCCCCGCATACTCCCGCTTCGTGAAGTCCGTATTGTTAGGCTTATCCGGATTCAGCACACGTTTGCCACCGTCGTCCTCGCCATCGGGACCCATACACCAGAGTTCATAACCATAACCGGACGCATCAGCATTGGCGGCATTGGCATCCGGGCCAGATCCCTTCAGACGATACCCCATCGGCTTGTGCGGATACGGCGATGAGACATCCAGCGGAAGCGGCTTGCCATCCGCCAAAGTAATACCACGAAGTGACTCCGGGTATCTGCCATTATTCGCAAGACGATACCGTTCCAGCGCGCACGCTACGGTGGACTGATCCATCAGACACTGTGTGTGCAACATGCGGTTCACAATCGTAAGGCTGGACGGCATGGTCATGGCTGCGAGAAAATAGCGTGGATCCTTGGAGGCTTTCTTTTGTTTCAATTCGGCATCCAGAAACACAGCAGCATCGGACGCTCCTCGAAGTCCCGCCTCACGCAGCGGCTCGATGCCATATTTCAGACTCATCCGTGCGATCGCCGCAGCGTTATAGTCAAACAGGCCATCCGGAACCATGGCATACAGCGCGCTGCCCATGGCACGAGATGATGGACTATCCGAGCGTCCACTTTGGACACCATACAGAATTTCTGGCCCTTTGACACCAGCGCCTTTCATCCACTGCACCGTCTTCAACTGCGCGGACAATTCTCCGCGATGAGCCTGGAGCAGCGCGCGTTGGTAATCCACCTTTGTCAGTATAGCTTCCAGCCTCTCAAAGTCCGCATCCGTGCCCAGATGGCGGTGGCACAACTCCCACAGCACGGAACTGGCCGTGGTCTGACCCACTGCCGCCACCAACGTGCCGATGAGCAAGGGATCGTCTGCATTGGCCTCAGCGAGTCGCAGCATGATGAGCAGAGATTCTTGCGCCATCGCCGTCTCTCCCACCCGCGCTGCGGCCACCGCGCGCAAGGCCAGCGTGTTTGTCAGGTTTTGCGATGAGCCATATTGCGGAACCGCCAGAGCAAAGATGACTTCCGGCATCTTCCGATCCTGCCACATGGGCGTCCATTGCGCCTCCGGGCGGCTCACCGCCGCCTCGGCCAGTTCACGGTAAAACGCGTCATCCTTCGCCAGATAGCCCAGGATGTCTCGCGCCGCGTCACCGGTGGACGGCATGGCCGCGGAACTCGCCTTCACCTCACGCAGCCACGCAGCCCAGGGTGCCAGATCCGTTTCCACGCCCATCTGACTACCTTTGTAGCTGACAGGGCGCACAGCCTTTACTTTCGCAGGGTCTGCCGCCACAGGCAGGCTCGCCGCCGTGATCCGCTCCCGCCGTGCCTTCGCCGCAGGATCATCTTCATCCGTCAGGGAAATATCCCGCAGCGGCTCGATCGCGCAGAAGTTCCGAGCGTCCTCGACAGGGGCCGGAAACAAATCACGGAACACACCCGACTCCTTCTGCCTTGCCATTTCGACCTTGGCCGCCTTCAGGTCATAAGCTCCCATCCAGTTAATGATCTGGCCGATAAGGATGATAACGGATACGAATACAAGTATTACAACAAGTACGCGCACCCAACGGCTGCGCCGTGGCACCGGTCCAGGAATGATCTCACGCTCTGGTAAGGGCGGCAGCGCATCCGAAGAGGCTGATGATGCGGAGGGAGAAGAAGGATCAAAATCAGGATGAGAGGACTGGCTCATAAAGGAATAAAGAAATGGATGAAGCGGCGTGAAATGAGATCGATGACATGTGTCTACCGAGACGAGTCTGCTCAGGGCAGATCGCCAAACGGTTCCTGACTGCGGTAAGCCATCAGCGAAGAAAGCGGCAATGACAGACTGTCCGCACTGGACCGGTGTTTCCGCAGCGATGGCGGCGAGTTAGCCGGCAGCATAACCGCAGCCACGTCCGGATTCTCCCTGGCGTCATTTCCTTTCCCCTGCCGGTGATCCACACCAGTGTCAGTGTCAGGCGTGGTCAGCTTCACGACAAAGATGCAAAGCCAGATCAGCAGCAGCGCCGCCAGACCATACGCAGGCTTCGGCTTCAGAGCTCCCACCAACACAGCGTCATAAGCTGGATCCAAAGCCTGCGCAAAAACCGCTGGTTCCAGCTGACAAACTCCACGGTCCCGCACTGGCTCCAGTTCCGGCGACTCCTGTGCCACGGCCCGTGCCAGGATGTCCGCCTTCCATGCAGGCGTAGGGTCATGGCGAGGTACCGTGGTGACCATGCGTTGCAGCATGCCTTCCATATCCATCTGTGGCAAAGACTCAGACTGCCCCGCATCTGGGCTGGAATCTGCGCCAGCTCGTGCGTCTGCGCCAGATTCCGCAGGATTCGCGTTTAGGCGCAATTCCTTGTCAGTATCAATCCGCGGATCATGGTTACTCCCATCCCCGTTGCTCCCACCATGGGTATTCGCATTCATATGAGTTCAGGTAGATTCAGTTCAGGTCAGTTCCTCGTAGAGCGGGCGTAGTAGCACCCGCAGCTTTTCCAGGGCATAGCGGTAGCGGCTTGCCGCCGTGTTCAGCGGGATGTCCTGTGCCGCCGCCACTTCTTCAAAAGTCATTTGGTCCCACAGCCGGAGTTGCAAGACACTGCGCTGCTCCTGTGGCAGCGCTTTCAGCGCCTCCTCCAGTTGCCGCGCCATCACCGCTGCATCCGGATCCACGCCATCCTTGGCAAAGACCGCTGCCGTGCCTCCGTCCTCCGCCTCTTCCGCTGTCGCCTGCGCCTGCGTTTCATGTTTTCCCCGCACCTGCGCCCGCCGCCAGGCATCCACCGCCACGCCATGCGCCAGACGATAGACCCACGCTTTCTCATTCCGCAAATCGGAAGGCTTCGACACTCGCGCCAGCTTCACAAACAAATCCTGCAACAGATCCCGCGCCTCTGCCTCCCGCCGTGTGAACGCCACGAAGTAATGGTATAGCCCGCCCGCATGCGCATCATATAAATCCTCCAGGTCACGGGTGGTCATGGTTCAAGAAGCAAAGAAGGAACGGGCAAGATATCGAAACCAGTGATAAGATTTATACAGTGTCGGGAATGATTGATGGAGCGTGCGACTGTATCCATCACTCGCGCCTTTTAAATCGCACCATCACAGACCATGACGCGCCCCAGCGAGGTTTTTGTCTAGCCAGCGTGATCTTTTTTTCATGATCCCCGATTATCTCCACGGTTTCGACCTTTCTCCATCATCCCATCATTCTGCATTGCCTCAGAAAAGTTTTCCCATAGTATAACCGTATGGACGAACGACCGAATCTGTCTTTCCGGAACGTGGAAATCCCCCAGGACCGCATCAAATGGGACCTGGAGCAGCATGACCGTTATCAGCAATTCTCGTCAGAGCTGCTCAAACTCGCGCTCGGCGGCCTGGCTCTGATTGGTTTTCTGCTCGTGCTCATCCTCAAAGACCCTGAGGCCGGCCTATTCGACGAAACGCTTCGCGACCGGAGATTCTGGAACTGCCTGAAGTTCGCAGGCGGTTTTTTTGCTCTCACCTGCCTTACCGCTCTTGGTCATAAATATCTTGCCTCAGACGGCATGCATCACCACATGCGCGCCATCAAATTCCTCATCTGGCATGAGAACAACACCAACTTCTGGCCTTGGGATGAACCCAGATGGCGGAGCGAGATCCATGAAGACGAGCGCTTGCGCAACCGGCAATTCAAAAAGTCCTGGCGCTTCCTTCGGCTCGCCAGCCTTACCTTCATCGCCGGCGTCATCATGATCGTCGCCGCCATCCTGCAACTGGAACCACACAAAAGCAAAGGCCACTCCCACAAAGACTGTAATTTAGGCATTAAAGAGAGTGTAGAAAAGAAGTACAAAGACTCGCGCAACAGATGACCTGGCTTTATCCCGCATCTCGCGTCGAATCCCCATGCTCTCCTCCCCGCCCCCGCTGACTATCGCATCCCCTTCCCGCCTCAGCACCCTGGACCTCATTCGCGGCATCGCCGTGCTCGGCATCCTGCCGGTGAACATTGAGTTCTTCGCCGGCACGGTCTTCCAGAATAAAGACCTGCCAGTCAGCCATACCTTTGTGGACGTGCTCGTGCTGTTGATCTTTGAGGGGAAAATGGTTACCCTGCTCTCCCTGCTCTTCGGTGTGGGCCTGGCGCTGCAGGCCGATCAGGCGAAGCTCGAAGGTCGCCGCTTCGCACCTTACTATCTCGGGCGCATGACCGTGCTCTATATCTTCGGCCTGCTCAATGTCTTCCTGCTTTTCCCTTTCGATATCCTCACCTCCTACGCCGTGGTGGGCGTCTTCGCCCTGCTCTTCTTGCGCTGCACCCAGCGCACCCTGCGGCGGTGGTTCATCGGCTTTTTCTCGTGGTGTTGCTTCATCACGCTGACTCTGGCCGTGTTGAGCCTGATCATCCCGAGCTTCACAGAGGACATCGAAGAGAAAAAAACGGAGTCCGCCAAGATCGCCGCCACTGAAGTTGCCGCAGCCTCGCCAACAACATCATCACCACCATCAATATCATCTTCCTCCTCCTCCGCTCCTACTACTAATACTAATGCTGCAACTTCGTCCGATTCAAATACCAAGACCAAGACCGCATCCACCGCTGACAAAAAGCAGCAGTCACCCGCTGCTCGCAAAACCGCTGAAGAAAGAAGAGTTGAGACCGTGGAGCGCTTTACGGAACGCTACTTCGGTGAGGATGCGGAAAAGCGCATCGTCCTTCAGGGCACGTGGCAGGACATCATCATCTACCGTGGCCTCTACTTCCTCGCCCTCATCATCTTCTTCTGGCTGCAGGCCGGGTGGTATATGTTCGGCTGCGTGCTGCTCGGCATCTGGCTGGCACGCCAGCGATTCTTCCATGATTCGGAAGCGCGCCAGACCTTGATGCGGAAGATGTGGCTGACCTGCCTCGTCCTCGCCGTCATCTTTCACGTCGGCGTGGCGGCGGACTATCTTTATTCCCCCGAGGACTTTTTCCATTATTTAATTCTCGTGCTCGGCGCACTCCCACTGGCCCTTGTGTATCTCATGAGCATCACCCACTGGTCAGACAAACCTTCCGGCCCTGCTGCCGCATGGCTCAAAGCCCGTCTCCGCACCGTAGGCCGGATGTCCATGACGAATTACCTCCTCGGCTCCTTCCTCTGCTGCCTCGTCTTCTATAAGCAACCCCTCGGCTTCGGCCTGGGTCTCTACGGCAGCCTCGGCCGCCCCGCCATCCTGTCCGTCGCCCTCGCCATCTGGATCTTTCTCATCCTCTTCAGCCACCTCTGGTTGGAGCGTCTCGGGTTCCACCAAGGCCCCAGCGAATGGCTCCTCGCTAAACTGACAAAACGCCGCAGGCAACAGAATCAATCACAGCCACCTCCACCACCGCCGCAACTCATCACCTAGCAACTCGCCACCTAATAGCCGAGCGAACTGTATTCTTTTTTTGGACTACGGTGGCACGCCGAAGGCACAACACCGCTTTCGGAAGTGAGGAGCTCCGCCCCGATGCGGCAGAACCGGCGGTGCACTTCTCCTGACCATCTTCAACACCCCCAGCAAAGACGTCCCAGTTTCCTCCTACCAACAAACACTTTTAATCAGTCCTCTACCCTCGGGATAAACATCCGCAACACCAACACCGTCGCAAAACCAACCACCAGCGCCGGGATCAAGCCATATAAGCCCAGGACCCACAGCGGATCCAGAAAATTGCTCCGCAGCGCCCAGTTCTCAAAACGCAGTGCCGACACCGCCAACCCTGCTGCACAACCCATCACGAAAAGCCAGTAGGTGCAGAACATCCCTACCAGAAAACTGTTCCGCGACGCCAGAATCACCGTCTTCCTCAGGAACACACAGACCACAAAGATCGCACCCAAACCCGCGATACACTCAGGCGCATAGGCCACCACAGCCGTCCGCATGAAACGATCGCCAAACCCCACCATCAGGCCCAGCACCAGCCACACCGCCGCATACCCTCCCACTAGCGAAACCGCCACGGCACAAAGGAAGCGGGCTCTCAAAGTCATGGTTTGTCGCGGTGAAATGATTCATCTATGTATCGGCACTTTACCACAAGTAAATGCCTCGGCCGTCGCACGGGAATCGTAAGTGCGAGGTAACCAGATCCAATACCTTCAAAGCTCCGACGCGGCAGGTACCAGCGACGTCCGTCTCCTGACCAACTTTGCCCCCAGACCCAATCCAAAAGCCTTGGTGCCTTGGTGTACTTAGCGCTTTCGTGTAAAAAATAACCACACTCATCCTACCCCTCACCCATCCCCACCTCCCAACTCCTTCCCTCATCTCAACCGCCCTCCCGCCTCTCCTCCACCAGCGCCACATCGCTCACTTCCCTTTCCGCAATCTGGTAAGTCACGTGCACCACATACTGCACCGGCTTTGCATCTGTTTCACTTCCCAGAGCATCCCCTCCCGCCAGCACGAGCAGCGTATCCGCATCCTGCCATTTCACCGGCTTCTGACTCACAAACCGGTGCATCGTCGCCACCCCCATCAGTTCCAGCGCTGCGTCCGTCGCGGAAGGCAGGGCCACCAGCGTCATGCCCCCCGCCGTCACCGCATACACCCTCACCTCCGAAGTCCGCCTCGTGCTGCGCTGCATAATCGCCACATGCTTCGAGTCCGGCGACCAAAGCACATAGGTATTCTCCGGCCTCGCCGCCGCGGCAGGGTCAGTGTCGCTCATCACTTCCGGCAGCCGTCCTACCACCACCTTCGTGGAGACATGCACCACCTCCAGACACACATAATCCCGCACTGCATCCGGCGGCATCACCCGCAGCAAATACCGTCCATCCGGCGACCGGCCTTTTTCAATTTCAATCTCCTTCGCCACCGCATCCTGTCCCTCCACCGCATGAGGCATGGCGACACATAACAACATCATCAAGACAGAGAGCGCACGCATAAGAATAAGTAGAGGAGGAAAGAATGAAGAGATGGACTGCAATGATTAAGCGACAGACCCCTAACGCCCCAGCAGCACCATCCCATAGACAATCTTGAAGCTCACTTCACCAAACAGCGCTTTCCGCCCAAGACTTCGCCTTTTTGACTGCGGCATGAGTACCAGCGGAGCGCGCCTTCTGCGACGGCCAAAGTTCAGGCCCACCACTGCACCTTCACTTTACTCATCCTTCCTTTCCGACTTCAGCAACGAGACTTCCGCCACTTTCCTCTCAGAGATGCTGTAGGTCACATGCACCTCATACTGCATCGCAATATTCTCACCGCCCTCGCTATCCCGGAAATCTCCACTCGCCAGAACCAGCAGCTTATTTGCATCCAACCATTTCACAGGCCTCTCAGAGAGAACGCGGTCAATCTCTGTCGCATTTTGGAGCTTCAGAGCCTCCTCCGTCGCCGAAGGTAGCGGCACCAGCTTAATCTCCTTACCCCCCACGGCATAGACGCTCAAATTCCAAGTGCGCTTCGTGGTCCGCCCCATGATCGCCACATGTTTTGAATCCGGCGACCACAGCACCACAGTATTCTCTTTCTGCGCCAACTCCGGGAACCTCGCATAACCGCTCACCTCCGGCAGCCATCCCACTACCACCTTTGTGGAGACATGAATCACCTCCACACACACGAAATCCTTCGCCTCCCCCGGCGGCGTCACCCGCACGAGATACTGACCATCCGGCGACCGCCCCTTCTCGATCTCAATAGGTTCCTGCCTATCCACCGCATGGGTCATGGTTACCAATAACAAACCCATCAAGCCAAAGATTGCGCGCATAAGGAAGGGAAGGAAAAATACACAAGATCGAACAAACCCCTAACGCCCTACCAACCAATCTCATAGATAAATTTCGGCATCAACCTCACCGCAACAGTGACAATCACTTTCAAGGTCGTGAACGTGGGTACGTTTTCCCTCCTGTTACTTTGCCCTATTTGAAGTAACACAAATGTATGTTTTAAACTTCCATAAACCAATTGACGATAGCCCGCCGGCTCGCCTCATTCACCCCCCGTTTTTTACATCCCCCCGCATGATCACGCTTCCGCATTCCTCCACCGAGAACGGCAAAACCAACCCCCAGACGAACGCCCCCTCCGTTCTACCGAAGGCCAGTGCCAGCACCAATTCCAGGCTCGCCTCCCTCGGCCAAAATCATGGCTACCTCGCGGAGAGGGATACTGTGCTGATGCACACCCGGCTCAACGTGGCGGATCAGGCTGCCCTCGACCGGAACTGGGCGCTGCAACTGTGGGCCACCGATCAGCCCCCCGCTTCCACGGAGGAAACCCGCGCCGGCCTACTCATCGCGGAAGCGCCCCTGCCAGCCATCGGCCCACTCGCCGCAGGCACGGAGCACGTGGATTTCTCTGTCTCCGCCTTTCTCACAGCACCTCCCGGCAGCGCCTACCGCGCCGTATCCCTCGCCCTGGCCAGCGGCGACAGCGGTCGCTTCACAGAGATCCATGACTTCGCCGTGTATCCGCTCCTCCAGACCTTCGTGGGCCCGCGACTCGACGGCAGCATCTCCTACAGCATCCACGGCAATGGCAATAGCATCTCTCTCCGCGTGGGGCGCATCACCAATCCCCGCGACGCACGGAACGTGAGCGGATCCCTCTCGCTCGAACTGTGGGCGCTGCCGCACGCTTACAAAGGCGGCGGCTTCCAGGGCATCGCCGTCGCCGGCATTCAGCTCGGGCATCTGCCCGGCCAATACGAATGGGTGAACACTGCCCTGGACCTGGAGTTCACCCCACCTCCCCACGGCACCTGGCACTTCGTCCTCATGCTGCGCGAGTGGAGCGCCGCAGGCTACCTGACAAGGGATTTCAGCGAATTCGCCAACACTGTCACTTACGGACCCGTTCCCGCACTCGCAATCGCAACCACACCTGCACTAGAAACAGTGGCGGAAAAGACGCCCGGACCACAACCTGCCACAGCGGATGTCAGTGTCCCTGAAACTGAAACCAAAGCGAAACCCGCTGCGAAGGCTAAGGCCAAAGCCAAACCTAATGCCAAGACCAAGGCTGAACCCGAAGTAAAATCCAAAACCAAAGCAGCGAAAGCGGAAACACCGGCCACCAAGCCTCCAGCCCAACCAGCGCCAGCAGCAGCTGCTGCTGCGCCCGCTTTGGAACACGCCTCGAATTTCGCCCCTGCCCCGACCCTGACATACGAAGACAAACCGGCAAAGAACCCCACAAAAAGAACAACGAAGGCAAAGACGAAAGGTAAAACACAACCAGCGCCCGCTGCCACTGCCGCTGCTACAGACAAAGGCACAACAGACTCTCCCGCGGCATTCGCTACCATCTCCGTGAATCGCGCCAAGGCCGCGCATCTGGCCCAGATCAAAGGCCTGCCCACCAAAGTAGCCGCAGCCATCGTCCAAGGCCGTCCCTACACTACCATTGAAGACCTTCTCAAAATCAAAGGCATCGGCGAAAAGCGCCTCCAGAAAGTCCGCGCCTTCCTCAAGCCTAAAGCCGGACCATCCCCCCCGGAAAAGAGACGCAAAGCCTCAGCCACACGCCCAGCCTTCCTCCACCGTGAGGACTAGCGGAGCTAAGCCCTCCCTACCACACCATTGCGTCTGGACGGAGCCCTCCAAACGGCTTCGCTTCCGCCACTGTCAATCGCCAGCGCGAAGCGTCTTGGACTGCTGTGGCCTGTCACAGCTTTGGCAACTGACTGTGGCGGCTGGAAGACGACTTACTTCAACGCACACGACCAGCGAGACAGAAGCGAAACCCCATCAAATTTCCTGCTGCACCACCTCATACCCCAGGTACTCCAGCACATGCTCCACCTTCGTCCGCGCACTGCGGAACTCCCTGGACACAGCAGAGATGAAGATACGGGGTTTATTCATTCATGAACGTTAGTCAATTAGGCAGGGACAGGCCCAGCCCTGAACCGTGCCAAGCATAGATCAAAACCGAAACCACGCTTCAACAAGATTCAGGAAAAACTGGCTCTGCTACCTCACACCAACAGCAACGACACCCTTGGCAGCTGTTGCAGTTTATCCTAACTTGATCGGGCCGCCCCATCCTCCTCTCATCCCACTGCACGTTTCCCATGAGCAATTTCCGCTCTCCCATCATCTGGACTGTCGCCGCTATCCTTGTCCTCTCCGTCATTTACGTCATTGCCCTGCTTGTCAGAAATAGCAGGCAAAAGGAGTGGGGCTTCAAGGATGTCGTCAGAAACCCTGAGTATTGGGAGCAAATGGTGAAATCCCGCCGAGGCTCAGCAGAGGAGATAGCGAAGGCACAGAGCTGGGACGATGCCCAGGTGACCGCAGCCATCGATAAATTTGTACTTCATACCCCATCCTCTTCGAGCGCGCAGACCTTACGAAAGTCCCTCCAGAGCCTTGGGCCGCGCACGCACGCTCACCTTCTGACGCTGCTGGCAGACCCTGCCTTGCGTCAAAAGCTGGTCACACCCACGGGGGACAATTTAGGACCCGAAGCTCCTTTCAATCGCGCTTGCGATGTATTGGATGAGGACGCTCCACCCGAAGCCATCTCAGTGCTTGCCCCTTTCCTAGATGACCCCTCTTACAGGATCCGTTGGGACGCCGCAGGTGTCATCGCTCACATCGACAGTCCGTCTACCATTCCTTACATCCGGAAAGCTCTGAGGGATGAAGAGGACTCTGTTCGTGGTGCTGCCCTACACGGCCTCGAGGACTCAATGAAACGACCGGCCTTCACACTGGAAGCCAAGCAGACGCTCTACCCGGAAGTCCTCGCGATGCTGCAGAAATCTCAAAACGCTGACAACGCCGCACGTCTCTTGTTTCAGTTGGATGCCCGCCGCGCCACAGAGTATTTTTTGTCGCCAGAGGTGTTCCGGCCGGACTCACGCATCCTGTCTCATGCGCTGGTCACGCTGTCGGGGGCTAAGGTGTCCGTGCCCCGAGAGAAACTCCTCCCCCTCATCGCCATACTGGATGGCCAGAAGCTGACTTACTCGCAGTCTCGGATATTTGGCACAACCCTCTACCTCTTGAGCCACCATCGGCTCCCGGATGACCTGCCACTGTTGCAGGCAAAGACCACGCATGAAAATACGGACGTAGCCGTGAGTGCCGCTCATAGCTTGCTGGTATTTCACGGACTGGAAAAGTTTCAGGATCGCATCAATGAAGTTTCAGACTACAGCCTCCTGAACAAGCACCAGCAATACTACGATGCTGTCAGTATGTGTGAAGGAGAAGTCTACAACGGCGGCTTCGCCCAATACTTCGTGAACCCCAGCGGCGATCATTGGAGGGAGGCCGTGGCCGGACTCGAAGCCATGAAATCCCGGGAACTCCTCAGCATTCTGAAGGACGCCGCAGCCCTTTTCGGTCCCACCGGCCCCTCACCAGACCAAACAAAGCGTCAGGTACAACTCAGCAAAGTCTACGATAAAAACGAACAGGCTTTTGATGCATTGGACGACCGCTTCTACAAAAGCAAAGAGAAGACCCAAATCCTGGCCCTAGCCTTCGTGCTGACAAACCCCGAAAGCTTCAAAGAGTAGCCGATGGTAACTTCAAACCTGACACAAAACTCTTTGTGTCTTTGTGCGTTCCTCCTGCGTCGGGCTTCGCAGCGTGTGAGAAGAATTAAACTAAATCCCCGACCCAGACGCCATTCGTCCAGCAAACCCACTTGCTGCGCAGCGAAACTTGAGACTTCTCACACCGTCCAACAAAACTCCGAAAGCCTCCTCACAATCGCCGCACCACGCGTCCCGTGACGCTCCCGCATCTCCTGCTCACTGAGATTCGAAGACCACAGGATCGGTCGCTTCAGAGATGTGCGCGTCTCCACCAGATCCTTCAGTTCCTCAGACACCGCATCCGTGCGGCGTTCGTCGCCGAGGTCATCCAGATACAGCACGCGGGTGCTCCGGGCTTCGCCTAACAAGTCGCGGGCTTCAGCAGCAGTGCGGGGGTCATCACTCCAGCGTTCCGCCACCAGATCGGACAGTTGCGCGGCAGGCAGATAGAGCCAGGAGCAACGCAAGCGCAACAGCACCTGGCAGAGCAGCCGTGTCTTCCCCAGGCCGCTGCGTCCCACAAGACCAATGCCCAGTCCTTCCACACTAGGTTCCCAACGCGCCAGCGCAGCCAGGACGCGTGGATCATACGGCGACCGGCTGGCATCGAAGGTCTCCCGATACCGCGACGGAATATGCTCCACCTGCCGCCGCCGGCGCACCGCTTCCACGGCCATCCGATCCTGATTCAGAATCGCCTCACGCTCGCGATACAGCACTTCCCGCGCAGCCCAAAAGGCATCGTCCTCCAGCAGCCGGTCAATGCGATCCAAAGTCCTCTCCAGACGCGATTGCACTTCCGCTCCATTGACGGCAACAGCGGCAGCCGCAGCGTCCGCACCCGGACTGGCCTCAGGCACAGGCGGCAGCGACGCAGAAGGCATCGCACACGGCGCAGCTTCAGTCATCGCCGCAGGCATCGGTGGAGACGATGGTAAGGACAAAGTCATGTTCATGATGATGATGATGCTGACGAAACAAATTCAAAGAAGTGGATGCGAAGCACCAGCAAGAGCCGCGGTTGTTGTTGCCGCCGTCGCCGAGAGTACTGTTACCATCGCCAAGGTCCTCCCACCGCCTCCGCTACCGGCAGATTCTTCTCCTTCACCCGGTCTTGTCCCAGCATCCCTGACCAACGGCTTCGCCTCCGTCGCAGCTTCCTTCACCGCATTCCCACTCCGCCACGGCTGATGCTGCCCACCCCATCCCCGGCAGACACCATCCGCATCAAACCCACCAGCGACGACAGCCCCGCGAGTTGACTGTGGTGCTTTGTTCAGCCATCCCACCAGCATCTCCTCATCCGCCACACGACCCTTCGCTTCGCACCACGTCAGGCATTTCATCCACTCCGCCCGCACATCCAGCCAATGATAGCGGCTTTGCAAGGTCGCCAGACGCGCATCTGCAATCGCTGAATCCACCCTCTTTGTTTTCACTGCTGCTGCGGTTGCCTCAGAAGCCGCCTGCATCCTCCCTCCACACTGACTTCCCGTCTCCCCTACTTCCAAAGCCACCTCATCTCCTCTTTCTGCTGCTGCTGAAAAAGGGGTGACCACCCTATCGACATACAAACCTCCCTCACGCGCAGGTTCACACGCAGACACACCCTTCTCTGCAGCAGCAGAGAAGTACTCTGGTTGTTGGTTGATGGATTCTGGTTTCTGGTTGGTTGCCTTTTGGTTCACATTGGGTTCACCGGCTTCGTACAAAGGCTTCATCTCGAGAGACAAGGCTTCGATCGGCACTGATACATTCGCTGCTTCCACCTTTGGCGCTGATGCTGCGTCAACCGCTGCCATACCTGTTATTACCTCACAGCCTTCCGCCGCCGGTTCCCCGTCCGGTTCGCATCGGGTTGCAACCAGAGCACACGCCTGCGTCTGCATTGCCACTTTCTTCCTCTGCACGCTCCCTCGCGGCGTTGACTGCTGCTTCACCACCTTCCCCTGCACTCCGCTCTTCTCTCCCATCGCCATACCATTGGCCGCCACCCGCGTGATAGTTGTTTTACTCGGCATTACCATGCCCACCGGAAACGCCAGCGGCATCTGGTCCTTCGCCATACCACCCTCCGCATCAGCCCCTACTTCTGCCCGCTTCACCCGCCGCGCTTCGCCGCTGCGCAACCCACCCACACGCGACTTCGCGGCATGGTCGCGATACGCCTGCAGATCTGCCTCGATGGCCGCATGCACATACAGCCCCTCGTGCTCCTCAAAGTAGAGTTTCACCACGCGGCGCACCGCCCGGCGTTCCTCCGGGGTCAGCGCCACGCAGACCCGATACAACGAAGGCAGATGCGCCGGCAGCGCCTGCCCCGTGGCGTAATACTGATCCCGCAGGGAAACATACACCCCGCGCTCCGTGGCATCGAGCGCAGCGGTATCCCGCCGGAAATCCCCGGTGTGATGTTGGTAATAATGCATCGCGCACATGGTTATGATTTGTTGTGGATGTGGGGGGATGAAAGGTGTGGCTGCTCGTGATGAATCGCATGCACGTCCGTCGGGCTTCCCCTGGCCACGCGGATGAACCCCATCAGTAATCCCAAAGCCCCGCCCCCGGAAGTGCCACCAGGCCGAGTACGTTCCTACTGGCCGTATTACGGCATAACATCCTCAAATTGTACCCCTTACGGCGGATTAATACGCGCGACTCCCCCGTTTGACTCTCTTGCTACGGTTTCAGCAATCCCACTCTCCATGTCTTCGCCATCTCCATCTTCCCCGCAATCCCCCAAGCAGCCTCCCGCAAAGCCGAGCCCCGTCGCCTTTGACCAATCCCACGCCGCCGCCTATGACCAGCGCTTTGCGAAACTCGCTCCGTTCAAAGACTCACTCCACCTCCTGCTAGGCGCCATCTTCACAACGCTGCCAGCGGACGCCCGCATCCTCTGTGTTGGCGCAGGCACCGGCGCGGAGATCATCTATCTGGCAAAACTTTTCCCCGGCTGGCACTTCACCGCCGTCGATCCCTCCGGCCCCATGCTCGCCGTCTGCCGCCAACGCACCACCGAACTTGGCTTTGCCGACCGCGTCACCATTCATGAGGGCTATCTCGATACTCTCCCTCCGTCACCAACCGCCCAGCCCTTCCACGCCGCCACCTCCATCCTGGTCTCCCAGTTCGTTCTCGAAGCAGAGAAACGCACCGACTTCTTCCGCGGCATTGCCTCGCGGCTGGTCCCCGAAGCCCTCCTCGTCAGTGCCGATCTCTCCGCCAATCTGCACTCTCCCGAATACACCAGCCTCTCAGACGTCTGGTTCCGCATCATGGCCACAGCAGACATCACCACCGAGCAGATCGCCGCCATGCGCACCGCCTATGGCCGCGATGTCGCCGTCCTCCCTCCCCAGCAGGTCACCGACCTTATCAAACACGCCGGCTTCACCACCCCCATCCTATTCCTGCAAACCGCCCTCATCCATGCGTGGTATGCAAGGAAGATCGCTTAACAAATGCGGAACGCACAGTGCACAAACAGAGCCTCGCACTTAACTCAAGACATCCTCTCGGGCACCTTCCTGCGACTGACGCCGTAGGACGAGTTTCCAAACTCGTCCGGCCACACCCCGCGCTTCCTACCAATCCCAAAAATCGTTCCACACCCACGTTACCCCACACCCTGCTACACCTCACTCCGCCACCAGCACACCAGCACCGTCGGCAGCAGCACAATGCCCTCCACCCAATGGTGAAAAAACGTACGCACGCCCAACAAATTCTGCCGTTCCAGGGATAGCTCCCCAGGCACACACTCCAGCGTGATCCAGCACGAGCAAAGCAACGTTCCTATCCCCGCGATGAACGTCACATACAGCGGTCGATCACTCAGTCGCCGGAAGACCAGCCGGCTCCATATCACCGAAATCACCACCGCCAGTCCGACCCCCGCATAATAAGGCAGCCGATCCATCACTCCCAGAGTCAGCAGTCCCAGATTCGCACCAACAAGTCCGAGCAGCGTAATCACCAAAGGCAGAAGTGATCGAAGACGAGACATAATAGGCAGGCTAATATTAGTGAAAAGCAGCACCCTCGGCTCCGCAGCTAGAACTTCAGCGATCTTCCATCAGGCCCTTCCTGTTCACCTTCAGTCTTGGTTCAGCCCGCGACCG
This sequence comes from Phragmitibacter sp., assembly GCA_965284365.1. GTDB lineage: Bacteria > Verrucomicrobiota > Verrucomicrobiia > Verrucomicrobiales > Verrucomicrobiaceae > Phragmitibacter. The sequence goes on from OZ260079.1 coordinate 6,021,104, forward strand.
CATGACCGCCACCGTCAGCACAAAGATAATGGCCTCTCCCACATGGAAGAGCGATGCCTCTCTCGCCAGGTTATACAGTCTTTCCTCCCTTCCATAGTCCGAGAAATATAACGCGCAGAACTCCATCGTCAGCCAACGGGAGCAGAGCAGTCCCGCCATCCCGAGGGCCAGCGTCATCAGCAATGGCCATGTTTTGAATTCCCGGTAAACCGCCACGCCCCACATCACAGAGAGCGCTACCGTCACTCCGACTATCACACCGAACGCCCAGTGCGATCTCGTGACCAGTCCAGATAGCAGCAGCCCGAGATTCGCCAGCATCAGGACAGCAAGCGCCTCCAGAAAAGGCGTGGGAGATATCAAGGTGGACATGGCTACTGTGGAAAGACAATATCCACCCATCAGTATTCATACACAACATCGCAAAATTCAAGTGCCCCTTGGCGCATCCCATTCACGTCACCGTCGCCATCATCCCATGCCAAAACCCTTCTTTCGCGTCACCTTTGGTCCCTTCACCCGCAGCACCGTGCAGGCGCCATGGCTCGCACTCTTCATCCTCCCCGTCTGGGCCTGCATCCGCCTCAGCCAGCAAATGCACATCCCCGGCTGGCTCATCGCCACCAGCGCCATACTTATCTCACTCATCACCTATGCCACCTATGCCTGGGACAAGGCAAAGGCCCAGCGCGGCGGCTGGCGCATCCCGGAGACCACCCTCCACCTCCTCGACCTCTGCGGCGGCTGGCCCGGCGGCCTCCTCGCCCGCCATCAGTTCCGGCACAAGACCGCAAAACTAAGCTTCCGCATCACCTTCTGGCTCATCGTCGCCCTGCATCAGCTCATCTCATTGGATTACGTCACAGGACATGCCATCAGCCGTGAACTACTTGGCTTGTTAGGCGAGTGACTTACTTTTGGATATCGCTCTCCGGCAATCGCACCCGGGCAGCATAGGCAGTAGGCTCATTCGGAGGGTCATCCACCACAATGACATCCAGCACGTCCGCCTGTTGGCGCGCATGGAAAGCTCCATTCCAGAGGCCCATCAATATCAGCACTTTCAGACAAACAGGCCACAAGTGCACGCTCAGGTTGATCAGAATCACCATGCTAACCACAAAGCAAATGTTCGCAGGCCACCGGCTCCAGTCGACGAAGAGCAGCACAGGCGGCACCATAAAGCACATGACCCCCACGAACAAGGGCGCCGCTTCCCTCCACAAAGCAGAACTCGGCCCAGAGCTCGATGCCATGCCAAAGGTCAGTATCCCCACGATGAAAAAGGGCACCGCCTGGACTATGGTCAGGATCACATAGGCTGTGGAAGCAATCGCCGCCCGATCTTTATCACGGCTGCTCAGCGCCCGGATGCTCAAGGCAACGCACATCAGCGCCACAACACTTTCCAGTCCAAAGAGGCCACCCATGACGACAAGATAACACTTTCACGGGTCTCGGCGCAAATCTAAACACAAAGCCTCGGACAACAAGACCGCGCATGAATCACCATGGTTAATAACTGACTTATAGTTTCGGAACTGGATCCTCTCCTTCACGGGCGCTGAAAACCCCATTCCAAAGGAGTTGTAGCAGCACAATGGGCACGCAAATCACCCATGCCTTCAGGCCTTGAGAAAGGAGTAAAAGCAGGCACAGGGCAAAGCAGATATTTCCAGGAACCCGGCCCCATCTACAAAATAAGAAGCCAAGCGGCACCACAAAACAAAGAAGGCACAGCATCAAAGGCGCTATCTCCGCGAAACTCGCGGGACTCGGCCCGAAACTCGACGCCATCCCCCAGCTAAGAATGCCACCAATGATGAACGGCACCGCCAGGACTAAGGACAGGATCACGTATGCCCAAGAAGCGATCGTCGCCCGATTTTCATCTCGGCTGCACAGCGCCCGGATGATCAAGCCAACGCATATCAGCGCCACAATGCTTCCTAGCCGAAAGAGGTCACCCATGTTCCCAGCCTAACTGAACCATTATCTCCTGGCAAAACAATTCAGACCAGTGAATTGCCACACTTATAGCTTTGGAATGGGATCCTCTCCTTCACAGAGCACTGAAAGCTCCATGCCGGAGAACTCCCGCGTGCAGGTCTGTAAGTTCGAGCGACCTTCCCTTCACGGCTTTGCAGCCGAAACATCGAACGCTTACCCACTCTCGCCGTTCGACGCAGCCTGGCGAAACATTATCATTGCCATCTGTGTCAGAATGATATCATATCGGACAATCGACAGATACACCGCTCCTTAGTTTTGTTAGTTTTCTTCATCGGCAGTTCAATCCATCCCCTCAGCCTCATGCCACAAAATCACGCTGCAGTCAGATCAGTCGTCCAGGCCCCCGCCGATTCCTGGAAGGGTCTCACCATTGGAAAAGTCGTACCCATGCTCGGAGTCACCATACAGGAGGTCATCCTGGAGACCGATAAAGCCTTCATCTTTCTGGATACCGAGCATCGTGTGCAGTGGCTTTTTGAGACCCCTCCCGTGGACTCCGGTTGGATCTACGCGCGGGTCATTGAACTCGAATCCCGTTGTGCCTTCTTCGGAGAAATATGGAACTGCAAAAAGAAGAACTCCTTGCACGGGGAAAACTTCCGCTACGCCAAACGCTTCATCGCTCAGGGTGTAGCCGCCTCCTTCTCTGGCACCAGAGACGAGGCCCGCGCCGCCTTCGACAGTGCCGAGAGATTCATCATTCAGCGCAGCAAGGAGCGCAGCCTCATCTGGTTAAATACGACCATGTCCGTGCTCGGTGTCATTTCTTTCATTGCCCTGCTCATCTTGGTCTTTTGTGCAAACCATCCGCTCACCGATCTCAAATACCTCGTGCTGGCCTGCGGTGCCGCCGGTGGCGTCGGAGCCTGCGTTTCCCGCCATCTTGCCAACCGCGTGGACCTCCCCTGCGAGGCCAATGCGGGCCGTGGCCTGCACTACCTGGAGGCCTTCATGCGCTGGGGCGCGGGATCCCTCGCAGGCTCCCTCATCTCCCTGCTGGTTACCAGCAAAGCCTTGTTGGGAAATCTCGATACCAACACCAGCAATGGCCTCGCCTTCACCGTCGCAATGGCCGCCTTCGCCGGGCTGAGCGAGCGTCTCCTGCCCGCCCTGCGGGAAAAAGCCGAAAAGGAACTCATCGGCAATGACCCATCACCACAGCCACCTAGCGATGGCGATGCTGACGCTGCGGCAAAAGCAGCCGCCGCTGCTGCTACCGCCAAAGTCGAAGAAGAAGCCGCCGCTGCTGCTGCCGAAGCCGAGGAAGAAGCCGCCGCTGCTACCGCCAAAGTCGAAGAAGAAGCCGCCGCTGCTGCTGCCGAAGCCGAGGAAGAAGCCGCCGCTGCTGCCGCCAAAGTCAGAGAAGAGGAAGAAGCCGCCGCCAGGGCCAAAGCTGAGGAAGAGAAGAAACCAGACGACGAATAGCGCAGGCTCGATCGGCACCATCCGGATATTCTTAATAGTGGGTGAGACACCCTCATTTCATCTCAAGGAGATTGCCCCCCTTCGTGCTCTGTGAATTGGATGACCACGATCCTGCTCATCATCGCAGCGGTCATTTTGCTGCTCGCGGGCGGGGTCTATCTTACGATTGCTCTTGTTGCGCGCTCTATGGGGGAGGGCTTGTATCGTACGATCCGCGCCTTGGGAGCGGGCGCGCCCCGAGACCCCGGTCAGAAAAAGCAGCCTCATCTTGTTGCGTGCCAAATTCCTTTGAAGGAAGCTTTAGGCACCCTTGCGCCGGTAAAACTCATCCCTTCTTCAGATCTGGCTTCACTGGAGCGGTTTCCCCGTTATCAGGACTACACCACCGGACTTACCCTCGCCGCCTATATCGAAAGACAGAAGCGTGCAGCCGATGGTTACAAGCGATCCGAGCCGATAGAAACGTATTTCGACCTCACGCGACGGCTGCGTGAGATCGACCACGGTGACCCAGTAACTTACGAGCATCGGGAGATCATCATCCCCGGCTCCATCTTCCGCAGTCATCTGACGCTGGACATCGGCGCCATCCCTCAAAAGCAGAGCAGCATCTCCGCGAGTGAGGGTTCACTTGTTGGTAATAAATTGCAGGTGCAGGCAGCGTTCACTCGGAGGTCAGCCAATCTCACCTTCTCATGCCCATCCCACATCCTTCATGCTGCGGCAATTCAGCGGCTCCAGCAGGAGCTTGCGCAGACCCCGGAACCAGTGCGTGAGGAGGCGGAGCGTCTTCGTGCCGCCTTCGCCCCCGTCCTTTTTATATCCCACCGCTGGCAGACCGTGCATGACCCGGACCCTCACGGGCATCAGTTGCAGCGGCTGCGCGCCTTGCACGGCTGCTACCTGATCTACGACTATACATCCTTTCCCCAGACGCCCTACGCTCCTGGCGAGTTGGAAACGCTCACCGCCATTCTGGAGCGGCTTCCATTGCTCATGAAGAAAGTCATCACCCTGAAGTCAGACGATCACCTGACCCGCGGCTGGCTGAACTTTGAGTACCTCGTGGCAGCCATGCAACGCTCCATCGTCTGTGATGAAGTTTCAGATCCGGCCTTCCAGCAATTGCACGGCTGGTTCCACACGAAAGCACCCATCCCCCTGAACCTATTCCATGATTCCATCGAGTCCATGCAATTGAACAGCATCAACGAGCAACGCCTTCACTTCATCCGGCAAATTGCGCCGAAATTTGCAAAAGCCATATTCTCCTTGGACATTGACCGGAAGAATGTGACGGAACGGCTGATCACCTACCTCCTGGGCGCCCTCCCTTCACGTAAACTACACCAGCCCCATATGGGCGAGTGGAGGACAGTTCGGTGGCAAAGGCATGAGATCGAAGCGCTCTTCACAGGCTATCCTGCCGAGGAGAGACAGGATCAGACATTAACCATCTCCATGCATGATCCGGCCGTGCCCACCACCCTGGCCGAAGCATCCCGGCGAGGATTCGAAATCAATACCATGGGATTCGATGACCTCCTGGACGACTTTGTCAACAAGCGCACGCGCCCCTGACATATCGCGAAACTTTCCCTCCGTGTCCCGCTTTCACGAATACCAATAAAAACCAAGACCATACGGTAACAAGAGCCAAAAAATTATTACTCTACGCATTGCCATTTTCGCCGGCATGCGTTTAACCTTAGGCCGGATCGGACCAAAAACGCATGCGCTCGCATCACCGGCACTCCTTGGGAAGAACAGACCTGTAGCCACCATGCAGCCGCCCCCTTCAGCGCAGACATGGTATCTGCCTATCGCTTCTCTCATGATCCTTTCCTCAATCCAGTAGCCAAAAAAAATAACAATGCTATGAACAACGAAGATCCCATCCTGCGCCTCACCGCGCTCAAAGAGCAAATCGAAGACCTCATCGACCAGTTGCAAAATCCGGCTCCCAAAGCCGCGCGAACCGCGAAGAAGACCAGCAAGAAGGCCGCCAAAAAAGGACCCACCCTCCGCAGCATGCACGAGGGCCCCGGCGCCGCAGCAGCCCCTCCCACAGCAGGCGGAAACAAACTCGCCATTGTCATCGGGCATACCCGCATCGCCCCTGGCGCATCCGGCATCCCTCCCATTGATGCCTCGGAATACCCCTGGAATACAGACCTGGCGGCCCGCATCACCGCCGACGCCGCCGGCAAAGGCGTCACCGTGAAGACTTTCACCCGCGATGTCGGGGGCGTTCCCGCCGCCTACGATGCCGTCGAAGCTTGGGGCGCCCGTGCTGCCATTGAACTCCACTACAACAGCACCCCCGGCGCCAAAGGCACCGAAACCCTCTACGGCACCGCCTGCCCCGCCTCATTGGGCTGGGCCACCGCCGTCCAGGACAAGATGGTCGCGCTTTATGGACGCAGCCTCACCACCACTCCACCCACCAATCGCGGCCTGAAAAAATGTCCGCCCCATCCTCGCGGCGGCGCCAGTGTCAATGCCATGTCAGCCATCCCCAGCTGCCTTACAGAACCCTTCTTTGCTGATACCCAAACAGACGCCACCCTCGGCCAAACAAGGAAGCAAGGTCTCGCCGAAGCATTGGTAGATGCGTTCAAGAGCCACTTCGGCGTGTAAGCATACTTAGTCTTCCCTCGTCCCATACAGTCTGCGCACAGCCGGCCATGCGCGCTGTCCGCACCTTCAGTCTGTGCTCCTGGCCGACTTCCTCATACGCTCTTCTTCCGTCCCATGCCCGCACTCTCCGCTACTCCTCCAGCGCCCGGCACCACCCTGCCTTCACCCGTTCGCATCTATATCCTCTGGCATCCCGGGTTTGACGACCCGGAAGACTTGAGAGGCATTGAAGAAAGCGCCCTCACCCCCACGCAGCGCCAGCAGAAAGATCGCGGCTTGCAGCTGGCCCGGCGCATTTACTATTGGTTCCGGCTGGAAAACATGGAAGGCATCCCTGTTTACTTTCGCAGCGCCCCGGAAGACCCCGGCAAAGGCGAAACCCCGCCCGCCATTCATACTGAACCAGGCGTCCTCAGCTATGTCATCCCGCTCGTGGATGCAAACATGGTTTCCTCCCCCGCGTGGCGCGCCTACGTCGCAAAATATGCAGCAAAAGATGCCGCCGGTCCCGGCAGGAACAAATCCTCCTGCCGCGTTCTGCCAGTCGCCATGGAATCCGTCGCCTACAATATGCCCGAGTCCATGCGGCGGCTGAACTTCATCCGCCACGTCCCCTCCGCTCATGCCGCTCCGGACGACGGCGAACTCATGGCTAAACTCACCGAAGTCCTCTGCCGCGACCTCCGCTCCCGGCTCGGCGAAACTTCCGGTAAAAAGAAAAACAGCTTCGTACCCAACAAGATCAAAATCTTCCTTAGCCATGCCAAAGCAGATGACACCCGCGAAGCCATCGCCCTGAAGGAATTCATTCAAAACAACACCCAGTGCGAAGCCTTCTTTGACGAGACAGACATCGCCTCCAGCTACGACTACGAGAAAGTGCTGCAGGCAGCCATCAGTCAGGAATCCGCCGGCCTCATTGTCATTCAGGGCGACCACTACGCGGACAGACCCTGGTGCCGCAAAGAAATACGCGATTTCCTGAAACCGGTACCCGAGGTACTGGGAGCCACCAACCAGAACCGGCTCTTCTTCATCGCCCCCGTCGTCGTCGTGCAGATCATGGAGGGAAAGCAGATCGCACGCACCATACCCGAGCTCGGTCACGCCCCCTGCGTCCGCTGGGGGCAGCCAAACGCCGCCCGCTTCGTCGTCACCACCCTCCTGCGGGAAATACTCTTCGGCCTCTTCTACCGGAAACTCGCACGCCAGGTGGCCGACGCCCGGAGCAACACTGGGGAAATCTTCATCAATCGCTCACCCGACCCTGTCATGGTAAACCGCATCCTCGCAGCGGCGAAAAGTGAAGCCGTCCCTCCACCCAACAAGATCGTGCATCCCGGCTACGGCCTCAGTCGCATGGAGGCAGAGGGGCTAAAGGCTTCCTTCCCCCACCTCACTTTCCAGTCCGTGCTCGACAGCGGTTACAAAGGCGCCGCGCGCTCCTCCCGCGCCAGCGAAAAAGGAACAACACAGCAGGAAGACACCCCTCCGGACCTCGCAGGCGAAGTCGTCGCCATCTCCGTGGGAAACTCCGCCGATGTCCTCCGCCATGGCATCGGCGACGAGCATATCAACGAACTGCTCATGCGCCTGCTGCGCAAGATCCTGCGCCGTCAGGCCTCCATCCTCTACGCCGGGTCGAAGCCCAGCGCCCTCCGCCCCTCCACTCCGTGGAAGGAACGGGTTAACTTCACTGCCACCCTGCTCAACCTCCTCCTCACCGAGCGCGACACCGGCGTCGTCGCCACCCCCGGTAAAGACGGCATCCCCACTCCCCGCCTCTTCAATCCCATCTTCTGGCCGGATATCAAAAAGATCACCTCCCAGGACATCGCTCAATGGACGGACATCTGCTCCTTCATCAAAGTCCCGCCAGAGGACGCCGGCGTCTTTCCGGATCAGCCTGCCAGCAGCGCCGAAGGCTTCCGCGAACAAGCCTCCGCAGCCAATGAAAAAGAACTCGCAGACAAATCACGCTGCCTGTCCCACGTCCGGCGGCTCATCTGTAAAGAACTCCACTGCGTACTGCCGGACGATCCGATCACAGGCAACCGGAAAAAAAGGACCCTCAGGACCTTCGCCCACATCTTTCTCGGCGGAAAGATCCTCGCCTCCTCCGGCATCATGCCAGGCATCTTCGAGGAAGTCCTTCATGCCTTCGAAGCACGGAAGCCCGTCTTCCTCCTCGCCGAAGGCGGCGGCGCCGCCGGAAAGCTGGCCGGATGGCTCAGCAGCGTGCCCGCCTCCCGTCCGCGCGAGCTCACACCCGAGTTTTATGAAAAGCAGAGCAAGGATTTCGCCATCAAACGGAAAGCACTGAACACCCTCGCAGCCGCCGCGAAGAAAAAACCCTCCAACCCGACGCTCCCGCTGCCTCCCCTTCCAGACATCCTCACCCCAGACATCGCCATGGAGCGGCTCTGGATTAACATCCAAAAAGCCAAAACACCCGATGGACTCAAGCACCTCTTAAACAACGGACTCGATGGTCAGCAAAACCAGGACCTCCTCACATGCAGAAACTCCCGGGACATCTGCAATCACGTCTGGCAAGGCCTCAATGCCCTCCTGAAGGCAAAGACAAAGACAAAGCCAGCGGCAAATTCCAACGCCGCATCAAAAGCTAAATCCAAAACCGAACCTGCGAAAAAAGCTAAGGCCAAAAACAAAAAGTAGCACGCACAAAAACTTGCTCCGACGAGCTGAAACCGGAACCAGCAAGTCTCCAGACAATGCCTTGATAGGCGCGGCTCTCATTTACGCCACCCTCGCAATTCCTCAGTCTCTCTTCCCTCGCTGCTGATAGAGCCCATCCTCAGGAAGCACCTTTGTCTTTAGGTAGGACTTGTATTGCTCTGGCGTCAGAATCACATACCGATTCGTAAACCGCAGCATCACGCACACAGGATCAGGGACCTTCTCATGATGCAGTTTCAAATACTTGCCTTCTACCGAGTAATCTCCCGTGATGGTGTATTCTCCCCCCTCAAAAGGAGCTACGCCCACCACATCGGTAAAAAAGGACAAAGTAAACTTTTCCTCATCCAACCGGAGCACATACCCCGCATACCATCCACTCCCCCAGTAATTGTATTTTCCTAAATACGCTGGCCCAGGACCCAAATTCGTCGAACAGGCCGTCAAACCGAAGACGGCCAGCCATAAGCATACACACCTCAGGATGATACCCCACTGAGATGCGCTTCGTCTATCATCTCCCCGACAAAGGGCAACCATGCCTCATCTTGCGAGCCCACGTAAGCGTGCGCAACGCAATTTTCATTGCTCGCTCTTCCTCTCCCTAGCCCAAATCCACCCATTCATTGCGCATACCACACCGAACCCAACAAACACGAGCGACACCCAAAACCCGCTCCTCACCCCCACCGCGATCCTCGGAAACCGACGCCCCGCGAAATCAAACCATTCCTGCCTCGCCTCCTTCATCAGCTTTCGTTTCACCACCACCCCTACTTCATTTGTCTCCTCGGCCAGTCTCAGCTCACTCATGCTCCTTTCATACCGCACCAAACATTCCTTCCCTCTCAACTCCAGCGCCAGCAGACCCAGCCCACCCGTCAGCATCCACGTGACCACCATCGTCAGAAAGAAAGACACCCGCTCATAAAAGAAAGGTCTCACCCGCCGCACCGCCATTAGACAAACCACCACAGGGCAGAGCATCTGAGCAAAGGTAAAGATGGTGGAAGCCGATGGCATGGAGTCAGGGATCCATAGCTTAACTACATCCCTATTCATTTGTCTCGTCCCTCTCGCTCTCATACCGAAAATACACTCTTTTACTTCCCCAGTAACGGGAGCAAAACCCGCTCGGACATTTACACTTTACCACGGCACCGCAGACATGGCATCATCCACAAACCCGCATGTCTTACCGCCGCTCAAAGCTATCTCGTCTCTGGCTACATCCCGGGGCCAGGTTCCGGACCCAGACTGGAGTTATTGCGGTATTGATCTGGCTTGGTTCACAGCTGGCGCACTCCCAGCCGGAACAGAACTCAGTCACTAAGCCAATACCACAAACCGCCACCACCGCCGCGGCCACTCGCACCTTCCAGCAGCGCCTCGGCATGGTCAAAAGAGAACAAGACTATCCCTTCAAATCCCAAAAACTCGACCATCTTAAATACGACGCCAAACGCGACATCACCGCCGAGGAACGTCAGCCTTACTTATACCCCGACACTGCCCCGTGGAAAACCTTTGAAGATGACTGGGTCCGCTTTGAATATCCCGATCACCCTCTCATCACCGTCGAGGTGACCCACTTCACGCCAGACGAGCACACCAGAGTCAGGGCTCAAGCGCCGAATCAAGCTCCAGGCCAACAAACCATCACACCTACTGGCCGCTCCTACCACCTCACCGTCGGAAAAGATCACCTTTACTACGCTTTCTGGCAGGTCATCACACCAGCAAAGGATTTCGACGAAACCGTCTGCCGCTGCGGCCCTCTCCACTTCGAACGCTGCATGTTCGAAGACGACGGTACCGCCCTCCGCTTCAGCCTCCTCGCCAGCGGCAATGTCAAAAAAGCCCAGGCCATGCGCGATGGCCGCCTCGCCGTGCTCGCAGAGTGGACCCACACCTATCTGCCCCAGTCCATATATGCCCGCATCGGCCGCTCCATGCGGCTGAAGTCATCCTCGCCCGCCCGCACCCGCCAGCAGTGGCTCGATCATATCAAGCAGACCTCCGGCCCCTACGCCCTCATCAGTTGGCTCGACCCCGGCACCCCTGCGGAAACCGTGCGCGAACTTATCGGCAAACCCGATCGTGAGGAACCTGACGGCTGGATCTACATCATCCCCGGCAGCCATCCCAATGGCTACCGCTTCCAAATGCAAAGCAAGCTGCGCATCAAAGACGGTGCCTATCTCGGTGTCGACTCCGATTGGCAGGGCTTTGAAGAACTCCCCGCCGTCCCCGGCACCACAGCCTGGGCCGAGCAATTGCTGAAAAAGCTCAATCGCGACACCCCTCCCGAAGTGCTCGCCAAAGCCGAGCGCGAGGACTTCCCCGCCATCGTCGAAGCCTTTGTCAAAGCCGCTCCCACTGCGGATGAAGACGCTTGGCTTTTCTGGAGCAGCGTCATCAAAACTACTGCTGGACTTGGCTGGAGGGACCCGCGCGTGCCTCCCGTCATCATCAGCCGCTTCCGCGACAAAAAAGCCTTCCACGCCATCAGCCATGAAATTCTGGAGCACTACCAAACACCCGAGCGCGCCCAACTCTTCACCCAGCGCCTTAAGGAATTGAAAGCTTTGACAAACGAAGACATCAGTTACGAGATCAACGTCCTGCAACCCTGGCTCCCCAAAGAACCCGCCCCCCTGCGCGAATGGGTCGACCTCCTTATCGCAAATCCCAACGACCCAGTCCGGTACCAAGGCTACATCGCCGCCTTAGGCCTCCCTCGCACCCAAGCCATCGAAGTCTTCCAACAGGGCCTGCACCGCAAAGATGATCCGATGAACCAGTATCAGATTACCCTCCTCCTCAAAGACAAGTTCCCCCTCAAACCCGAAGACGTCCCTTGGCTCCAGGAAGCCCTGAACGATATCCAAAACGAGGGCATGAAAATCTATTTGCAGAAGGTCATCAATTCCGCCAAAACGGGCAACCCGGTGGAGTGAGGCACACCTTAAAATACAAGGTCAACCCAACACCCTTCCTCACCTAACTCACCCCGCCCACCCACGTCCTTTTGGAATGCGGTGGCAGAACGAAGTGTCGACACCGCTTTGGCAAGCGACCCAAGCAAAATATCACCCGCCAACCCCCACCGAGAGCCCCCGACTCCCAAACCAGAGCTCGCACCGCCGTTTCGTTCGACCCCGGCCGCCGACGAAAAAGGAGGGGCGATCTCCGAATCGCCCACCATCAAAGGCACAGGAAGGCCCCTTTCCAAATTGCCCACGCTCACAGGAGCCCATCCATCCGAAAGTCAGCGAAACAGAACCTGAACTCAAGCCATCACACGCGAACCTCGCCCCCCCAGCGATCAAACCCAGCTTGAACAACACCTCCCGTCATCCTCCCCGAACACCGGCGGCGTTCTCCGTGAATAACCCCGCGTCCACTCGCGGACCCGGGGTCGCTACCTCAGCAAGGCACCACGACCCCAGCGTGAGTCACCCTATGCGCAATGCCGCAAATTTCCTTCCTCCCTCACCCCTCACGCCACTCCTCACCGCTGACGCCGTAGGACGAATTTCCAAAATCGTCCGACCACACCCCGCATATTGCACCACCCTTCACCATCATTCCCTCCAGACCAAGAACCAAGAACTCTACCAACACCCTTTCTCACCCAACCAACTCCGCTCTACCCACATCCTTTTTCTGCTGGAGCTCGCACCCTCATCCCGTTGTTCCTCCCGAATACCGGCGGTGTCTCCGTGAATAGCCCCGCTTCTCGAATCCTCCTTCAGTCGTTCGTGCCCGAACACCGGAGGTGTTCTCCGTGAATAGCCCCGGGTCCGCTCGCGGACCCGGGGTCCCACAGCAAGGCACCACGACCCCAGCGTGGGTCGCCCTATGCGCGATCGACATCGCATCCCCCCCTGACACTAGGTCCCCACGCAAAACCAAGAACCAAGAACCAAGAACCAAGAACCAAGAACCAAGAACCAAGAACCAAGAACCAAGAACCAAGAACCAAGAACCAAGAACCAAGAACCAAGAACCAAGAACCAAAAATCAACTCAACACCCTTCCTCACCTAACCAACTCTGCCGTACCCACACCCTTTTGGACTGCGCTGGCACGCCGAAGGCACGACACGCTTTGGCAAGCATGCCCAGTAATATCTCCCACCAACTCCCACCAACTCCCAAACCAGAGCTCACGCCCAGTTCCCCCCTACCTCCAGATATCCTCGTGCCTTGGTGTCATCTCTTTGTGCCTTCGTGTAAAAACAACCCACTCCGCCCCCGCCCCAAAACACCATCCGTCCGAGCGACCCTCACCTCCCTCTTCCTGCGCAGCCGCGAAGCGAAACTTGACACTTAAAACTTAAAACTCGCTGCGCTCCGCCGCCTCCAATTCAAAGCCACACCAAGCTCCAGCAATCCAAACAGCCTCACCACCGCATTCCTCTATCCCGAGCGCGAAGCGTCTTGGACTGCTCTAGGTTCGCGTCGCAGGTTCCTTCTTTCGCCGGGGTGCGCAGCGTAGGACGCCGAGCGTTCCCCGGAGTGCACGCGGCTTGCCGCCGCTCGGTTGAAGGAGCTTGCTCCGACGGGTGGAAAGAACGCCAACACACCCTCGACCTCAGCCAATGCTCCACAAGTGAAACGCACACCCGAAGACAAACTCCCTTCACAAACAATCCCAGTACCCCCCAACCCTTCCTCCCTTAAAAAACTTCGCGCCTTCGCGCCTTCGCGGTGAAAAACCCCGCTCCTCCCACGCCCCCAACACCATCCGTCCAACAGACCTCCTCGCCCTTCTTCAGACTTGAAACTTGACACTTCAAACTTGAAACTTTTTGCGAAAGCATCGACAAATCCCCGCCTCTGTTCCAGCATAGCGTCGAATCGTTCCACCCATGTCCACCCCCTACGAGTTCGACGTCTTCCTGAGCCACAGCTCCAAAGACAAACACCTCGTCCGCCCCATCGCCGAACGCCTCCGCGCCGACGGCCTCAAAGTTTGGTTCGATGAATTCATCCTCGAACCCGGCGACAGCATCCCATCTAAAATCAACCACGGCCTGGAAAACTCCCGCACCCTGGCCCTCTTCATGTCCGCGAACGCCTTCGGTTCCGACTGGGCCGAACTCGAAGGCGGCACCTACCTCTTCCGTGACCCCCTCAACAAAGAGCGCAGACTCATCCCCGTGCGCCTTGATGACGCCGAGATCAAAGGCGCATTGAAGCAGTTCCTCTATATTGATCGGCGAAAAATCACATCAGCGTCTGATGCTGAAGACGAATGTTATATAAAATTGCGGGAGGCCTGCGGCTCCGAGGCCACCATCTCCACCCTAAATCAGCCAGCGCCACTCCTGCAACAGGCGACCGTTCGGGGCATACCTTCGTTGCACAACTGCAATGTAATATCGCTTGGGCATGTTGGATTAGTCCTTGGCACCGTAATATCCCCTGACGGTAAATACGCTTTCACTGGTTGCTCCGACCAGACTGTTAGGAAGTGGGACTTAAACGCCGGACGCTGCGTCCAAGTATTCGAAGCGCATACGCGTCCAGTCTTAGCGCTGGCCATCAGTCATGATGGAACTCATTTGATCTCGTGTTCTGAAGATAGGTCGCTCAGGCAGTGGCATATTCCGTCAGGACTTTGCTTGAAAGAAGTGCAACTAACTTCTCCAGCATTGACCGTCGCATTCGCCCCTGACGGCACGCAAGCGCTCACTGGCAACTTCGACTCCTCAATATCTCTCTGGGACTTAAAATCTGGCGAATGTTTGATAGTCTTGAGGGGCCATACCGCTGCGGTGTGGAGTGTCGTCTTCTCTCAAAATGGAAAACAAGCGTTATCAGGATCTGCCGATGACACGTTGCGTCATTGGTCATTGGACTCCGGTGAATGCTTGGACACGTTTAATGGGCATACCGCCGTCGTCCGAAGCGTCGCTTTTTCTCCAGATGGTCATTTTGCGCTTTCTGGATCGGACGATGGCACCGTCTGTCTTTGGGATTTAGACACCGGCGAGTGCCTTCCTGAGATGAACGACCACGCTGGCGCAATATTAAGTATTTCGCTCTCGGCTAATGGCCACCGACTGCTCAGCGCTTCAGCGGATGGGACTGTTCGTCTCTGGTCATTGCTTTCAGCCAAGTGTGTGAGGGTATTCGAAGGTCATAATAATACAGTCAGGAGCACATCCTTCTTACCCGACGGCAAGAAATTCGTCTCCACCTCGGATGACGGCACGCTGAAGATTTGGTCGCTCGACACCGGCTCCCAAAACTCCTTTTCTGTTTCAGGCAGTGGTTCCTACAGAGGCATGTCCGTCAGCACGGATTTTCGACTCCTCCTCTCCGGCTCTGATGACGGGACTGCTCAGCTTTACTCGCTAGATACGGGCGAGCGCTTACAGCTTCTCGTTGGGCATAAAAATTCGGTTTACGACGTAGCTTTGTCGCGCCGTGGGCATGAGGCCGTCACCGCTTCTGAGGATGGCACACTCCGCATCTGGGACTTGGATTTTGGCCAATGCCTCCACACTTTTGAAGGGCACGCCGGCCCAGTCAGGTGCGTAACTCTATCCTCAGACGGTACAATGATGCTATCGGCCTCTGACGACAAATCTGTCCGACTCTGGTCCTTGAAATCCAGCCAATGCCTCAAAGTTCTGGAAGGTCATAGGGAGGCCGTTTGGAGTGTGGCTTTCTCACCTAATGGGAAGCGCGCCGTCGCTGCATCGATTGATCACAGCTTGTATTACTGGGACCTGTCCTCCGGTAGCCGTATCAAGGAGCTTGAGGGACACACTTCCCACGTCTTTGCTGTAGCCTTCGACCCGAAGGGGCAGCAATGTCTTTCAGGATCGAGCGATGGCAGTGTTCGGTTGTGGGATCTTAATTCCGGTCGATGCCTCCGCGTATTCGAAGGCCATGCTGACTCCGTTTGGAGCGTGGCCTTCTCTCAGTTCCATCGCCACGCGCTTTCCGGTGCCGCCAATGGCACGATCCATCTCTGGGATCTGGACTCAGGCAGTTGCCTAGGCACCTTAGTGGGACATTCCAACTTGGTGGCGAACCTCAGTTTTGGCTACCAGGACGGTAGGTATGTTGCTATCTCAGGCGCAAATAATGGCATTGTCCGCATTTGGCCACTTGAAGATTTCTTAACGAAACCAGAAGGGCTGCCACCTTCACAGTGCACTTCCCTTTACACTAATGCCAAAGTCCTCCTGGTCGGCGACAGTGGCTCAGGCAAAACCGCCCTCTCCCGCCAACTCGCCAATCTTAACAAAGATTGGGAGGCAACCGACTCCACTGTAGGTGCCTGGGCTACTCAATGGAAAATTCCAGTCGATGCAGACACCGACGTCCAACGAGAAATCTGGCTTTGGGACTTTGGCGGCCAAGCCGACCAACGGCTCATCCATCAACTCTACATGGATGAAACAGCGCTTGCTGTCTTGGTGTTCGATGGTCAAAAAGAGGATCTCTTTGAATCTCTCGGCCAATGGGACCGCGACCTCGCGCGCGCTTCACGCAAAGAATTCCGCAAGCTTCTTGTGGCTGGCCGTGTCGATGCCGGAGGATTACGCCACAGCCGGGCTAAAATCGAGACCTTTCAAAAGGAACGGGGATATAGATGTCTCCTGGAGACCAGCGCCAAAACAGGGTTGAATTGCGAGGGTCTCAAGCAGGCCATCCTTTCAGGCATTGACTGGGATGCCATCCCTTGGCGCTCATCCCCTGTCCTTTTCCAGCGGCTTAAGGAGGCCATCATCAAACTGAAGGATGAGGGCCGTGTGCTCATGCGGCTCAATGAACTGCGGGATGCGCTTCGTCTGCTGCTCATCGGCGAGTCTGTTGCCTTCAACGACGCAGAACTGAAAGCAGTCATCCGCCTGCTGGCTGGACCCGGCGTGGTCTGGGAACTCGACTTCGGCAGTTGGGTGTTGCTCCAGCCAGAGCAAATCAATGCCTATGCCCAAGCCGTCATTCAAACCATGCGCGAGGATGCACACGAACGCGGCTGTCTGCCGGAGGAACGTGTCCTCAATGCCGATCTCACTTTTCACCGTCCAGAGGCCCGTCTACCAATTGATGACGAGCGCATCGTCCTCCTAGCTATGCACCAGATCCTCGTGGGCAAAGGTCTCTGCCTCCGGGAAAAAACCGGGGACGGCCCCATTCTCACGTTTCCCAGCTATTACCGTCGAGAGCGGCCCGAACTCGTCGATGCTCCTGCGGCCCTAATGACCTATAAATTCAGCGGATTCCTCGATGACATCTATGCCACTCTCGTTGTGAAGCTGCACCACACCAAGCCCTTTGAACAAAAAAGCCTTTGGCGCTATGCCGCAGATTTCGAAACCATGGGCCACAAACAACTTGGCGTCAAAGTCGAACGACGTTCCGAAGGTGCCGCAGAACTAGTAGTCTATGCCGACCCGGCCATCCCCATCACGGAAAAGCTTCTCTTTGTACGTTACGTGCACGAACATCTGAGCGAAAAAGCTCCGAATGCTGAGCGTCTGCGGCACTACTGCTGCCCTCAATGTCAAACACCTGTGGGCAATCGCGAGGTTGCTATGGAACGCCTCGGAGCGTGGATCACCGAACAAAGATTGACCGACAAACTGTCCCAAAACACCACCCATTTCTTGAAGCCTAAGCCTCCCACCATCATTTGCGTAAAATGCGAAAAGCGCGTGAATCTTTGGGATGACATCGAGCAATACTTCATGGGCGACGAAATCCGGAAACTTGTGCACGAACTGCAAACGGAAGTACGTGTCGAATTGAACAACGAGAGCAGGGAACGCGCTCTCGTCGGCGAAATCATCTCCACAGTCGCCAATGCCGGTCAGATCAGCCGTGAGTTCAGCATCAGTGATCACGGTATCGCCATGGAAATCGAATTTATAACTGACCCTCTCTCAGCCGATGAACAAGGCGAACCCACCGGGAAAAAAATATTCCTTTATCTTAGTCTTGACCCTCTTCTCGAAGAATTCGATTACATAAACATTGATCCGTATCATGTAACTTACTGGAAGAAACAAGCTCGCCCAGTCATGCTCGTGGCCCGAAATAGCCAGGACATGGTTCATTGGGGGGATATGCGGAAGACAATCGAAGTTGGGAGCGCTAAGCATGGCAACCAGAACATAGTGACTTATCTCTTCCGTGAACGTGAACCTTTCAACGTCATGAGCGTGCGCCGCTGGCGCGAGAAGCTGCTTAAGAAGTGACCCGATCAGGACAAACGGACCGAGGTACCCACCCCCCCTTCCACCCCCACCTCGTCCCAACCGCCCCCGGCGTAAATTGCAAGCGCCCCAGCCTCTGGCACCTTCTTCGCATGCCAGACAAGCAATCCCTGTCCGTACTCGCATTCGCACCCGCACGCCGACGCCCCGTCGCATCCAACGCCTCTCACACCTTTTTCTCCGCCACACCGTACTACCTAGTACGCAATATCGCGGATTGCAGCACGCCGCATCGCCACCACACGCTTTTCTGCCCCGGTTCAAACTCCCAACCGCAATTCGCAACTCAATCAAGCGGCCACTCGCTGCGATTCCTCGAAGCGAACCCCATTCCCGACGACATAGTTGGGAATAACGCCGATTCCCACATGCCTCACCGGCAATTCACGCCTTTCCACCCCAGTTCCACCACCCCGTCGCACTACGGTACGCCTTTCACCCGCCCCTCTTGAAACTTGATACTTTAAACTTGAAACCCCTCATCATTTTCCGCCATTCCGTACTACGTAGTACGGAAGATCGCCGGTTCCTGCATACCCCATCGCCACTACACGCCTTTCTGACCCGGTTCAACCACCCAACCGCACTAGCCCTCGCGAAAACCGGCAAAAACCACCCCTACCCGTCTCCATCACACAACCACACCCCTCCCGCTGTCCGAATTCCCATAACACTCGGTGCAACGCTTCCCCCTCCAGCAACCAAGAATTACGAACCAAGAACTCATTCGCCCCCCTCGCCTGACAAGGCCAGCACAAATTTTTTCCGATGCAAAATCCCTTGCTTTTCCCATGAATAACCTGAAATTATCCTCGCCCGGTTCCGTACCGTTCTCAGCCCCGTTCTTCGGATGGCTGACAACCACGCCCCACCCGGCCAGATTTTTCGCACGCATGACCCAATCGAACTCAGCCAGCCTGACCGCGCCATACCCATACTTTATGATGAAGCGCGTATCCCAGGTTGTGCTTGCTGAGCGGTCATGACCGAGTTCTGTATGGAGCCTGCCGTGTCCAGCACCAGACTGTCCGTCCGTGGAGTCATGCACTGCGCCGCCGCTGCTGCTTCTTCTTTTTCCTTTCCCATTTCCATGATCATTTTTGTTGGCTGTAGCTCATCCCGCTGTCGCTAACTCTTTCAGAACCACCCAGGAGACCCGTCATTAGCACATTCCCTAACAACCGCCCCAGACCCGGCTACAACCGGAACAACCGTTACCAGGATCAAACTCGCGTCAACGAACGCATCCGCGTGCCCAAGGTCCGCGTCATCGACGGCATCAGCGGAGCTCAGATCGGTGTCCTCCTCACCGGCCAGGCCCTCCGCATGGCCAAGGAACGCGGCCTCGACCTCGTCGAAATCTCCGCCAGCGCCGACCCGCCCGTCTGCAAGATCGTCGACTACGGCAAATACAAGTACGAGCAGGAAAAGCGCAAAAAGGAAGCCGCCAAGGCCCAGAAAGGCGGCAAACTGAAGGAACTCAAATTCCGCGTCGGCATCGACCCGCACGACTACCTTATTAAGCTCGCCCACGCCGAGGAATTCCTCTCCGAAGGAAACAAGGTCCGCATCCAGCTCATGTTCAAAGGCCGCCAGATGGCCCACCAGGAAATCGGTTTCATCCTGGCCAAGCGCATCCGCGAAGATCTTTCCACTATGGCCACCCTGGACCAGGATCCCAAGATGGCTGGCCGCAATATCAACATGCAGATGACCCCTCTGCCTGAGAAACAGCGCGTCCGCAAACTGGCCAACTTCAAACACGGCAAGTTCATCGACCCCGAGGAAGAAGACAACACCCACGAAACGCATCCCGACGACGACCACGGCCCCGAAGCCGATGCGAACGGCGACGGAACCGAGAATGGCAACGGCAACGTTGAAGCCACAAAGGAACAAGCGCCAGCCAAAGCGAACAGCAATGGTAACGGCAACGGCGCCAGCAAGCCAAAAGTGAAGCCCAAACCAGTCTTCGTTGACCCAGACGCCATCATTGAACCCGACCCTGCGGAAACCCCCGCTTCAGTCTGATTCGATTCAGTCTTCCCTCTCTCCTCTCTCCTCTCTCCCGATTTAAAACCCAGCCCGGCACTCCCGGCTGGGTTTTTTCTTTTCCATTGCGTCCCAATCAAACTCACTTCTAAAACTCATACAACGTCCCCGGGAGATCTCCGCATACCAGCACACGCCCCCGGTTATCTCCCCATAGATGATGCGGGCCACAATCAATGGCAAACCAGTCCGCAAACGGTTCTGCTGCATTCAGATCAGTGCCCGCCTCCACACGCATGGCCTGCAAGGTGGCTGCGCCCAAGCCCGCAGCGAGCAGCAGGCTCAGCGTCAGTCGTACACCTGCCGCTTCTCCGCACACCTCTCCACCTGGCAGGGTCATGGACGGGATCTCTGGCCGCCTGCGGGGATACCGCCCGAAATCGCTATCCATATCGACTGCGGAAAACTCTGACCCCAGCTCTTCCAGAAAAGGCGCGTACTTCCGGGGCAAGCTGCTGGCCAGCCTCCCGAAAGGCAGGCGTGTCATCGCGCCATCCACAGACCCGTTTTCACCAGCCACACTTTTCAGCCGCGAGTCCAGTGCCTTCCGCTGGGCAACACTCCAGGGTATGGCGTGGCCCAGAATCCGATGGCATTTGATGAGTCCCTGACTCAGCAGGACCAATACCTCCAGACCGGACCGGTGCGAGAGTAGGATCTCCCAGACCTCGCCATTGATCGCACGATGCTCTGGAAACTCCCGGAGAAATTCAGGTGAGCGCTGCCATTCGGAGAAGGGCAGCATGGTGCTTAAAGCCTGATGCAGCCCATTCACAGCATCAATGTCCACCTGCACTCGCTTGGCTGATTGTTCCCCTTCCCCCAGCCGCTGCTCCCTCATCCACGGCACACAAGGCTTCGCATCACCGGCTGGGCGCTCTTGATGTTCCTTGAAATGTTCACACCAGTTTCCATCCGTTGTGACGGTGAAGCCACTGCTGCGCAGACCCTGCCATAGCCGGAAAATTTGTGTCATGGCCAGAGCCGGTGGCACCCAGCCAGACGTGGCACGGTGGATGTGGATCTGCATGGGGCAGTGATGATCTGGCTCCTCAGCCGCCACCTGAAAGGCAAGAGTGGAAGTTGCCACGCGCAGACCCTGCACAGGCGACTCCACCAACAAGCCAATGCATTCTGCCAAAGCGCCGTTGCTCACCGCTGGAGACACCTCAAACCGAAGCGCAAAATCCTGCGGCAAATCATCGTCCGGCGACGGAGATGATGCACCTTGGCCCGGTCGGGCTGATTTCTTCACTCTGGACATCGATGAATTATAAATATTCTCGGAAGCTGACTCAGCCGTTGGACTGAAGCAAGGCCGCCCTCAGTTGTTCGAAATTCGCTTCCACCTTGTTCCGCATCTTCAGGATCCACGGCCGCTCGCCCTGTTGCGGATAGTATACCCAGCTTCTGGCTCCATACACGGAGCGCAGACGCCGCCTTGGGATGACTTCACGGCCTTCCGGTACGAACTTGAGCAACTCCTCCACCACTCGTACGGATTGCTCCTCCCACTCATGCAACACCTCCCAACGTTCCTCTGCATCAAGGTCGCCATCCAGGGCCTCCAGCCCGGTTAGGCCCGGCCAGCCTTGCAGATAGTCAGCTAAAAGGCCGGGACACAGGATTGAGCTCGGCTTCGCCGCGTCCCCATCACCCTCGTTAATTTCGTAATAGTAAGGCAGGAAGGCACTCTTATGGTCGGATCGATTGATGTAATGCACCGCACGGTGATCCACCAGCACAGTCTGTGCGTCGCTGTAGGAGCCGTCCCCTCGCCGCTCCAGCTTCAGCAGCAGATCGATCTCCGCCTGGGACCTCGCCTGCAGGATCTCCGCCCCGTGGCGCTGATCCCGCCCCGCCAGCAACTCTGCCGCATAGTTCGGCCCTCCGATGTAGCGCCAGTCCGGCCAGTGAGTGAAAGCGGGCGGCGGATTAAACAGGATCGCATCATAATCATCGCGTGCCGCCAGATTCTGAAAGAGCGCTTCACCCGCCATGTTCTTGAATTCGTAGCGAACTTCCTTCAGCCTGTACATGCGCAGCAGGTCGAATGCTTCCGTGCTCTGGAAGCGGACTGCCTCCGTCTCACTGGTGAAGAGATGGATGCTGGGCCATGTCTGCGCCGCCATCACGGACAGAGGCTCATCCCACAGCGTCAGCACCGTCCACTCATGCTCCAGAAACCAGTGGATCTGTCCCGGCGCGGGATTGGCCAGACACCTTTCCACCATGGGTACATTGGCCGCCTCACGTAGCGTAGCCAGATGCACGTCCAAGGCAAAATCCAGCCGCCACGGCCTGCCAAACTCAAAGGCGATACCCTGACAAGTCTCCCGCACAAACGAAACCAGATCATGCACCAGGCCCTGCCCCGTGACGCTTATCCATGACGCAGGCTTGGCTTCCGTCACACTTGCCCATTCCTCATGCGTCAGCGGCGCCACGCACGCGCAGAGACAGAGTCCACCATCCGCCAAAGCTGGGACCAGCAAAGGCCTCCCGTCCGGGCCTACCGGCACCTGCCAGGTGCGGTGCGCCGTGAGATAAGCAAAGAGCTCGTCAAACTCGATGACGCTGGCGCGGAAGTTCTGAAGAGCGGCGGCAGGGTCCATGGGGTCTCACAAAGGAACGCGCACACTCCCATCCGCAACTGAAATACGTGAAGGGGCGCAGCCGCCAAATTCTTCACCCAGGACGCATTTCACACACGACTCCATCTGGAATTCCCTAAAGCCATGCCCATGCTTTCGTAAAACGCCGCGCAGTCGCCAGCGAGGCCTCCAGCCAGCCACGGTTATTGGCATGAGGATGTTCCCGCAGATTCTTCGCGCCATGCCGCGTCAGCATGGCCGAGCGAGGCACCTTACTGACACCCTTCGGCAGGCAACTCAACACCAGGGAAGCCATATACTCACGCCGCTTCGCGATCTCAATGTCATCCGCCTTCACCTGCATCAGTTTGCCGAACCAGACTTTTCCCGGATCATAAAGCGCAGCCGGCGCACGCTTGTTAATATCTCCGGCATTCAGCATCATGATCGCCTCCCCCGGGCAAATCACTTGTGAGGGCAGATCCGCAGCCTTCTGCCCCTCCGCTTCCGGCAACAAAACCAGCCATGGTGTGAATTGGTCCCTGGCATCTGATCCATAGGACCGCCACTTGATCCGGATGAGGTGACGACCGTCCTCATCCTTCTCCTCATAGACACGCAGTTCGCGGTTTTCCATCGCTCCTCTTAGACAGATGCCATGCCATGTATCCAGTTCATACCGGCTGCGCACGATTGGAGGATTTGCGTTGATGCGCGTGTCACGCCCCTGCAGCAGATGATGTACCTCCGCTGGTGAGAAGTAGATGCTGTGCACCTTTCCGCGTTCCTCGCGGTTATCCAGATTGAACTGGATGGAGTCGAGTTCATCCTCCTTCATAAAGCGTGCGAAGAGTTCCCGTGCCGGCATCGCCACCAGGTCCGGATCATCCCCGGCATGAGACGCCAGTTGCGGATGCGTGTAGGCCCACACTGACCACCCCACGTCAGCCGGGGAGGATGGCAGCCCACCTTTTTTCCCCCTACGCTCCACATAGAGCGTGCCATTCAGCAGCGTCTCGACCTGGCCTGGAGCAGGGTCTAGCAGACATGCTTCGTAGTCCAGGCCCGCCACCATCTCCCGCAGCGTGGCGAAGTGCCCGCGAGACAATTCCTGCGGCGGGGCCTCCGGCGCGAAGTGCAGCAGCAGCCCATCCAGTTCATCAGGCAAATGTCGGGCCAGCGTCCGGCCATCCACCACCTGACAAGGCTTTGCATCCGTCTGACTTTCGGGGGCATAAAGATAGACCGGCAGCAAGTGCCCACCGTCACCCTTCGGCCATAGCGCCGCCTCCGGCTCAGGCTCCCATGGCCGCAATCTTGCCCCCCGGTGTTCCCCTCTCTTCGCGGAGACCAGCTTAGGCTTCCCTGCGGAATCCACTGGTATATGCCACTGGTCAGCCTCGACCACGATGCGTAATGGGGACAAAGGCCTCTTCGCCCGCTCCGCCGCCTGGGCAAACAGATCCAGCACAAACGCCTGAAACTTAGCCCTCCGCTCCAGTTCCTCCTGAGTCACCGGGGGCGTATAAAAGTGCGGACCTGTCGTAGGTGCAGACGGCTCAAACAGATGCGAATTGTTAAACAGCGCCTCCGCCAAAAGTTGGGAAAGTTCGGAACCGTTCATGCAGAGAAGATGGTGAAACGAGCGACAGTCATGGTTGTGTTGAACTGTGCCGTGCAGCTTAATTCGCACAACATCTGGCAGCAATTACGAGAAACCATTTGTTCACGCCGTCGCGCAAATGTCACCACAATCTCCCACGGTTTTCCATTCCGTACCACAAACCAACTCCAAGCACGGCAAATATCTCGATCCTGAGAAAGGAGACGATATGCACGAAGAGACCACGTCGATGCGAATGCCACCAGGCACGGCATCTTTCCTCGCCATCACTGCTCATCACCCATCAACCTTTGTGCCTTTGTGCCTTTGTGTGAAATGAATAGACATCGCCAACTTCCCGACGCCATTCATACAACCGGCCTCGCCTACTCCTCATTTGACGCAACAAAGCCCGGCGCACACTCATGCACCGGGCTTTGTTGGTTGTTTGCTGTCCAGAGAATCAACCGAGATGCTCCGATAACAGTTGGCCCTACCAGCGCCTGTGCAATCCTAATATCAGGACGCTGGCAGATCCAAACACATGTAACGTACGCAGGACCCGGGCTAAGCCAACCCTGAGAAAGAGATCAGGTGTTCGCCTTTTTGGCATGCTGATCCGCATCCTCATTCCCGTCGCGCGCACGCTCTACCAACAAGCGGAAACATACACAACCGATCAAAGCTGCCAGAATCCTCATTCACGCGATACGCGGGCGTAAAAACAGCCGACCACAGCGCTGTGAGGCACCATGCCGACTTCCGGTTTTGTTTGCTTCAATGCGAATCACCTAATGCGATCCGAATCTAACTCTCGCGCTTCAATCCAATGGGTCATTGAATTAAAACGCACCCGCGCAGAAATACGCCAATCCTGCCACGAGCATCGCCAGCGTGACCTTGACCGCAGCCGCAAGAGGCAAAGCGGGCTCGCGACGCGCGTGATGGGAGTAATTCACGAGGCTGCCTCCAAAGCAAAGCGGAGACATGGCAAACCTTTCAGCAGCGGACGGAAGTGTTTTGAGGTGCTTCATATTGCCACCGTATTCGGGAAGCCGTGCAAACATGCGCGTGTAAAAAGTTTGCCGACTGCCGAGCCATTCGCTCCATCCTATAATTTTCATATTTAATGAAATCCTTTAGACGGTAATGGTGCTTATTTGTGGCAGGAGCAGCGAAAACTTCGGCCGTGGATCAACAGGAACAGTCGTGCTAGTTGTGCCGTCCACCCCCCCGTTTAAGCGCACGCTTGGCAGCGGTTCGCCGTTTTGTTAGGCTATTGAGGAAACGATCTCTTGAGTTCATTGCACACGCTGACGGCCGATCATCATCTTTGCTTCATCTGCATGACTATTCGGCATCAAGAGAGCCCCAGCCCCGGCGCCGATGAAGCATCTCCCCACGTGGTCGCGCCACCACGGAAGACCAAGGCTCTTCTGTTCACAATCTTTATCGTGGCTCTCATCATCGTTGGCTATTCAGCATGGCTGCACCGTCCCGCTCCGGCCTTGCCGCGCCTTGAGTATGTGAAGGAGACCATCGATAAGTTCAGTCCTAATCTCGTCACCCTGCGGCTCGTTAATGACACGCCGCATGACTTTTATTATCATGCCATGGATCCCGGGGAGCCGACGGTCTTTGCCTATATGCGCTACGACGATGACTGGGGCCGCATTACCGGAGGCGGTGACCCGGGGACCCTCACTCCCTATCTCTTGCCCAGTGGCAGCAAGATTGAGTTCGAATGTTTTCACCCTCTGGCTGGCGCCCTCGATCCGCGTGTGGTCGTCTTCGGCATTAGTGGCAGGCTTCACTCGCCCCCGGCCTCATTGCCGGACTATGCTGAGACCTATCTCAAGCCATCCCGCACAGCGCGGTTTATTTACTCGCTGAGGAACTACCTCGGTCTCAAGCCAGACCGTCTCACCTACCAGGTGGTCCCTCCCGAAGGCTTCATCTATACACCTGCGGTCCGGGTCAATAACATACGCTGAGCCAGATCTTCTCTTCATGCGCAAATGCTGGATCATCATCTTCCTCCTCTTGGTCATCCCCATCATCGCGGGCTACACGGCATGGCACTCTTTCCGCAGCTCAGCGCTGCCTCATATCGAGATCGTGAGTGAGAATGTCGAGGAGACCACACAAGGTGAGTCGGGCCAGAAAAAAGCCGTGACCCTGCGGCTCGTCAATGACACCGGGCACGACTATTACTACCAGGGATTTCTTCATCCGGAGCCGGCCGCTCATCGTTACGTCGACGTGCCCCTTTACGGCTGGCTGTGCATCTCCGACCTTGGCAGCTTGAATCTCACGCAGCACCTCCTGCCCCGAGGCGGGAGCATCACGTTTCACCATGTGCCGCATTTGGACCCGGCTATTCCATGGTTTATTATTGGCGTCAGTGTCACCAAATCTGACGGAAAAGCACCCGCTGCAGCCGTTCCCTATGCCACTGCGGAACGTGTTCTGCCCTCCGCCTTCGACAAATCGGTGAACTGGCTAAAAGACCATCTGCGTCTTCCCATCCAGCGCCGTATTACCCCAACCGTTCTGCCATCGGGTCTCGTTTATTCACCGCCGCTTCCCAACCAGAATCATCCCGAGCCGTAGGGTTTCACAGCGGCCAAATTATCCTTTATGCGCAAACGCCGCATCATTGCCTTCCTCATCCTGAGCATTCTCATCATCGCTGGCTATGCGGCATGGTATTACTTCAGCACGCCAGCGCTGCCCCACATCGAGATAATTGACAAAGGCGAGGTGTTGGTAGGCGAGCACCGGGAGAGGCAAAGGACCATCAGGTTACGCCTGGTGAATGACACTGCGGAGGACTTCCATTACCACGCCCTGCCAGGTCTATCTGGCCCCGCTCCTCATATCTATAACCAGGGCTATTCGGGGTGGCGTTTGATGTCCATGAAGCCCTCTGATGCACCGAAGCTTTACTCACAGCGCTTGGATAAAGGCGCCGCTGTAGAGTTTGAGTGCACGCTCTATCATCCGCCCGACGTACCGCTCCCGGCTCGACTTCGCCCGCCGTCCTCCACCCATATCATCGGCGTGAGCGGTTCACTCGGGTCACCGCCCACCGCAGCCCCTCCGCTTCAAGAAACTCAGGTGCCACGCTCGCGTCTCTCTAAAGCGCTCAGTTATATAAAATTCGCGATCGGACTTCCTTCCGTGGCGTCCTCGCCGGAGGGTATCCTCCCGGAGGACCTCATCTGGAGCCGTCAGCTGACCATGGAGATCGAGAACGTGAAGAAATAAAAGAATTTCGCCCCTCGCTCGTCATGCTGAAAACATCATCGACTGACCGGCGACCGTGCCGCTCTTCCCGGATGGCTTTCACCACCGCTGACCCCATGACTCCGGCATCTTCACAGCACCCATCAAGTCCGCTGCGTGTCCACCGCGTTTTCTTGTTGGTTTGTGCAATTCTTTTTGCACTCCCTTCCGTCACTCGCACGCAAGAGAAAGAAGTTCTCAATACCAACCCCAAGCCAGAAAGGTATATTGCGCCATCCTCCAGGCATTACCCGGGTCCTCCGAACCCCAGGCCCAATGTGGAATTGCCGCCGCAAGTCCCAGTTGTCCCCGGCAAGCTTATCGTCTACGCGGATTATGCCGCTGCGGATGACAAAGGCGTGCCGCTCTACATCGTGAATCGCGCCGATGGCCAGCCCCTTCCCGGCTTCGGGGAAGAACGGTCTCTGGAGCTGCAATATCAGAAACCTGACGGCACTTGGGCGAGAGCGCAGGCTGCCCCTGGCCCCGGCTGGTGCGGCACTAGTAACGCGTCAATTGATCTTCCAGCCGGACAATACTCCCGCTTTCTAGGTTACCGCCCTAAGTCCGGCGTGAAGGCGAAGGTCCGCTACAAATATGGTGTTTGGGCATCTTCGAATGAGGCCGAAGGCTTTGTGTCCCCGCAGGACATCACTGACGCGGCCACGGACTTTTCCACCATCGGCTTTCTGCCTGAATTACTCACCATGTACCTAGGTCCCCTGTGGAATCCAACCCTCAGAATCCCTGCGGGGCCGGACGCTACCTGGCTGCTCGCCATGCGAATGATCCAGCACCACGGTGACTATCCCGGTCTCCAGCCCCTCCTGGAGGCAAGCCTGGAAACCTGGGACACGCACCCCTCCGACATCCCGTGGCAGCTTTCCAAGCCCATCCCGCCTCACCGTTCCGCCACGGAGATCCGCCGCATCCTTGCGCAACCCATCTCGGGCACGCCGAGTGTCAGCACCCTCCTCGCCTTTTGCCAGGGGCTACTTCAAGGGAAAACTGAACCCGCCGACCCCCAGCTCTCTCCCGCGGAAACCCGGGCCTTCGTCTGGCAGGTTCTTGGCGACCTTGCTCGTCGATATCAATCCGGTACGGCTGAAGAAATCGCCACCTGGAAGGAACTCATTTCTTCCATCGATAGCGTACTTCCTTCCGGCACGAACGACGAACTGCGAGGTATCAATTACATCCTCGCCGCCACTTCGCTCATGCAGGAGGCCGCCCCGGACAGCACACTCCAGCGCTGGCTTCTGATCCCAAATTCCCCCGTCGCTGCGCGATGCATCGAACTTCTGAATGAACGCAAGAGCTGGGCTCTCTTGCTGGAGACATGCCCTAAACTCAGCATCGAACTACAGGCCGCTATTTTGGTCCAAATGGAAGCCACCGACCGGACACGGCTCTGGCACCTGGAAAAAGCACACCGAATATTATTTTCCTTGGGTTCCCACTGGCAACGGCTTCTGCAAGAAGACATGGCGGCAACGGTGCGTGCTCACGAAAAGGAGAAAAGTCATATCAGGCCATTCCGGACGCGCTGGGACGGAACACTTCCGCCTGCTTTTGGCCCCAGTCCGCTGATGGGGGAGATCGCCAAGATTCTTGAGGCAGAGGCCCGCCGTAGTGAATCTTCCCCTGACGGATACGAACTCGGTGCACGAGGTGCCGCCCTCCGTGCTGCTATAGAATTCTTCTTGCCCATCACCAAGGAGGATGTCGAACTTTTTCGCCGCCTTCAAAACCATGGCGGCTACGAATGGCAGCCCTCGGGTAATCCCAAATCACCCATCACCGGCTTCAGAACTTATCCTCTGCGGGAGCGCGCCCAATCGTATTTCAAAAACCGTATTGAGATCGATGAGAAAGTCCTTCTTATGAAAGAATCTGTACGGAAAAATTGATGTCTGAATAAGGCTATTTTTCTTCGCCATGCTCTCGATCGAACACTTCCATTAATTTCATAACAGACCCCGAGTTGCATGTAGTAGCTCCCAAACTTGGCAAGTGATTTAAACTTTTCAGGTCTCCCGCCATCATCACATGCGAAGCTATAATATGAGCAACGCTTCTACTCTAAATGATGTCATCGAAACCCTTAAGGACGGCCAGGAAGGTTTCCGGCTTGCTGCTGCCGATGTGAACTCGCCGGAACTGAAGTCCCTCTTCTCCGAGTATTCCCTGCAACGCAGCGGTTTTGCTGGTGAGCTTCAGACCCTTGCCAGAGAAGTCGGTGAGAAAGACCCCGCTGACTCCGGCTCCGTCGCAGGCGCCCTGCATCGTGGATGGATCAACATCAAGGCCGCCCTTGTTTCCAAGGACGAACATGCCATCCTCTCCGAATGTGAACGCGGCGAAGATGTGGCCGTGGCGGCCTATCGCAAGGCCTTGGAGGAACCCGATCTTTCCCAGAATGTGGCTAGCGTGCTACAGAAGCAGTTCGCAGAAGTGAAGGCGGCTCACGATAACGTGCGCAATCTCCGCGATGCCAGCAAGCCTGCATAAATAACTGAGGGTATCTCGAAGATACCTTTAAATCCCCGCTGCGGCGTCAATATACCCACAGCGTAAAATACCGCCGGTGAGGATCTTCGCACGAAGGCCTCCCCGGCATTTTCCTTTAAGGAATTGCTGAGCGCCGTGTGCAATGGCGCGGTCCATCCACACACAGGGTGAGCACTCCTGCGTGCCCTCGAATTCAATGCCCTGGAAAATAAAGCGCTTATCACGCCATGCGTTGAGATCGATGCCCTGCACTATAACGTTGCGCCGGAATACGGAGGCCGGCAGCTTGGGCAGTTTGTAGGTCTGCCGCACCGCTTCCACGATGGCGATGTCCAGGAAAGTGATCTGTCCTTTAAAGTCGGCAAGGACGAACATGCCATCCTCTCCGAATGTGGACGTGGCCGTGGCGGCCTATCGCAAGGCTTTGGAGGAACCCGAACTTTCCCAGAATGTGGCTAGCGTGCTACAGAAGCAGTTCGCAGAAGTGAAGGCGGCTCACGATAACGTGCGCAATCTCCGCGATGCCAGCAAGCCTGCATAAATAGCTGGGGTATCTCGAAGATACCTTTAAATCCCCGCTGCGGCGTCAGTATACCCACAGCGTAAAATACCGCCGGTGAGGATCTTCGCACGAAGACCTCCCCGGCATTTTCCTTTAAGGAATTGCTGAGCGCCGTGTGCAATGGCGCGGTCCATCCACACACAGGGTGAGCACTCCTGCGTGCCTTCGAATTCAATACCCTGGAAGATGAAGCGCTTATCGCGCCATGCGTTAAGATCGATGCCCTGCACAATGGCATTCCGCCGGAACACTGAGGCTGGCAGCTTGGGCAGCTTGTAGGTCTGCCGCACCGCTTCCACGATGGCGATGTCCAAGAAAGTAATCTGCCCTTTAAAGTCGGGCCGATAGTCGAAGTAGCGGTCGCCTCGCAGCCCCCGGCCGGCGACACACTCCACTTCGGACACACTCTGGATGCCATGGGTCATGCGCCCCTCTCCCTGGCGTCCCCAATAGTCATGGCCCGGTGAGATATAAATGTGTAACAAGCGGGCAGTCCAAACCGCAGCCGGGTGCGATTCACCTGCGCCGATCGTTTCTTCACGTGGATCATTTTCCGTCATATCATGTGTGCTGCTGCTGAAAGGCATCGTTAGTCAGACCAAAATCGGCCCCGCACTCCTACCACTGAGTTCCATCCCGCTTTGAGCGGCCTCGCGCTCCGACCCCACTCCATGAATCCCTACAAGTCTCTCGCGATTATTGGCACAGGGCCATCTGCCATCTTTCTGCTGCAGCATATCCTCACGCATGCCGCGGCCCTGCGAGAGAGCCTTGATGTGATTCATCTCTTTGAAAGCAGTCAATTTCCCGGCAGGGGCATGCCTTACAGTCCGGCGACGACGGATCGGTATAACATGTCCAACATCTCTTCCGAGGAGTTTCCGAAACTTCCGGAGAGCCTGGTGAATTGGCTGCGCGCTCAGGATGCCACGGCCTTGCAAGAGATGGACATCGAGAAGGATACAATTAGCGAAGACGCCATCTATGAGCGTCTTGTCCTGGGAAAGTATCTGCACGCCCAGTATAAAGAACTCATCAAACGGCTCACTGCAAAAGGCTTCCAGATCGAGGAGCACATCGGCTGCCGTGTCTCGGACATTCACCCGGATTCCACCCCATCGTCTAACGAAACTGGCGGTGAAGGTAAAGACCGCAACCGTGGCGAGATCTATGCCATCACCATTCCCTCGGGGGAAACGTTGCGCTTTAGCAAAGTCGTTCTCTCCACCGGACACCAATGGGAAGATGAAGACCGGCCTGACGAAGGCTACTACGCTTCCCCCTGGCCCATCGCAAAGCTGCTGCCCCGTGAAGGAGAGCTCTACAATTTTCCCATCGGCATGCTTGGGGCTTCGTTGAGCGCGTTTGATGTTCTGTCATCGCTTGCGCATCGTCATGGGGACTTCGTGAATAAGGATGGGACGCTGGTGTATGAGCCGCGTCCCGGCACCGAGAAGATGAGGTTCATCATGCATGCCAAGGATGGCCTCTTGCCTCACCTCCAGTTCGTTCAGGTCGAGCCGATGCGGGAAATCTACCGCCACGTCAGCCGCGAAGCGTTGCTGAGCTTGCGGGATCGCCATGGCTACCTCCGGCTGCATGCTTTTTTTGATCAGGTTTGCCGCCCTACTCTCATCGATGCGTTTGAAAAAGACGGTATGCCTGCAGAGGCTCAGGACCTACGTGACCCAGACTTCACGCTTGAAGACTTCGTAAAAAAGCTGACCAGTCAGCACAAGTATGTGAACCCCTTTGAAGGCATGCGCAAAGAGTACGCCGACGCAAAAGAGCAGGAGAAAAAACAGCAGCCTTTCCATTGGAAAGAAGCACTCGATGATCTCCTCTACACACTGAACTTCCACGCGGAGCTTATGCCTGCTGAGGACCACATGACGCTGCACTCGGAGCTCCTTCCCTTTGTGATGAATGTCATCGCCGCCATGCCCTTGTGCTCTGCGGAAAAGCTTCTGGCGCTGTATGATGCTGGCAAGGTGGAACTCGTGGAAGCCGAGGCCAACGTCACCGAGGAGCAGAACATCAAAGGCAAAACCCTCGTGACGGTTAAGAAGGAAAGCGAAGATAGCGAAGCCGAGTCCGAAACTGAAGTGGCTTATCGCCTCTTCATCGACTGCGGCGGTCAGAAGCCCGTTACTCTGGAGGACTTCCCGTTTCAGGGACTCGTGCAAAGCGGCCTCATCCGCAAAGCCTCCGCGCCGTTCGCAGATGGAACGGATTCGCCCGCCTTTGAAAAGGCCAAAGAGGGCGGTCGCGTCTTCAGTAAGGATGATGAACCTGTCTGTGAGATTGGTGGCGTGGAGGTGACCTCTGCTTATGCCCTCGCTTCACCGCAAGACGGACGATCTCCTTCAGGCATACACGATATTGCCTTTGCCCATATCGGGGGCCTGCGTCCCTACTCCTACGGACTCCAGGCATGTAACGAGACCAGCCGCATCTTGGTCGAATCCTGGCTGAAATAGGTTTTTTTAAGAGCCGTCGTTGCGAATTCAGCGTGGCGTGGAAAAAGTCGTGAGAAACGCGCGCTGCATGCAACGTCAACGTTTCACGCGCCTTGGTTCCCCCATAAAGGCTAAAAGCGACAGCGAATGCCAAAGGCACGCCGACCAATCCATTTTCAATCTCAGTAATCTCCGCAGGCTCTCCCTGCTGATTCACAAGGAGAGTCTGTGCCTGAACAAATGAATGGTGAGCAATAGGATCAGCCTAGCCTCTTCCGCCGCCGCCACGACCACCGCCGCCACCGCGTGGTCCACCGCCGCCGCCACGCGGCCCCCCGCCACTGTGAGGTTTCCCACCTCCGTATTTCGCGCCGCCGCCACCGCCGCTTTTATAAGCACCTCCACCCTGAGGGCCACGGTAGGCCGCACCGCCGCCAGGACCACGCACTGCGGCGCCACCACCGGGACGATAAGCCCCATGGTAGCGGTTCACCGCATGATTTGCGCGGTTGTCGATACGATGTTGCCGCGTTTCGTTGCGTTCGTGAACTCCGTAGGCCCTAGCCCCTGCCCACATGGCATTGGACGCGATCCGTCCGGTGGCGCCGTACCCATAGCCATAGCGATAGGGAACCCCGGTATAGCCTACGCCTACGTCAACATCGTAATCAATGTCATCATCATCATAGTCGGCGCTAGCGTAGTAGCCCTCATTGGCGGGGGCCACGACACATTGAGTCAGGCTCATACAGAGCGGAATGATGCCTGCGATCAGGAATAGAAACTTTTTCATAATGGGAAGCAGTTGGATTCCGGGTTCTAAATTACCTCATTGTGGACCGCACCTTGGCGGCAAACGCCTCACATTCAGCGAGGTCCACAGAGCCATCTCGATTCGTGTCAACAGCCGCAAACCTTTTGGCGAAAGGCTTATGCACCTTGGAGTGAGCCAGGGCTTCCTCCATCGTGACTTTGCCATCCTTGTTGCGGTCGACTTTGCCGAACTTGGCATCGGACTTCGCTCCCTCTAGCGTCTGCCACTCAGCGAGCGTGACCGCTCCATCCTCGTTGGCGTCAAAGGCCACCACCGTGATGTGCGTCGCGACCTCGTTGTACTCAGCGGGGCTGATCTTACCATTGTCATTGAGATCGTAGTTCTCAAATTTTTCCTTTACGCTCAATGTGTCGCTTCCCGGGTCGTCATCCGTGCTGCCTTTTGGGAGAGCACAAGACGATAAGGTAAGCGCCACTCCGAACACAGTGGCCGTTGGGCCGAGAATTTTCCACTTCATAGATAAGGCTTGGTTGACAATAGGTGGGGGCCTTTATCTCGATAATAACGATTCGACCTTAAACACGCGCGGCAGTCAACAACTACCGCGCGTATGTCCACATAATGTTCCTTTTGCCATTCACGCCTACTCTTCGCGTGGTATGTGCGCCTGGGATATACGCCATTCCGATTCAATCGCGATTGGGTGCGATCTCGTCTTGTTTGAGATATCAACAAACTTCGATATTAACTATCGATCCGCCTCTCTGGTTTCAGCTTACATTCCTTCCTAATGATGGGTATTGGCGGAGTCAAAGTTAAAGTCTTGCGGCTGAAGACCTTATCCGGTCTCGCCTTCGAGCAGTCACCCCAGTCTTGACCAGGTAAAGCATAGCAGTCGCCAGCAAGGTGCGATCAACGGCATCCAACGTGAGATTTCAGCATAACCGTGCCAATCTTTGTTGCGAATTCATTGTGGCGTGGAAAAAGTCGTGAGAAACCCGCACGCCATGCGACGTTCCTTTCGCCTCGCGCATCACGATGATGAGACATTTCATCTGCCACTTTTTTATCGCACTCATCCTCCTCCACGTGGCGGCTTCGCAGATCTTCGCCGCGACAGACGAAGGGCGAGCACGCAAGATTCAGCTCTGGGAGCAGACCAGCGCCGCAGCGGCGACGCCCGCCGCATTACCCTACCGCTTCATTGGCAATATCCGGAACACGGTGCCGAATGCCACCGGCGTCATTACCCTGCCTCCCGGGGCGTTGTGGTTGCCGAATCCTGTCACCATTGTCACCCCTTCCCAGTTGATCGGCGCGCATTATCAGTACGAGCAGTCCTTTCCTGATTTGGCCAGTCTCATGATGAATTTTCCCGATGGCGCTTACCGCTTTGGAGTGACGCGCACTTATGGCTCGACAGTTACTTCCTTTAATGCCCCCGTTTGGTTTTCGGCTACGAAGTCCATCCCCTCCACCGCGCCAGTCGTGCAGAATACCTCCTGGCTGAACGGCGCCCTCATCCTGCACCCTTCCGATGCCCGGCTTTTTTACGCGAAACACGATGGCGCGGACTTCGGCTGGGAGATGACTCATGCCAATGGATCTGCTGGCGGATCGGGCAACGCTGGAGGCATGGAAGACTACAAAGGCATTCTTCATTTCAACCGGACCTACGCGGTCGAGCTCCGCAATGTCATCTATGATGAAGCCATCATTGTCCTCGATCCCAATGCGGGAGAGAATTCCTCACACTACAGTTCCACCTACACCACCAGCATGGAGTCCGTGGTGCGGCTTACCTTGAAGACACCTGCCGCTCCTGCTGGATTGGTCGTCCACTCCGCCACTTATACCGCAGGCACGCAGACGTGGGACGTCACCACGTTTATCCGAAGTGAGATCAACGATGGCACTAACATCGTCTGGCGAATGGAGGAGGGCGATCTGACTAATGATGAGTGGCCTCGCATTGATGGTGTCCTGTTGGTCGCTTACTCCAATGCGGAAGGTTCGTTCTCAGTGCAGGTTCCTTATTCCCCGGACACTGGTGGCAATGCCCTGGTGATCCCCGCGCTCAATAGCGAGTCCGTGCCTGCCAAACCCTCGCCCTCCGCCGCGCTCGCCGCCGGTATCTTCACCTTCCGCTGGCCCTCCGTGCCCGGGAAATCCTATCAGGTGCAGACCTCATCAAACATGGTGAACTGGGAAGACCTCGGGCCCCCCGTCAAGGCCAGCACCACCACCACCGGCATCATCGATACGGTGAACAACTCCACCACGCGTTTCTACCAGGCCCTCCCCCTGCTGGATCCGCTCACCATCCTCATCGCTAACTTCGGCGCGATCGGCATCTATCGCGATGTCCGAAGCGATTTGACTGCCGCCATAAGGGATGGCGTGATTAGCTTTTTCTTTGTGTCCGACCTCAATGTGGACGGCGATCCTCTGCCATTTGAACCGAAGACCCTCTACGTGAGGTACCAGACGCCGTCTGGCATCTACGAAGTCACCTTGGACGAACACGATCTGCTCTCGATTCCCAATCCGAATCATACGAAGCTGTGAGCACCGCTGTCCGGCCCTGCGCCTCGCGAACTCCGCTGACGGAGTGGACTAAGCATAAGCCCCTGCCCCAGTCGCCCTCGCTCTCCCTCTCATTTTGCACTAGCCAAGCCCCCTGCCCTGCTTTATGCAGTCCATCCCATTTCTTTTTCCTTTTCCTTCGCTGGCCGACATGGCGAAATCGGTAGACGCATCAGACTTAAAATCTGATGGTGCGTGAGCACCGTGCGGGTTCGAGTCCCGCTGTCGGTACCGGAGGTGAAATGAAGCCGCAACAAGCACTGCGGCACTCGGCCAGTCTGCCCCACATTCAGGATGTTACTTGACGACGGTGTGGGCGAATTTCCCCACTTTAATAAGGGTTGTTTGTCCAAGAGACGGTTGCGCCGTTGCTGGTCTGATATTTCCGGATCACAAATCCCACCCCGGCCGCGATGGTGTCGTTGTTATGCAGGACGGTACCGTCGCCTGTGCGATACCAATTCGTCCCTACCCGGTAGTATGTCGCTGAGGCAGAGCGGTTCAAATCGGCAACAGCGTTGTTGTACACCAGGAGCTGATCCCGTCGCTGGGCACTGGACGTTCCGAGACTATTGATGAAAACGGTTGTTCCCAGATCCAGATCGGCCAGGCGCACGGGGATCGGACGCCCGTTGGTCAATTGATTGTCCTGCTGGCCAGTGGTTCGTGTCGCGAGGGGCGTGCTGAAGTCTGTCAACTCAGCGCCGCCAGCCGAAGTGAATGTGGTGGAGGCGGTGATGGTGCTGTGATTGTGGCGAACTTCGAAATAGCTATCGGGCCAGATTATCGTGTCATTCACCGGTGTGGTCCCGCCCCCTACCCTGAGCCAGTTTGAGCCGACGATGTAGAAGCTCTCCAAAGGGGACAAATTCGTCCCCACTGTGATGTTATTTGACGGGCGCAACGAACTACGGCGTTGAGTGTTTGTGGTTCCCAGCGAGGGGACAAAGGTTGTTTGGGTGGAGGGAGGGAAGAGGGTTCCCAAAGTCCAGAACTTGCAGATCTTGAAGCGGTCTCCCGCTGTGACTCCACTCAGATTATCACCTGCGAGATCGATGGTCACGTCACCGGTGCTGTTCGCAGTTATCTGGTAATACGAACCAGACCTCGCACCCGAAACGAAGCGGACATAATGCAACCCTGCAAAACCATTTGCCGCCCAACCCGTCGCAACTGTCGGAGTCAGAGTGGCGACACCGCTCGCTACATTAGGCGCTGCGTTTAGGGCGCCCCGGTAAGCGACGGTATTCGTGAATGGCACGGCGCACACCGTGTCCGAGTTAGGCAGGCAAGTGACCCTGTGGATGCCGAGAGGCTGGCTGAGCGCTGGGGTTTGCGCCCTTAGTTGACTTCCCGCCAGCAGAGCGGCCAAAGACAAAACTGCAATCGCTTTCATAGTTTTCTAGGAGAACTGTTTTAGTGCCGCCGTCGGCCGCCGCATCAATTCAGCAATTTTTTTTGAGGTTGCCCTATGGATTCACGCCGGTTTCATGAAGCCCAGATCCGCCGTTGGGAAACGGTTGATGTTGGGTAATACCGAAAGGATATCCGAGGTGCTCAGGCCAAACCATTTCGCTAGAGTCGCAGAATGCTGGTCCACCGATAATGTAGGAATCCAGCGTCCCGTGCTGGTATCATTCGGGCCATTAATGGCAAAGGTCGGCAGATTCCCGTAGGTCTGCCCACCATTTACGCCACCGCCAACGACGATATGATGGCCGCCCCAGCCGTGGTCGCTGCCCTGGCTGTTGGTCGGGAACGTACGATTGAAATCACTTGCTGTGAAGAGGGTGACTTTATTGGACAGAGTGATTTGCTCCATCGCACGCTGGAAGGCGAAGACGCAATCATTGATGTCCTGAAGCAGGCGGTAGTGAGTCCCGTTTACGTTCGTCGGTTGATTGGTAAATCCTGTGCCATCTACCTGTGCGGTGTGAGTATCGTAACCGCCCACGGAGCAGAAGAAGACCTGACGCTTCATGTTGAAGGCACCGGGACCAGCCTGAATCAGGCGTGCAATCATTTTAAGCTGCGTGCCGAGACTGCTGGTCGGGAAAGGTGTGTTCCAGACCCAATTCTGCGGAGCGGTTTCGTTCGTCGCGAGGATACTGGCATTGAGCAACTCCCCGGTTTGGATGGCGTTATCCATCACTTCGGCGAAGGCTGTGCGCTGCAAATTGACATTGCTCAGCGCGAGAATGTCCCGCATGGCGCGGACACGACCACCCGTGCCAGTCATAAGCCCACCGCTGAGGACGATGGCACCGGACGTGGAAACATGGTATTGCGAGACGAGGTTGCCCACCTCAAAGGTGTTGGCCCCGTTCAGGGATACCGACATGGAGATCTGGCCAGAGGGATTGGCCAGAGAATTAAGGATGTCCGCCACGCGGCCGCCCCATCCTGTCGAGGGTGGTTGATCGGGAATGGACGTTTGCCATTGCGTAACCTGGTCGCTGTGAGAGAAAAGCTGTGGCGGCTTAACGCCAGAAGCGCTGGAGAGATACTCCGCGCGGGTGATGGGGCGAACCAAGGTGCCGATATTCTGGATAACAGCCAATTTCTGCTCGGAGAAGAGGGTTTGGAGCCTGTTTCCGCTGGGGTGAAAACCGACAGTGTGGCCGTCTGAGTCGGTGTAGTCTGCGCCGC
This sequence comes from Phragmitibacter sp., assembly GCA_965284365.1. Taxonomy (GTDB): domain Bacteria; phylum Verrucomicrobiota; class Verrucomicrobiia; order Verrucomicrobiales; family Verrucomicrobiaceae; genus Phragmitibacter. Next base: position 6,060,205 of record OZ260079.1, read on the forward strand.
CTAGGGTCTTCAGCGTGAGGAGTGCCGAGTTGGGAATCGCCAAGTTCCCACGAATGGCGGCGTACTGATCGTAGGTGGCCGTGTCCTTAGGGACGAACCAGTTATTGGAGTCATTGCCGCCCGCGAGGAAGAGGCAGACCATCGCCTTGTAGTCTGAGGGGACCTCCGCAGCGAGTGCCGTATTGATCAAGCGCAGATCCCGGATGGTATGGGTGGCGGCAAGAGCAGCTGCACCCATGCAGCCAGCATGCTTGATAAAACCGCGGCGCGTGAGGATGTTTGGAGCCTTGGGAGATTGCATGGGATTAGCGCTGAATGGTGAAGTCTGGGCTGGTGAGGATCAAATGTAGAATCGTGCGCAGACGATCCCGTTTATTGGTGTCCGTCGGTGTTCCACCTTGATTATAGGGAATGAGGGACACATGAGCATTGGTCAGGCCGGAGGCATCGGGTACCGCCGTGCAGTTAACACCGGAAACGGTGAACTTGTTCGGAGCAGTCACCACAATGGTACGTGTAGTGGTATTGCTGTTTAGACTTGATGAGAAGGTGCCATTGGTCACACCACTGATAAGGATCGTGTCCCCTGTGTTGAAATTGTGATTCACGGAAGTCGTGACCTCGCAGTTCGTGCCGATGGCAATTCCTGAGATAGGCGTGGCGACGAGATTCTTGATAATGGTCTTCGCTTCTGGGGTCACCTGCCCTGCCGTTAGCAAGGTACTCAACTGGTCGATCAGAACAGCGAGGTTCTGATTGCTCGTCCACGGCACAGTGCCACTAATCGGCGCGCCCAGACCAATGTCGGATGCAACAGTCCCCATCCAGTCCGTGAGATCCATGACCAGAGCGTTGTTGCCGGTGATGAAGCTGCTGTAGCCATTGGTGGTTCCACTGGGATTGAACACTCCATTGTAGAGGAAATTCGCCTGGCGCACCACGTTGGTTTCCGCGGTGAGTTGAAATTCCGGTGTCGTGATACCTTGTGAGGCAATGGATCCCGGGAATTTATAGTCTGGCAGGAAGTAGTTGAAGACCGTGAGTGCATTCAGCGGCGACTGACTAAGATCCGTGTCCGTGTTATTAAGCAGATAGGTGCTCGGTCTCGTGCCGAAGCTGCCATTCCGGACCAGTGGAAGGGATTTCAGTGGGAACTGATACACGCTGTTGAACCCTTGGTTCGGGGAGAGATTGGTCCCGGCGCCAGGTCCAAGGAAAGTCCAGGTGTTGGCATCTACAATGGATTCCACGGTAACTACCATGTCGACGGGCAGCGGATTTCCCCCATAGAAGTTGAGCTGCACCTGGTCACCAACGTTCAGTTCGTGATCGCTGTTGGTGTCCATCGTCACACGGCGGTCATACGGAGCGGCCTGACCCGAGGCGGATGTGGTGTAGCTGCCAGGGCTGAAGCGTGGAATCATGACATTCCCCGAGCGTGCTGCGGTCGAGGTGCCGGATGTGATAGTGAAAGTGAAGGTGCCATTTGTCCCCGTTTCCGCCGTCGCAGAAGTTAGTGTGTTAACCTGCTGATCCAAGCCCGCGATCCCATCGGCAGCCCCGCTGGTGAAGTCCGCGTAGACCTTGTGGCCGTTTTGCAGCCAATGGTTGGTCATGGTGACCGTGCAGGTCGTGGCGTCTGCCGGAATATTGTAGGTCCCAGTGGCCCAATTTTGAGCCTGAATGGTAAACTGATTGGCATTCGTAACGGTGACACTGTAAGAGCCGTCCCATGGCGCAGGATTGCCGGTGGAAAAGTCCAGGAAAGTGTTCATGCCGCTGGTGAGCTTGTGCGGCGTCGTGGTGTTCACCGTGATGGTGCGCAAGCCATTTTGCGAATAGGTGCCATTGAACGTATCCGGGCGGAATGCACGCGCTGGCGCGGTAACTCGCAGCAGGGGTTCGCGTTGCTTTCCATAGGAACGCTCCGTAAGGAGGACGCTGCTGCGGGCTTCGTAGTCCAGGAGGATGGCCTTGACGACGGCTTTCATGTCGCCGCGTACTCCTGAGCCATTGTCATTAAACTTCGACACCACGCGATACAGGTAGTCGCGAGTTGGATTCGAAGTGACAAGGCGCTGGATCAACTGACGGCAGATGAACGGCCCGACGTTGGGATGATTGAAAAGCTGATCGTGAGACAGATCGAGTTCTTCCGCGGGAAGCGCGAGGTAGGCGGCGTCATTGTATTGATTGACGGTGTGCGTCGTATTGGGATCGAGCGCTTGGCCGCCCACCGTGAGAAGGCCAGGCAGGACTTCGTTGTTCAAGAGGCGCTTGGCCCCGGTGTAATGACGGGCGGGAACTTCCCGCATCTGGCGGACCCAGTTGCCAGTCGCTCCCAGAGAGGTGCGATACGGGCCATCGTAGCCATAGTCCCAGCCGGTAAAAACGTGCGCGAAACCAATGATCTCATTCTGAGAGTAGGTATCGATCGGCGAATCCTGCGAGTTCAAAATGAGGGTGCCGTCCGGCCACATGCGGAAGAGGCCGATGGAGAAGAGTTGCTTGATTTCACGTGCGTAGTTTTCATTCGGGATGCGGCCCACGCTTTGATCCGGCTTGTCATTGCGCAGCATATCCAGATAGCGCCCCATGGTCGGCGTAAGGGTGACCACCTCCAAGATGTCGCGGAAGTTGCCAAACGAGTGTTCAAGCAACTTGTCGTAGTAATACGACAGCGCCAGGGCGTTGGCATCCAGCGGCCCCTGAGCTGACACGACCAGGATCTCGCTCAAGGCAAAGGCTATACGTTGCCGCAGTTGATCGTCACTTGTGATGGAACGCCACCACCAGGCATTGAAGGTCAGTGGCTCGTCGAAATTTCCGCCTTGAGCGCTGGCGCCTTCGGTTCGGAAAATTTCAGGCAAATGATCACCGATGGGTTTGGTGAACTGGTTGTCGATCCAAGCCTCATAGCTGGCCATAGATTTGAGCGCGGTGATGTCATCAATGTTGGCCCCATAAGTAGCCTGAGTGAGGAAACGCGCCGCACCTGCATTGGTGGCATGGTCATCCGTCCAGGCAGGGGCTGAAGGTGGCGGCGTGAAGGTGCGCGAGCCAGCGGCGAGGGTGTAGTTACCACGGATTTCCCCAGCGGGGTACATCGCTGTGTGGAGGTTGATATAGGCTTTGCCTTGTTTGATCAATTCTTTGATTTCCGCGAGCGAGAAAGTGCCCGCCGGAGCGAGGGTCCACTTGTGGCTGCCATCTGGCTGCGGGCCGTCGCCAGGCGGAGGTTCCACACCATCATAGATAATGGAGGAGGGGTGATTCAGATAAGCATCAGCATGCACGTGCCAGTCGGTCAGCTCTCCCGTGAGGTTGCCGTAGTTGAATCGAACGTAAGCCACCGTTTCATCTTCACTCAGGCGTAGCGTAGAGGTGCCGACACCGTTGGTGAGAGCGCCATTTTGAGAAAGCATCGTGGCAATGAAAAGCGTGCCGCCGGTAGCCCCAGGGGCCGGTGCTTCGTAATTGTCCAGCACATAGCCGGGTACGACTTCCGAAGGTGCACCCGTGCTCTGACCAGGTTTGGACCAGCCCACCGCGACATTGTCCCCTGCCCCGGCTCCTGCTTTGTAGAGAACCTCAAAGTAATAGCGTTTCCCTTCTTCGAGTGCGAGCCAGGGCGACTTTTGATTGGTCTCAGCATTCCAGGTTTGCGACGTAGCACTACCGGTGGTGACACTGGCGCGCTCAAAGAGGTTTACCGTTTCACTGTCATTGGAAATCCAGAGTTTGGCGGGGCCGTTGGAGGCAAGCCAGAAGTAGTAGTTTCCGGTAGATGGTGCCGTAATGTATCCCCGCAGGCGGGTGCCATAATTGTCCCCGAAGTCCGTGGGTCCCTGAAGAGAAGAAACCACACCGGAGCCGGTAGGCGTCGTGCCAGTGGGAATGGCGGAGACGCCGGTTCCGGTAACACCAGCCCAATACTCACGAGTGGCGCCGCCATCAGTCTTATCCACTTCCAGATTAAGGATCGAGGTGCTTGTGCCCGCCGCACTCGTGAGCGTAATCAGGATTTGGTAGCTTCCTTCCGCCCCCGACGGAGGGGTACCGCTGATGACCCCATTGCTGTAAGTCAGCCAGGCTGGCAGACCGCTGACCGAAACGGTGGCGTTATTGCTGCCAGTAATCGTATGCGAGAAGCTGCCTCCCACCACAGCCACTGCGCTGGTATTGCTGGTATGGGCCACCGGAGCCTGCTCGACGCTGGACGGATAGAGGCGCGAGGCAGGAATGATCTGCTTTGGCTGACTGGGGCTATACCAAAAGAGGCGGCAGCGGCAGAAGCCGGAGCTCTCATAATAGTCGAGCTGAATGTCATACCGCACCCCGCCAACCAAGGGCAGCCGCACATAGCGTTCGTTACCAAATGAAGCCCAATCTTTAAGAGTCTTGTTGACGATTTCGACGTTGACGTTGCCGGTGCTGGCGGCTGCGTATTTGCCTGCGCCAATGTTAAAGGTGAATGAGGTCGATGTAGCTGCCGTCACCAAGGCATTGCGGGTATCGCTGATGTTGATGTTCCCTGTCCCCGTCTGATACAACCCGGCGCCAATTTCCACGTCGAACGTCGTAGCCGTCACATTGCTGATGACGTAAGGGAAAGTACTTAGAGCGGTGAGATTGCCGTTGGTGGGGTCCAGGTCGATGGATTCTCCATTCTGAAAAGTGCCAGCCGTGATGTTGGCCAGATTGGAGTAATCCACCGTCATGATGCCGGTGGCGCTGTTGTAGGAGTAGGTGCTGTTATTTCCGTGCACCAGGTTCCCGCTTGTCATATCCACCCGGACGGTTTCCCCGACGACGAAGCTGCTCGGTTCTATGACCATGCTGCTATACGTGACGACCACATTGCCAGTAGCCGCGTCATAGCTGTAGGTGGCCCCGCCTTGGTTCGAGGAAGGCACCGGCTTCAGGTCCTGTAGCTGGCCGTTGATCCAGAGATTGCAGCCATCATCCGCATGAACACTGATGGTGTAATCTTCGGTAAATTGCGGTTGAATCTGCCCTGTCCAGCGGACCGAGAAGGAATCGGGGTTAATGAGGTTGACGTCAGGCGTGCCTGCGCCCCATAGACCGTTGTTGCTGTTGGTGGCACCGGCTGCGTCGATGCCAACGCGTCCTGGCGGCCCGGAAAAGGCGGTATTGGGGTAAACAAGGTTCAACCAGCCCGTGGTGGCATTGGCCGGCAGACCAAAGACGAAACCAGCGCCCGTTCCCGAGACGGGAAGAGCAGTGGCGCCTGTGATTGGGACTGTGAACGTGTTGGCGCTATTGATCGCGGAAATCGTGTATGTGCCGTGATAATTGCCGTTCGAAGGAGTGAAAAGGTTTCCCGACGAGAAGTAGAGAGTTACCGGCGTGCCTACGGCGAGGCCATGATTATTGAGGGTGACAAGAATGGTGCCCGCAGTCGTGGGAGAAGCGCTCCTTGTGAAGGAGTAGTTGGCATTCATCGCGGCGCCGTGGCTAAACACATTGGCCTGAGGGATGTTCACATAGGTCGTGGTCCCTGGGGTTAGCCATTGCAAACGGCACCGGGCGTCGCCCGTGGTTTCCACGTGCTCCACGCGTATCTTGTAGCGTTGTGAGGGCAACGTCGGAACCGTCAGAGTGTAGGCGCTGCTCTGCTTGAAGGTACCCACCGTGGCGGCGGTGTCCCAACCGTGCTCAATGACCTGTTCCTCCGGCAGTTCAAAGGTGCCATTCAAATTCAGATCCAGAAACACACGAGCCTTATCGTCCGCATCCAACTGGAGTCTATAAGCGCCCGTCGTGGAGGGCGCCAAATAGCCTTCAAAAGTAGTGGAATAGTTATCCACCGGGTTGGTGGCAACGCTGCCGTCTACCACACTCACGCCGTTTGGCGTGCCGTTATACCACTCGTGATCCATGATCGCATCCACCCGCTCAATGACCGGAGGATGTGGAAAGGACTGAATGCTAAAATTACAACTACCTGAACTGCTCGCAGGAAGACCGGCCGCCTCAGTAGTGCATGTAAAACTGACGCCTGGCGTCACGGCCGAGACTGTGTAGTTCAGGTTGTTGTACGTGGCGGTATTTAGATTGCCCGAACCGAATGTCAGCTTCACCGAGTGCCCAACCTGCAGGGCAGGGCTGCCGTTGTAAGTGTATGGGATCACTATAGTCCCGGTGTAAGTTGGCCCAGCACCAGTGCGAGTATAGGTATAGCTGCCAAGACTTCCGAAATTGGCCGCGTGAGCATAAGTCGAGCTGGCGTGGTCGTAGTAGCGGGCTAACAAACCCGTGCCACCGGCGTTGGTGGCATTGTAAATAATGACCGTCGCACTGTCTTCAGGACCGACTGTGGGCGGTGTCTGATTATTTGAGGACGCACCCGTTAAGGTTACGGTCACGGATTCACTTCCCTCCAAGGACGCATCCGTGATGGGATTCACATGAATGACCTTGCTTTTTTCCCCCGCCACAAAGTCCAACGAGAATCCAGGGCTTACGGAATAATCGACACCCTGTGTCGCTGTGCCACTCAGCGAGTACGAGATCGAGCAATCACCAACGCCATTGGCTCTGCTCACCTGAAAGGTGCCACTTAGTGGACCATCCTCGGAGGCCAGCGGCTGTGAAGCCACAATCCCGACGTCATCAGGCAAGGCTAAATCTGACGTCAGTTGGTCAAAATCAGACACCCCGTCTCCATCAGTATCTGCGGAGAGTGCATTCAAACCTGCCATGCGTTCGGCCCAATCACTCACTCCATCCCCATCACTGTCCACATCCGTGACTTCCAGGCGGTAAAACTTGGTGGAGCCAGCCGCATTGACCACGCTGACCGTCTGATTGGCGTTATTGGCGGATGCGACGAACGACGTCCCCGCCACAGGGGTGACGAGGTTTTCCACAGTGGCGAATGCGCCCGTTGGAGAGCTATTGCTGAGCACGCGATAGCGCTTTCCTGCCTCGGCATCGAAGGTGAACACAATGCTCCCGCCAGAGATGACCATGCTTCCAACGTGGTGGCCGTCTCCCGCCACTCGCGGGTCGGTTCCGGCGATGGATTCAATCAGATTTGAACATTCGTCAAAGTCATCGTCACCGTTAATGTCGAGCCCCCATCCATTGAACTTCATTTGCCAGACGTCATCGAGCTGGTCAGGAGCGCCCAGGCCAGGCCCGGTGCTGAAATTATCCGTGACAGCAAAGCACGGGGAAAAAGTAGCAAGAACGAGGGTGACGGCGCCAAGGCGAAGGAGAGGACGCATACGCAGGAAGGGTGCTTGAAAGATGACTTTCACTCAGTTCAAATCCCAAGCGCCGCGAAGCGCACGGATTCATTAACCTCTTGGAAAACGACAGGTTAGCGATTTTTCCTTTTTGAAGTCAATTTGAAAAATGAAACCAACAATCCTCTGAGAAAGAGTTTAGCAATTGGTAAGACCAAACTTCCTTCGATGAATATTTTTGCGCCCCTTTGAAAAAATTTTAAGGCTCATCTCCAAAGCAATCACATCAGATTGAAGTGATAAATTTCTCCAAGATGACACTCACAGGGGGGGGTATTCAAACAATGAGATGAGTACCAAAGAGTATGTCCGAGAGAATATGCCTTCACCTTCGCTGCGCTCCAGTTAATGAACGAGTTCTCACACTTTACGCGAGACTATTGAAACTGATCGGGTTAAGGCAAGCTAAGGTTGATGGTAAAGTAGAAGAGGGGCAAGCATACGTGTGGATAAACTTCCGCCACCTAGAGGCTTGAACCAATTAAAAGCGTATATAGCCTAAGCTGCCGCTCTACTTATGAGGCTTGTTTTTAATCAAAGACATTATCGTGGCATGTAGCTGTACCGCGACAACCAAAAGCACAATCATATAAAACACTTATATTGAATGTATTGTGTATCGACTGACCATCCGCCTTAAAATCTGATGGTGCGTGAGCACCGTGTGGGTTCAAGTCCCGCTGTCGGTAACGGAGCAGTGCTTCAGAGAGAGCCCGCGCTTCATGTTAAGGCCTTGTGCTTATGCTTTCGCCTGGATCCACTCCCTTTGAGGGTTTTCAGGAACCGTTCCTCGGCAGCGATGGTGCCGATGAGGAACATGCGACCCGAATGGGGCAGTTCGTAGTCCGCGGGAGGATTAATCACCCGGCGGTTCTGCTCTTCCACAGCGATCACGGTGCAACCTGTGAGCGTGCGGAGATCCAGGTCGCTCAACTTGCGCCCCGCCATGTCGGAAGGAATGACAACCGGAAAGATATTCACGCCCTCTGCCAGCAGCAGGTAGTCGGAACCACGCAACTCATTGAGAATGGTGTTCGCGCCCATGGATGCGTAGGATAGCACCAGATCGGCTCCGGCCCGCAGCAGCGTCGATACATTGCGGTCCAGCGTGCTTCTGGTCAGGATCTGCCAGTTGCTGCGCAAACGGCGGAAGAAGATGGTCAACGCGATATTGGTGTCATCATCATGCGTGGTGATGATAAGGGTGGTCACCGAGCGAGCAGCGGCGTGTTTCAGGATATCCATCTCCGTGGCATCGCCAATGATGGCCTCAGGAATGGAGCGAACGCGCTCGGGCGATTTTTCAATGATGGTGGCTGCGCAAATGTCGAGCTCCCGGAGCGCATGGTAAGTGGCGCGTCCGACTTTGCCGCCGCCGATAATGAGCACGCGCGGTGTTTCCTTCGTCGTTGCTGTAAAGGAAGCGTTGAAGGCGTCCAACTGCTCCTTCGTGCCGGCCAGGAAGAGCAGCGTTTGATCCGTGATGGGTTGCTGAGCCTCGGCGAGCTGCAACGCGCCACGATTCCAGGTCCCGATGACACTAATGCCGGTGCGCGTGCGAATCTCGCTGGAGGCCAGCGTTTCGCCCACCAGCGAGGTTCCCGCCGCAGATGCCTCGGCGATGAGCAGGTCGCCGAGCTTCGCGATCACATGGGCATCGGAGTCACGAATACTCACCCGACGGGCGAATGTGTTGCCCATGATTTCCTCCAGCCGCAGCACATGGGTAGCGCCAGCCAGTTCCAGGACATCACGTGAGGCGTTCGTCTGCGCGGAAGCGACGATGGGCAGACGCGGGGCCAACTCGCGTGCGGTGAAGGTCACGCTGGCATTCAACATGTCGCTGCGCGTCGTGACCAGCATCGCCGCCTGCTCGATGTGCATTTTGCGATACGTTTCCGGATCGTCCAGATCGCCCACCCCCGCACGGATGCCGCGCCCATGCAGCTCCAGAGCCTCGGCGACCGTCGGACAGAGCACCATGTAGGTATGGCCGTATTTCTCCAACATCGGTATGAGAGATGAGGCCACGGCATCATAACACGTCAGCAACACATGATTCTGTGTGTTCTTCGGCAGCTCACGAGGAGCCTTTGCCATGGCCTGCGCTCGCATCCACGGCGCGTAGAAAAATTCAATAAAGGTAAATGGGAGCAGTACCAGCAGGAAGATGACTCCCGTCACCAACACCACAATGGAGAAGAGCCTCCCCACATCCCCAGTGAAGGTGATATCTCCAAAGCCAAGCGTGGTCATGACCGTGCAAGTCCAGTAAAAGCCGGTGATCCACGAGTGCTCCCGGCCCTCCATCAGCATGATAATATGGAACAACACGCTGAACGTGGTGATAAGGCCCAGCAGGACCGCCAGCAGATTCAGCAGAGCCTTCAGGTTCGCACGGCTGGCGCGGTCCCCCATGATCGAGGCGATTATGGAGACAAGACCCTTCATAGACCGCAACCCTGCGCCGCGTTCGGGGCCTATGCAACTTCTAGCGCCACGCAATCAGCTGGGGAAACACGGCCATAGGCGCTGGAAAAAGCATCAGACTTGAATCTGATGATCTATCAATCATGTCCTGACAACGAGTCGCCTTGAAGAATGCCTCGTAGCTCAAGGCAGCACAACCACGTCGGCTTTCGCATCTGTCGCATTGGCTGCTGCATGCTTTTCATCCACTCCATCGCAGAGGACTACCATCTTTTTGGATGGACCATTCGTGTCGGGCAGAGCAGCGATACCTTCGGGGTGGTCTTTGCCAGCGAGATTCCCAAGGTCAATGAAGGTCTGCCATCTCTGGCTCTTGTCACTTATCTTGTCGGAATTCTTCTTGTCCCCAAACGTGACGGTGTCCCCACCTTTCATGGCGGTGATGGCGCCTTTCCACAATCTGAGATTGGTAGGCCCGTCCAGAACTTGGGTTGGGCCACTAAGGATCCAAAGGCTGTCGCCATCCGCATCGAGGTGAAGGTCTCGAATGCCCAGCCCTCCGAGATCCACGAAGTGCTTTCGGTAGAGAGCTCCGCCATCAAACGCGTCGAGTTCCAGGTTACCATCAGCCTTTTCCTTGATTTGAATCTCCAGGATGCACGCGGTACCACGTAGCACAGGCCCGCGCAGACCCAGATAGATGCTGCGGCCCACGACAGCCATCCCCTCAATATCGAATCCATTGTCCTTGCTGGGGATCACCGGCTGGGCAACGTCATTCACCATATCAAAGAATCGTCCGAAATGCTGATCCTGCTTATCCTTGCTCTTCATCAGGCCGCATAAATCCCACCCAACCGGAGGGCTGTTCAACCTGCCCGCCTTTCGTGCGCCATCTGCGGCCACCAGCTTCGCATTTCCTGCCGCGTCTTTGACCAGCGGAATACGGCCAATGAATAGACGGTTCGGACCCTGGTCCACCTTCGCCAGCCGTTCCAGGTTCTTATCCTGCTTCTTGTCATCCTTCGCTTCTTTACGGTTCGCGCTATGGGAGCCAACGAAGTACAAATATTGGTCTTTTCCCACCACGAGACCTTCCATATCAATCTCCTCCACCCGTCCGTCCTCGTCCGTTTTGCTACAGATCAGCGGCATAAACTGAGAAATAAGCAGCGTTTGATGGGAGCCATAGCTGCCATCCTCTTGACGAATCAGTTGCTCCAGACTGGGCGATTCATTCACGGTTTCACCACACGCCAGAAACAGGGTGCGACCCTCGTTGGCGAAGGCAATTCCGGAAAGACCATCCCGAAATTTTTTCCGGTCCTTCTCCGACCCACCTTGAGGGAGAAAGGTGGCAGCCTTGAACTGCAATTGTAGAGTGTTGGGGTCAGCCGCTGTCAGGCGTGAACCAGAGGCAGCGAGAATGCCAACGGTGAACAGGCAAAAGAGGAGCGTTTTTGCAGTCATAATGTGAGAGAAGATTAAGTAACGAAATCGTCTGCGTTTGATTTATCAGGATGACTTTGGCGCGCATCCGTGCTGTTTCATGAGATGCCAATAGACATAGAACAAGGAATGTGGAGTTAAGTGGATTTTATCGTCTGGATCTCATCCAGACGAAATCAGATCAGCGTCCTGGTGCCAGATTTAAACACCGTGGTAGACGCACCCTGGGTCGTGCTGAAGCCAACAAGTTTCCAGGTCAATTCCTTGGACTTCACATGCAGGTGCAGGAACCCGAAGCATGACTCGAAAAAATGGCTGGTGAAACCAATCTCGGAAGGTTTGGCCAATGCGTGGCGCTTCTGGGGATAGTCGCCTCCCCCACCACCAGAGATGAGAAAGTCGATACTCTGGTAGTCAGGGTGGGTGACGTGTTGGAGGCTGTGATCGTGACCGGAGACATACAGTGGACAGGTGGACAGTCTCGGTAGCAGGTGCTTGCGGAGGATTTGATACATATCCCTGTCATAGGGGTCACGATGGCGGCCGTCTTCATCGTAGTGAAACCCGGCGCTCCACATCGGTTGATGGGCCACCGGGATCACCCATGGGCCTTTGTCTGTCTTTTTCATCTCCTCATCCAGCCATGCCATCTGCTTCGTCCAGAGGGCGCCATTGGGCGCACGCAGATGGTCTGTATTGGTGTCCAGCATGAGAAAGGTAATCAGAGGCTGGCCAGCGATGGTGAAGTCGCGCCGGTACCATGTGTCCGTGCCCTGCGCATCCCAGGACCAGCGCTTGCCCGGTAGTCGTGCGTAGGCGATTTCATGGTGGTAGTTTTTATCCTTTGGCCCGGCCTGCTCCGGTTCCTCGTAGTCGTGATTACCGAGGATAAATGGAATGGGGCAGGCCCAGTCCGCAGCGGGATACAAGTCCTCCAGACCCCACTGCCAGCGTGAATCGCTCACGCCAGAGAGGGTGCCGTAAAAATTGTCCCCCAAGGCAAGCAGTGCGGTGGGAGTGATATTTCCGTTCTTGATATAAGCGGTGGCTTCCTGTGCCAGTCGGGCCTGCCACCGACGCTTCTTCTTGTCGCTATCGCTATTGCCAGGCGGTGCACCCCAGTCACCGATTGCAATGAAGTGGAGTCCGTCCTGTGGCTCTTCCGCATGCGTCATCTGCGGCATGGTGGCAGCGGCTGCCGCCCCTGCAATGAACGATCTTCGCGACAGGTGTTTCATGCAGTATCAATGCTGAGACTTTGTATTGGCTGGCATGTGGGCGAGGCAGTTCGCGACTAACCTGAAAGCCCGCTCTCAAATGAGTTAGCTTAGGTCGCATTTACCACGCTCTGCTGAAACCAAAGGCAATATTTGGTGGTAGAGCAAGACAAATCGCCGTGCACAAAACGTTTTTTCGACCAAATAAGGTTACGGAAAACAAAGATACTTACAGCTTTCTTTGGCGCCATCGAAAGATATGGTTACAAGTCTGCCGTCGCCTATGCAAGCCAACACCTAACAAGCAAAAGTAATTATCTTTTTAATGCCTGCCAACATCAGCCGCCATGCACGTCAATCCGTTGCGATTTCTGCTCAAGATACCACCCCGCGCGACAGGTGATAATCTCGATCCACGGCGCCTGGCACAATCGGAGCGAGGCATTCGGCGCAGCAAATAAAAGATGGTGTAAACGAAGTGCTCCCTGTGTGAAGCCTCTTCGTGCGGTTTTGATGAGATACCCAGCGAGACGCGCCTCATCGGGAACGTTTTCCCACAGACTGCCGTAATTAACGAGATTGATTCGCAAACAAACACCTGCATTAAATTTGAATGGCATGCGCCCGGTTTCCATGCAAAATGCGAAATCCCATTCATGAAAGTAAAACACACTCTCCCCGTCATTCTCTGCGGAGCCATTCTGGCTGGATCTGCAACCGCCGCCCCACCCGCGCGTAGCACACCGAAACCTGCCGCAACCGTTGTCGAGGTCCCGGCGAAGGAAAAGAAAGTCTTCTTCTTCTTCAAGAAAAAGAAAAAGGCTCCGACACCAGCACCCGCGCCGACGCCGGTTCCGGCGCCTAATGCGGGTGGTAAAGCAAAGGGCCCGCCGAAGCCCTGATCCGCGAGCGGTCGGCTTACCGCACGAATCCCGCGCTAGATGCTTCAGACTTAAAATCTGATGTCAGGTGCCTGCGGGTATCGTGCGGCTTCCAGTCCCGCTGCCGTTCATCCGGACGGTCGAATGAAGCGAAGCCGAACTTCGCGCAATGGCCGTCCCTTAAGGACAGGATTATCGCCCACTCGACTTGTAGCCGGACGACGAATCAGTAGACATGCGTCATTCAACCGCATAATCGATCCATGAAAATCCTCTCCACTCTGAGCGTGGTTTTGTTGACCGCTTCCATGGCCTGCCACGAGAAACCGAAGAAGAACAAGCCCGAGCCACCGTCTCGGCCATCTGGCGCCGGAAGTCAGGGTCAGGCAAACGGCAAACGCCCAGCCTTGAATACGGAAGAGTCTTTCAATCGCTTCGACAAGAATCGCGATGGCGTGGTTGTTAAGAGCGAAATCCTTGATTCTCCTTTGGGCCAGAAGAATCCAACGCATGCGGAACAACTCTTTTCCCGCAGGGACAAGAACCAGGACCAGCAGCTCTCCAAGGCCGAATGGACGGTCAAGATGGATCCCCCTCCCCGTCCAAGTGGCGAAGCACCTTCCAGCAACGAACGCCCCCTCTGACGCGGCTTGCTTGAGAACAGTCGGCCCTGAATAACTTGGGGCTGACCCTTGTCCCTTGACCCACGCCACACCATCGGCGAGCGAGAAGACGAATGCCCCTGCTTCTGCTTGTCCTGGCCCTGCTGGGGTTTCTCGTGCTCTTCACGGTGGCGATCCCGTTCGGGATCATCGGACGATATCGGGCGGGGACCATGCGCCGCCGTGCCCGTCCCTGGCTTGCCGCCGTAAATTCCGTCAGTATCGGCATCTCCGTTTTGCTCTTCATGGTGACGGCGCTGATCGCTAACACCTGGATTCATGGAGCACTCGGCTACAGCGCGGTAGGCCTCGGAGGAGGACTTGTCCTCGGGCTCCTGGGTCTGCGTCTGACGCAATGGCAAACCATCACAAACGTACTCTACTACACGCCCAACCGCTGGCTGGTGCTCGCCATCACGTTAGGCGTATCCTTGCGGCTGGCCTTTGGTCTCTGGCGTGTGTGGGAGGCATGGCATGGTTCATCTAATGGTCACTCATGGTTGGCCGAGTCCGGCGTCGCCGGGTCGATGGCCACAGGCGCGGTCGTGCTCGGTTATTACCTCACGTATTGGCTGGGGATCTGGTGGCGCACCCGCAAGCCGGCCCATGTAATCATCGACGTCTAGACCTGCTTGTGAAGTCATGGGCGGAGGCTGCAGGCTGCGTATCTTGCGCCGCACCTGTTGTGGTGCGATGAGATGAGATGATGCCCCTTGAATGCTCTTCCGAGGAGCCCTGGCCAAAGATCGCCATATTGGGCGCGGGCAATATGGGCACCGCTTTTGCTCACACCTTGGCTGTTCACGGCCGTGACGTATCCATGTGGGACCACTTCCCTCAGGTGGTCGAGGACATCACAACTTCCCGCGTCAATACACGGTTCCTGCCGGACGTCTCATTGCATGCCAACATAGAGGCGCATAAATCCGCAACCGAGTGCGTCGCAGGAGCGAGCTTGATCATCTTTGCGGTTCCGTCGAGCTTCATCAGAAGTACCCTGGAATCAGTCCTGCCAGCTTTGCATCCTGAGACCGTGCTCCTGAATGTCGCCAAAGGCTTTGCCGCAGCCAGTCACCTGCCCATCATCTCGGCGCTTATGGAACTCACTCCCGCCCACTGTTGGGTGCACCTGGCCGGACCTTGCATTGCAAACGAACTCGCCCGCGGTCAGCCAGCATCGGTCGTCATAGCATCCCATTCAGAGCAGACGGCGGAGTCGGTGGCGCGCTGGTGTAGCGGGCCCTTGTTGGACTGCAGCGTCACTACGGATCTATCCGGCGCCATGCTCGGCGGCATCCTGAAGAACGTCTATGCCATCCTCCTGGGCTGCCTTTACGAACTGAATGGAAATCGGAGGAACATCGCTGCCTGTGCGGTAACCTCGAGCGTGGCCGAGATGGCTCGCATCTCCATTGCGTATGGCGCCCGTTCGTCGACAATTTATGGGCTTTCAGGGCTCGGAGATCTGATCGGGACAGGATCATCTCTGGACAGTCACAATTTCAAATTCGGTCAATCACTCGCTTCGGGCCATGTGGGAGCCCTTCTTCCATCAGAATTGTTGCCAGAGGGCGCGAGAGCCGCCGCAACGGTATGCCGTATGGCCTCCGATAAACAACTGTCAGCACCGCTCGCCCAGTGGGTGCAAGCCTCCATCGCCGGACAGACCCCGAGCTTGGAAGGCATCCTCGCCGCCTTGCGCGCTGCCAGATCGGGGGAGGCGAACGACGTCGAGTAACAAAGCTGCCCCACGTATCCTGTGCTATACGGCATCATGCCGAGTTCCCCAGCGCCTCCCAATGCTATAGCTCCCACGGCTTTCAAGTGGCTGGGCCCGGGCCTCATCATGGCCACCAGCGGCATTGGCGCCAGCGACATCGTGGCGGCCACGGTCGGAGGAGCCAGTTGCGGGCTTACCCTTTTGTGGGCACTCGCTCTCGGGGCATTTTTTAAGTTTGTGTTGAGTGAAGGCCTTGCCCGATGGCAGCTGGCCACTGGCATGACACTTCTGGAAGGCTGGTCTCGCTACATGCCGAGATGGCTCATGCTGCTCTTTTCCGCCTATCTCGTATTATGGGCTGTGGCCGTGAGCGGCGCCTTGATCAGCGGTTGCGGATTGGCCATCGAAAACATCACGCGTGGGGCGGTGCCCCGAAATCTAGGCGGTCTCGTGCAGGCCCTTGCGGTCTTCGGTTTAATCTGGGCCGCGCATGGAGGGATCCTTTCACGGCTCATGAAACCGCTGATCGTGGCCATGTTCATCAGCATCGTGGCGTGCGCCGCCTTCACCTTCCAGGAGCCGGCCGCCACCATCAGGGGGCTCATTATCCCGACCATCCCTCAGGGGGCGGGAGCGTTCGTGCTGTCACTGATCGGTGGGATAGGAGGCTCGCTCACGTTGTTGAGTTACAACTATCTTCTGCGAAATGAGGGGAAAGTGGATCCTCGGAACTTACGTTCCGTCCGCCTCGACCTTGGGCTGGCGTACGCATTCACTGCCATATTCGGTCTGGCGGTGATGCTCATCGCAAACCGCGTCTTTTTCGCCTCGGGCGTGACCGTGTCTGATGCGGATGTGGTCTCGCGTATGGCCGGGGCACTCGCTGCATTGATCGGCCCTACCGGCTTCTATGTCTACTCCATCGGATTCTGGGCAGCCGTCTTGGCCTCGCTCGTAGGAGTTTGGCAAACGATCCCCAGTGTTTTCGCAGATTGCTACAGCCTGGTGAGGAAGCTGCCTCCAGATGAGCGGAAGAGTGCCATGCGTCTGGGAAGTCGCCCCTATCGGATTGCCCTGCTGTTTATGGCGTGCTCCTCGGCTCCATTTGCCTTTTTGGATCGGCCATTACTCATTGTCATCGCGTTCACCATCCTCGGCAGTTTCTTCATCCCCTTCCTGGCGACGACCCTGCTTTACCTGAACAACAAAGTTCCCTTCGCTTCCCCCGTGCGGCCCAATCGACTTTCCACAAATGCCGTGCTCGTGTTGATCGTCCTGCTCTTCCTCGGAGCTGGCGCCCTGGAGATCAGAGAAATCTTTCAATAGTTAGGATACTTCCAAAAGAGATGTGTGTGATTGCACGGTCTGGCCACCACCTATGGTCGCAGTTCGTTGCTCAAATCTGTCCAAACCGACACTAGATAACTGAGCGTAAAGCCATCAAACTCCGCAATGTAACCGGTTGAGTGTTGTATATGGTTCATGGCAGACACCAAGGCTTGAAGCTGCTCCCATCCCGCTTCAAGGTATGTCTGCCCATGGAGAGGAGGCGTCTCCCCGTCCGGAGAAACCATGGTACGGAATGACTCTGCGAAAGCGGACTCCCACGCTTCCAATGCGTGCTGTGTCGCCATCACAATGTCACTTCGCACATATTTTCCCATTACCGCGTGTAGCAAGACAGGCCCATTCGTCAACCTTAAGAGCGGTAAGCCTTCGCCGTACTGAGGACCGAAGACGAATTCGCGTAGCATTGCGCGACCTCCAAATTCAACTTTTGGCTAGCTTGAAATCGCCACCGGTGTCCGTAGCCCCACCCCCTCCATGAGTTGACAAATCGCCATTCTGCTGTACCTATCTCACAGAAGCAATACTCTCCCTGCTTCCTGCCGCCTTCGCTGTTGCGACTCGTAGCCTGTACGTGAACTCTACTTCACGCAGCTTTTTGAGCAGAAGAAGGCATTACATGAATCAATATACCATTCATCTCGACGGCGCTGTCCACCATGTCGAGGCAGAAGGCTTTAAAGTTAAAGATCATCTCGTCCATTTCTTTTCGGGAGATGAGCAGCAATCCGTTGCCACCTTCCCATGTACGGCCACCATCGACATGAAGGACGACAGCACCACTCCCGAAACGCACGAGCGGATGCGCTAAAGCGCACTTCTCTCATGCTGAGCTGAGGTCAGCCCACGACTCAGCCTCTGCAGAGCGCACTATTCCTGATGTCATTTCGTGCAGCTAAGCCTAAGCGATCTGTTCTGAGCGCAAGATCAAGGTGCTCGCGCCACACCCTGCAGCAGTCCTGCTTATGATGCCAGACTTCAACGAACTGATTGCCCCGGGTAATCTTGCCCAGGTGTTCGGCCTCGCCCAAGAGGAGATTATGATCGAGTGGCGTGTCCTTGCTGGTGAACTTCTAAAAAAGCTGAACTTAGACGAGCCTACCATTACGGACCATGTGCCGGAATTGGTAGGAGAAATCACGAGCGATCTCTCCCTGGCTGGCACGGGCCAGACAGTGGAGGCTCTTACGCGCAATAGTCCGCCCCGCCATGGAGCTCAGCGCTTTCACGATGGATTGAATGTCGGCGAAGTGGTCTCCGAGTACAACCTCCTCAGGACAGCTTTCAGCACCATAGCCGAGCGCCATGGGCTCTACATCGCAGGAGAGAGCGGGAGAATCATAAACTACCGCATTGACGAAGCGGTGCGGCTCGCGGTGCAGGCCTTTGCTGCCCTCCAGACCTCCATCCGGCAGAAGCAGCAGGAAGAACACCTTTCCTTCCTCGCGCACGACTTGCGCACACCACTGAATGCGGCGTCGCTCCTCGCAGAAGCCATAAAGATGGATCTGCCACCCGAGGTCCGGGTCGACACCAACGAGTTGTTCGACCTTCTCGAACGCAATCTCCAGAGAGTCGATAATCTCCTGCGGCGGGTGCTAGACTCAAATCGAATGTCATCAGGCCTGAGCGGCGGCTTTCAGCCCGAGATGCGCACCTTTGATCTGTGGCCTGTGGTGCAGCGGCTCATCCTGGATCAGCAGCCCTTGAAGTCGGGCGAGAATTCGGTCCGGGTAGTCAACAACATCCCGCCCGGTCTTTCCATCGAGGCAGACGCTGGGCTGATATCTCAGGTCTTCCAGAACTTGCTCAGCAATGCGTACCGATTCAACGCGGACGGCACGGTCACGGTAGGCGCGGAAGGGATGGAGGGAGGTGTGAAATGCAGCGTCAGCGATGATGGACCCGGCATCGACGACAAAATACTGCCCCGTATCTTCGAGAAACTTGTGACGGACCCAAACAATCCCGGCACAGGTCTTGGCCTCACCATCGTGAAACAGATTGTTGAAGCGCATGGTGGCACCGTAGATGCCAAAAATAATGCTGGTGGCGGGGCATTGCTAAGCTTCTTTCTTCCTCGTCGTTCCGGCCATTAGCGGCATTCAATCAACCTGCTGGATCGATTCCATATTCTAAATCAAAGCTTTCAACAGACACCTGAATTGCTTTGCAATAGAAGCGACCATCTCAAAACAAACACTAAATGAAAACATCTCCCTTTATCACCCTCGCTTTCTCTCTATTAGCCGTGACGGCATTCAGCGCAGAACCCAGTGCCGCCCCTACTCCAGCCGAGATCGAAGCAGGCATCAGAAAAACCTGGGTCAAACCCGCCGCTGCTGGATCGGACGGGGAACAAACCGTCGAGATCAAATCCATCAAAGTGGGAACCCCACGCAAATGGAATCTCCTGGATGGTGGCAATGGCACCACCGATACCGATCTGTATCCGGCAAAAGTGCATTGGTTGCTCCGGACGCATTACCGCACCCGGACCGCTGTCATCGAGCGGGAATCCATCTTCAGTGTGTTCAAGAACAGCTTCGACGAATGGTCCGTCGGCCTCAGCTCAGGCACCGGCCAGACCCAGAAACGCTACGAAGAACCAAGCACGATGAAGTAGTTGGGGGGAAGAAGCCTGCAAGTGGCTGCTTTGGCACCTAAATCTTGCGACAGCCAAGCAACTTTGTACGTTGAAGGAAGTTTGACGTCCACTGTACTGTATCGTCGCTCCACGCCCTTCACCCAATGACTTCCTCTTTCTCTGCGTTATCTGCCCGTATCCACCGCTGCAGCTGCGGCCTCGGTAAGAGACGAGTCAGTCTGTTGGGTTTCGCCTTTCTGCTGCCATTCTGCTTATCCGCCAGCCTCAGCGCGCAGGCACAGGCACAGGCACAGGCACAGGCACAGGTGCAGAAATCGCCAGCCACTCCTACGCAAGTCGACACGTTCAACTATGCCATCGGCACCCAGACCTTTGGCGCAAAATATCAGTTCACTTCGGAGTCGCGTC
Organism: Phragmitibacter sp.; assembly: GCA_965284365.1. GTDB lineage: Bacteria > Verrucomicrobiota > Verrucomicrobiia > Verrucomicrobiales > Verrucomicrobiaceae > Phragmitibacter. The sequence continues at coordinate 6,080,201 of OZ260079.1, forward strand.
TGCTGGAGACAGCCAAAGCCATTCGCGACATGGGTTCCAACATCATCAAGTGCGCCTTCGGCGCGCGCTTCACCGAACCTACCGGCAACACACCAGCCTCTCCCCTCCGGGGCAAGGTGAAGAGCCTCACCGAACTGGCGCGCGATGAGCCGGATCACCGCGCGGTGCTGGACATGCCGTTTGCCTATTACTTTCTGTGGACCTACCCGTTCTCCACCAACGGCATCAAGGATGGCTTTCCGCCTGATGCACAGGCCCGCGAATACCGCGAGATGTACGACTTCTCGATGTGGCTTTTGCAGACCTACCAAGACACGGGCAAGACCTTCTACCTCGGCCACTGGGAAGGCGACTGGATTTTGCGCGGCAGCGGCAATACGAAGGATGAAGACAAAGTCACCCCCCAGCGCATCCAGGGCATGATCGACTGGCTCAATGTCCGGCAGCGCGCCATCGATGACGCCAAGCGCGATGCCAAAGTCAGCAAGGTACAGATGTATCAATACACGGAAGTTAATCTCGTGAAGCTGGCGATGGAAGGCCGCAAGACCGTCAGCAACGACGTTCTGCCGAATACCAACGTCGACTATGTCTCCTACTCCTGTTACGACAACCAACTTGATGATGCCAAGCTCACCGAAGCCCTGGACTACGTCACCGCCAAGCTCCCGCCCAAGCCATCCATCACCGGCAAACGCGTCTTCATCGGCGAATACGGCTACAAAATCTCCACTCCCGAAAACCAGGACTCACGCGCACGTAAGTTGATGCGTGCCGCCCTGAACTGGGGCTGTCCCTTCGTGCTTTACTGGGAGATGTACAGCAACGAAAGTAGCCCCGAGGGCAAACCCTGGACCTACTGGCTGATCGATGACAAGGGTGTGAAACAGCCGCTCTGGTACACTCATCATGACTTCTACCAATGGGCCCGCACCTATGCCGATGCCTTCGCCAAAGCTCAGAAGAGAAACCCGACTTTCGATGAATTCCGAGTGGAAACCGTGAAGTGGCTTGGCCAGAAGTGATCTAAGCGCAAGCCCACGCCTGACAACTGCCCACATTTTTCCGAGGCAGTGAATTTGGCATCTCTTTCATGCCTTGGTTGTGCTCGAACGCCGACGGCGTTCCGTCGTAGTGAGTTTGGCATCTCCCTCTTGCGTTGGTGTGCTCGAACGCCAACGGCGTTCCGTCGTAAAGCCCATGGTTGCGCGAAGACGCAACCATGGGAAACAAAGCGCGCTTAGCAACTCTGAAAGAGTTGTGTCAATGCGGCGCCTCGCAGTTGAGGGGTGCCGCAGAGACACAACCTTTCAGGATTGTGAACGAGGGAACGTCTTCCTCACCACGTCCGCAAAATCTTAATCCTCGTCAGTGTCTAAAGCCTTCAGCGGCTCCGCCATAATGACGATTTCCCCGTCGGCACTGAAAACCCTCACAATGACATAACTTTTGCCCTCGATCTCGATCCGCACAGGGAGGTCACCCTTGTGGCTTTGCACAAACGCGATTTCCCCAATGATGGTTGATGCTGGTTGCGGGATCATTACCGATCACATTGAGTGTCTCCGACAAAAATCTCAAGCTGGCATTTTGCTTCCGGGCAACTGTGTTTCACCGGTGGGACACCTCAGACCCTTGCGTCCGGGGCTGCCGGCAGCGGTTCCGGCCAAGCGTCATCGAAGAAAAGCTCGCCGTATCCTAAGTTCAGATACACTTGGCCTCTGAGATCGACCGCCAGATATTCCGGCTCGACGGTGTAAATGCGGAACTGACCTTGCTTTACAACGCGAAGCAGTCCCGCCTCTCTCAAGACGCGTAAATGCCTGGAGAGATTATATTGAGCGAGTCGGAGCGCCGTCACCATATCGCCGACGTTGCTCGGTCTTCCCAAAAGCAGGCTTATGATCCTCAGGCGAGTCCCCTCCCCCAGTGCCCGAAGCGCAGCCGCACATGAAGTCAGATCCGTTTTCATAAAATGCTCCAGAATCAGCAGATGCCTACGAACGGCTTCACAGTTGACTTTCCACCGGAATCTCCATGGCGTGCTGGGGGGCATTGAAAAGGCCCTTAATCAAGGAGCCGGGCGAATGGTCGGCCTTCCAGGTAGGCGGCACTTCCTTTGACCGGCGGAGATCCTGCAGAAACACTTCTGTATGTTCCCTGGCGAATGCCGGGTCCAAGACATTGAGGTTCGCCTCGTCATTGATCTGCATGGAACGTGGATCAAAGTTAATGGATCCGACCGACACGAACCTGCCATCCACAATCAGCAACTTCGAGTGCAAAAAGGTTGGCTGGTATTCGAAGATGCGCACGCCCGCCGCCAGCAATTTCGGCCATCGCCGTTGGGAGGCACGGCGGACCATTCGATTGTCATTGTGATGTCCTGGCAGGATCACTTGAATCTTCACGCCGCGGCGCGTTGCCTCTTCCATAGCCTTCATGAGAGTGTCGTCCGGTATGAAATAGGGCGTTTCGAGCAGAATGGACTCACTGGCATTGGCGATGGCCATGTGGTACACGAGTTCTGCGTTGCTTCGCCCTTCGATGGGTTCACTCTGAACGGTGCTTGCCCGTGCATTACCCGCCCTACTGAGAGGTGGGTAGTAGTGGGGGCCCTGTAGCACCTCATGCTTCGCCTCGAGCCAATTGTCTGCAAAGACTCCCTGCCACTGCGCGACGATGGGTCCTTCAAACCGGTAATGCGTATCGCGCCATTCCTTTTCGTTCCGCGCATTACCATTCCACTCATCCCCAATCCCCAGCCCGCCTGTGAAGCCAATCTTCCCGTCCACGACCAATACTTTCCTATGCGTTCGATAGTTGCTCTTATGGGCGGAAAGTAAACCGGGCGGCAAATACATGACGACGTTCACGCCAGCGGCCTCGAGTTCTTTGTGATAAGTCTTGGATTTTCTGCCGCCCACGCCATCGACCAGCAGGTTCACCGTCACTCCCGCCCGCGCTCGCTCCGCCAAAGCTTGAGCGAACCTTTCTGGAGTGTCGCCCTTCCAATAGACAAAGGTCTCGAAATTAATTGTATGCCGGGCTCCCCGGATGGCGGCCAGCATGGCTGAAAAAGTGGCATCTCCGTTGTTAAGGATGGTGACCTTATTCCCCTCGGCCCAGTCAGGACCGAACATCGCGGCCATGCCCCTGGCGAACTCCGGCTTGCTCACCTCAGACACATGAGGCAATGGCTCACGCAAAGTGCTTCGCGAACCGCAGGAGCAAAAGAGGCAGAGCCCTGCCAGATTTAAAACCACAAAAGTTGCAATCTGTTTCATCAACGTCAGCGCACGATCTGGTGAATCATTCGTAAGCAGCGAACAGGATCGACAGGTGCCGTCTTGAGAACTAAGCGCATCACGGCACAAAAAATACGCGGCCAGTATTGGGATCACGTGCTTTCATCCCAGACGGCAATCCCCGCACATCCAGGATATTCGCCATCACATGAGCCCTGCCCGGCGAGTAGACGAATCCTACCTTTCCCTCCACGGGAGTGGCATACCTTAGCTCACTGGTCTCCACTCTCTTTGCCGTAGGGATCTTCTGTTGTCCCGATTCTCTCTGTGCTCCGGGTGCACCATCAATGTTGTCATTGCGCGGCATGTTTCCTTCTAGGGCTCCCAGCGATTGAACCGGAGGAGAACTGGAATCCCCGGATGGGTATATCACCTGACCATAATCATCGATCTCATCGATGGGCACTTCGTCATTCAACATGAACTCAGTATCATCGTAAGAGGTCATCCTTTCCGGCTGCGACCAGGAAGGCCGCGCTACAATAATCGAGGCATCCCAGGCCAGTATCACAGTAGCGAGAGTAAGCACCAAATGCTTTGGCCGATATTCGAAGGTTTTCATGGCAGGATTGGTGAGATTTTGCTTTCAATTCGCATCCGGATCACATGAGGGATTGCAGAATAATGGCTGACGCTGACGTAGTGGCCTTTGCCTCCTAACAACTTGCCGCTTTTACTTCAGCGCCTCTAGTCAGACTTTGTTGAGACCACCTCGCATAAGTTGCGTTGCGCATATACGCTTGTTGTGTCCCTTATTGTATACGCGACTATACCGCGCAGCGGGATCCACTCGCTTCCAAACCTCTGGGATGTGCGGCGTAGTAGCCTTACAACATTACGGCACCAGAAACACTTGGCCGGTCTTTGGATCTCGCGCCTTATTGCCAGAAGCCAGCCCTCTCACGTCCAGGATATTTGCCATCACTTGGGCCGTGCCGGGTGAGTAGACGAAGCCGTCTTTCCCTGGCACGGGTGTGGCATACTTCAGGTCACCGGTTTCGGCTTTCTTTGCCGTGGGACTTTTCGGTTGTTCAGATTTCTCTGGAGCGGCCGTCACAAGACCAGTGGAACCTTTGCGCGGCGCTTTCTCCACGGGCGCTCCTGAAGGTTGCATAGGGGCAAGATTGGCCATCTCTGTGACCTTCGGTGAAGGCTGAGTGGGACTGGGGGTGGGAGTGGAGTCGACCGGTGAAGGCGCTGTCTCCTCAAACTGCGGCTCCGCCGCTGGATTGGCAGGGGTCGCCGCCGCTTTCGAAGCGGTCGTTTTCTTTGAATTCGCTGACGACTTTGGTTTGGTTCTTTTCACCGGACGATCATCGTCAATCACCGCAATGGCGACTCGGGCTGTGGACTTCACCTCTCGTTCTACTCGGGAAACGATCCTTTTGGCGTGAGACCAGGGAGTCCTGGCTAAAGTGACGGTGGCATCGCATGCCAGGAACACTGTAACAAGTGCAAGCATCCAATGCTTGGAGCGGAATATGGAAGTCTTCATGGCTGGGAGTTGGTGGGGTTTTGATTTCAATCGCATCTCAGCCACTCGGGGATTGCACGATATTGGCTGACGCAGGCATAAGGGTTCATCACTGCTGAGACTCAAATTCAACAGATGCTCATCCCATCAAATTATTGCAGTCAACTTCCACGTATCAGTCGCGCATTTGTTGAGCTTGCGGCGCGCAAAAACTTCGCTTAACATGCAGTCGACACCCACAGTCCGGGTGCCATGAATCTTCATTCACCCAACAAGGAGGCGATCATGAGTGCGACCGGAACAAAATGGTCATTGGACGCGGACTTTCTGCAAGCTTGCAACTGTGACTACGGCTGCCCCTGCGAATTCTCAGCGCCCCCGACGCGCGGATTCTGCGAAGGCACCGGCGTCTGGAAAATCACGAAAGGCCAGTTCGGGGATTTGGCGCTGGATGGACTGGGCGTGGGCTTCGCGGCGCACTGGCCAAAGGCCATTCATGAAGGCAATGGCACCCTCGCCTTGTTCGTCGATGAAAAGGCCAGCGATGCGCAGCGGCAAGCCTTGTTGACCATTTGCTCTGGTCAGGCAGGCGGACTTCCCTTCGAGATCCTCGCGCAAACATTTTCCACCGTGCTGGATCCCATCTACACCTCCATCGATGTGAAGTTGGATGGCCGGAACAGTACGGCACGGGTGGGCAGCCAAATGGATGTAGAGCTTGAGCCCATCAAAAATCCCGTGACCGGCGAACCGGAAGATGTCCGCATAGAGCATGGCACCGGCTTTATCTTCAAAAGCGCCGATGCCGTCTCCGGCAAAGCCTGCCGTGTGGACGTGCCCGGTTTGGCCTTCTCCTGGCCGGACAAGGCCGCGTTCGTGACCACGGTTCATTATTCGAACTAGGCAGGCATATTCGCTGATTCTGCGAAGGAGACACGCCTGATGACGCTCGAATCCGCGCTCAAACATGACCGCGTCATCGTGACGGCTGCCCTCACCGGCATCGCCGTCGTAGCATGGGTTTACATGGTTTACGAAGCCCGTGCCATGGAAGCCACAGGCGTCTGCGAGTGCATGGGGCTGGCCATGTCTGGCCCGGATGTGAAAGCCTGGTCCACCGGCCAGATCTTTCCCCTCTTCCTCATGTGGACGGAAATGATGGTGGCCATGATGATCCCCACCGCCGCCCCCATGATCCTGACCTTCGCGATGATCAATCGCAAGCGCGGCGAGCAACGTCGGCCCTATGTCCCCACCAGTTTGTTCCTGGTCGGTTATCTTATCATTTGGACGGTCTTCAGCCTCGCCGCCGCCGTGGCGCAGTGGGCGCTGCATGGCGCCGCCCTGCTCTCCCCCATGATGGCCAGCGCCAGTCCCTGGTTCGGAGGGGTGCTCTTGATTGCCGCTGGAATCTTCCAATGGACCTCTTGGAAGCAGGCATGTCTGAGACACTGCCGCTCGCCTCTGCAGTTTCTCCTCGCGGACTGGCGGGAGGGCCGCACCGGCGCTATGCTCATGGGCATCAAGCACGGCGCCTATTGCGCGGGCTGCTGCTGGCTCCTCATGGCCCTGCTCTTTGTGGCCGGCGTCATGAATGTGCTTTGGATCGCCGTCATCACCGCTTTGGTCCTGGCGGAGAAGGTTGCCCCGCATGGTTGGCGCTGGAGCCAGGCCGCAGGAGTGATCTTCGTCCTATGGGGACTGTGGACGCTGGCGGCTCCTCGTGCGTAGCGACGCTTTGTGTTGATTCCAACCTATCCATGAAAACGCAACTTCTTCTTCTTCTCACACTGGCCTGCGCATCATGTCTGCTTGCCGAAGAAATCCCCTACCAGGATCAACTGCAACGCCTGCGGGATAAGCGGGATAGGCTGGCGACCCAGAAGCACGATTGGCGGCCTGGCGCGCGGCCACTTTCACCGGCAGAAGAAGACGATCGCCTGCGGCTGACAACACAGGCTAACGAATTCGACCCCATGGGTGTCCTCATGGATCAGCTTACAGAAGAGATCCGCGTTTTGATTTCGCTGAAACCTTTAACAGAAGCAGATGCCGCTTTAGCGGAGGAGCGGAAAGAGTTTCTGGCTCTCGCTGCTGGCGTCGCCTCATCCCCGAAGTCACTGAAAGAGGCAGAAGAAATGGCGGCCACCCTGCGCGGCTACATTCTACGCAAGGATATGGCTGGATTCAAAACATTCGCACGGTCGAAGGACTGAGCGGGTTAAGGACCTACGGTTTGAAGAATGAGATAAGGAAGTTCCTTGTCATTCTCATTGATGGCATAGGTCAAATCAAGATTCAGGGGCTGCGTTATACGCACGAAGACTGCACCTTGATTGACCTGCACGAGTGAAATCTGAATTTCCGATGGATTCACACCTTTGAAATAGTTTTTTACAGAGACAACCGTAGCCGCATGACGCGTTGCGTGTGCAGGGTCATATTTGGCGACATAGCTTTTCAGCGCTTTTTCCTTCTCTGGCTGATTAGCAAGTGAAGCCAGTATCCGCGTATGTTCGGTCACAAACTTGGCACTAACAACCTGTGTGGCCTTCACATCATCCGCCTGAAGTGCGAATTCAATCAGAAAAAGGATGGATAAACTCAAGAGAATTTTCATCGGATGAGCCCTACTGCATCGCCACCAGACGCAACTCTTTTCTGACTGACCAGCGATGTCTCTCAACATCGCGCCTGCTACCCGACAAGGCGTTGCCGCCTCTTCATGCCGCATCGCACTTTGCCTCACCTCACTTCACGCCACCGCTTCCAATTCCACGCTGCCTGAGATGATTTTCGGAGGCTGCGAAATGAGGGATCCCACTCGGGTTAGCACCCAGTTCGAGGCCAGATGATTGGAGTTCATGGCCGCTGACTCATCTTCGAACATGCTGACAGTGCTCACCACCCCATCGCCCTCATGTAGCGCATAATAAGAAACGAACTTGGGGGCCTGACGAACGAGTGGCAAAAACTCGTCTTGAATCAGGGTAACGAACTGTTGGGAGTGGCCGGGATTAAGGTTGTAACGGCGGATGGTGACATGCATGGCGGTGGGAGTATTGAGTTGCCTGATGAGGAAGAAATCGATGGAAAGTGCCTTGTGAACGATCAGCCCTGGCGGGACTATTAAGTAATGCCGTCGTAAACCGTGAAGCAGCGCGCCCGCGCAGCCGTCCGAAATGACAGGCGTTGGCGAAACATGTCGTTCACGGTGGTGTTTCCTTGTTAGGGTGGAAAGACTAAGCGGCCCCATCGCAGCAAGCCGGATCAATGCAACCAAATTTTTGATATTTTATCGATAACCCACGATCACTGAGCGCATTAGAAGCCCGTCCTGCCAGTTGCCTGGCAGAAATGCCGTCCACGAAAACAATCGCGCCTTCTCCATGAACTCACCAAACCGCCGTGAGTTTCACACAAAACCGGAAAAATGTCGCTAAGCCATCCGCGACTGTCTTTCTAAAGAATTCGCTGCATTCGCTGCCCTTTTCGGCAGCCAAAAGTCGGGCCCCCACTCAGTCACCCTGCCGCTGCTGGATTGCCGCTGCCCAGGTCTCGTGATCCATCCCGATTGGCCGCCATTCCTCGTGGTAGGCATCATAGCCGTATGACTCGTTCTGCCGGAAGACCGGCATGTCGAAATTGAACTTCCCCGCGGGCGGGTAGATCTCTACGATCCGCTCCCAAGTCGTGGCCTGCAGTCCCATGGCCACCGTCTCATGCGACAGCTCCACAAAGCGCCGGCCTTCTGCATCCTCCCGCAGCACCAAAGTTCGCACCGGAGCGGAACCATTCAGCACTTCAGGCGTAGCGTAGACGACAGGCTTCATACTCTGCATTCGCGCGGAACGCTGCCTTCGGACGGCGGGAATTGGCCCGGCATTCAGCATTGCACCACCGCACTCGGAAGCGTCGTTAGCCGAAGCGTGGTGCCGGGCGTCACGCACGGCTTCACCTGCGCACCACTACCGACTTCGAACAACTTCCCAGATCCAGGCGCACCTTGTATCAAGCCTCATCTCTTCACTCAATCCTCATGCCACACTGCACCCTTACTTGATCACAGCCGTCACTTCCTTCGCGGGCTCGATCTTGATGCCAGGCAGTGCCCCGATGATCTTCAGCAGTTCCTCCTGCGTCTTCGGCGGTGACACCACCAGCTTCTTCACGGTGGCTTTGTCATTGATGAGGGCATTCGTATCGATCGACAGAAGAGTAATCGTCCCGCCCTCGTGATGCTTCGCATGCGTCTCCGCGATCTCACCTGCCACCTTCACATTCACCGTCACTCCGGAATCTTCCAAAGCTTCCCTCACCAGTTCCATGGCGGACTCAATCTCGTCCTCAGGAGTCTTTTCTGTGTCATCGTCTGACAGAAAAACGGCCAGGGGCGCAGCAGTGAAATTCACCTTCAGGCGCGCGGGTGATCCCGGCGTATACTCAAAGGCAATCATGCCGCTCCTCATGACTCCCGGCTCAGGATTGATCTCGACTTCATCGCCAGTCCCCGTGTCGAACTTCACCTTGTTGATGTCTGCAAAATTGTAAATCACCTCGATGCCCGAGCTCTTCGGTGTGTTGATCGGCTTGAGTGAAGCAAAGGTGACTCCCTCGCCATACTCGCTGGCGGCCTCCTTCATCTCCGCGATGTCCTCCTGCTCCACCGTCGCCTGCGCGGTGTCATCAGCCTCCCGTTTGGAAGTGTCCGACAGCACGATCGAACCTTTCCCATCCGGCTGAATGTTGACCGTGATTCCGGTGTCAGCCATCAGTGGATTGCTCGTCAGCAGCAGCATCAACAGAGCGGTCACGGTGAAATTCATCTTGCGCCGAGTATGAATTTTCCCATCCACTCGTCAATCCCATTTGCACCCATGGAGCCATGGCCGCACCGTCTCCCCGTGCCGACGGATTTCACCAATCCCGAACGCCTCGTCAGGGATGCTGTCTAGCATAGACTGATTTTGACTCCTACCCGCATGCTGACCAAGGCCCATATTAAGGAATACATCGACGACAAATGCCGGACCATGCGCCGACAGTTGAAAGAGTTTAAGCACACCGGTGAAGCCCGCGCATTGCACAAGCTTCGCGTCGCCGTCAAAAAACTGCGCGCTCTCGAATATCTCCTTCGCACCCAGACTGAGCAGCAAGAGGCAGGCGCCTGGGAAAAGCGCCCCACCCGCAGCCTCAAAAGGTTATTCAAACATGCTGGCATCATTCGCACCGCCCAGCTTCATCTCGACCTCCTGAAAGATCTGCATGTTCCGGCGGGATCCTTGCAGGTTTTCGTTAGCGAGCAGCAACAGATCATCACAGAAGAAACCACTTCCTTCCACGACGCTCACCCTGATTATAAACAGCGCATCCGCAAAGCGCGTCGCCGCCTCAAAAAACGCGCCTGTGACATTTCCTCCAAGGATCTTCAGTCCTTTTTCAAATTCCGTCTCCAGGATCTGCGCAGCTTCTTCTCCACATCCGGCCTGAAAGAAGAAGCTCTCCATGATAAACGGAAGGATCTGAAGAACCTCGTTTACCTCCATGAAATGCTGCCCGAGTCTCTCCGCAAAACCGTGGATATGAACGAACGTTACGCGCATCAACTTCAGGAAGGCATCGGCCAATGGCATGACCACGTGGATGCCATCACGCTGCTCGACGACAACAAAGCTCCGGGTACGGCGTTGACCAAAGTTCAGAAACAGAAAAAGGCCTCCCTCACGAAAGTGGAGCAGCTCACCAAAAACTTCACCACGCGAGTGGAGGATTGAGAACCGTATAGAACAAACGGCCATGTGCGCGCGAGACCGATGAAGCCGTTTATTCGTAAGCTTGCCACCTTCTTCTGCCGCTCCACGTGTGGTCTCGTCGCGGAGATCGTCCGCTGGCTTATCACCATGACGCTCTGCCTCAGCGTTGTGTTCACCGGAGTCTATTTTCTGGGTGAGGAAACCGTCGCACTCCGTACTGTTATTTTTCTATGGATCGCTTTGGTCATCATGCTTTCCTACTTGGATCGCAGCCCGATACCCGGGTGAGATTTCAAGCCGAGCGCGATAGTAGCAGCGAACCCACATAACTAAACTCCACGCATTGCCCCACCTCCCTGCGAATCCATCCATAGTAAAATCCATCTCGCACTCGCATCCCCTCCCCTCCCCTCCATACCCATGATCGAAACACCGCACATCTCCAAGACGAATGATCAAATGACGGCCATGATCCGCCTGACCATTCCCCGGTCTGAAATCCAGGAGGTCATGCAGCCCGCCCTTATTGAGCTCATGGAAGTCCTGCAGGATCAGGGCCTGCCCGCCGCCGGACCTTGGTTCACCCATCACCTTCGCATGGACCCGGAAGTCTTCGACTTCGAAGTCTGCATCCCGGTCAATGCCCCCATCATCCCCACCCGCCGCGTCGAGCAGGGTCTGCTGCCCGCCTCGCGCATCGCCCGCACCATCTACCATGGTCCCTATGAAGGCCTCGCCGACGCCTGGCCGGAGTTCATCGACTGGATCGAAGAACAAAACCTCACCCCCGCCCCCGACCTCATCGAGTGCTACCTCACCGGCCCCGAATCCAGCCCCAACCCGGAAGACTGGCGCACCGAGTTCATCCGGCCTTTGGTGGGGTAACCGTGACACGACTCCGAGTCTGTTTAAGTTGGCTGGTCCGGCGAGACCACTCAGTATCGAACCTCCGCGTAACACCACGGTAAGTGCGTGCCTCGCGCAACTTGGACTGCCGACGGTTCGCTTCGCGGCCTCGCAGGCTTCAGCTTTCCCCCCACAATTTGATGATCTCGATCTCATCTTGATGGGCGGGACTCCCCTGCTTTCAAACGCCAACGGCGTTCTGCCGTAAAGCCCAGTGGTTGCGCGCAGACGCAACCCTGGGTGTGTTGCCACCGGAGCTACAACCTCAAAGAGGTTGCGCCGGACAGTGCAATCTTCCTCGCGCCTTCCAATACCCACCGCGTCCAGAACATCATTTACAGGAGAGCTCAGATCGAATCACCGCAATCCAAGGTGGCTGCGTCACTGAGCTTTCCCTCACTTAACTCAGACTTCATCCCCGCCCCCAACAATTCCTGTAACCACACACCGCCACCCCACGTCACCACATCTACAACTGACGCCCTTCCACCCACTGCCCCCGCTCCGCTCCCTTCCCTCACCGTCCCTCCTTCAGCCTCCCTCTTCAAACTTGAGACTTCAACCTTGAAACTCCTCCTCCCATGCTCTTCGCGCAGACCTTCTTCTACCTCCTCATCGGCCTCGGCACCGCGCTCGGCCTTCCCGCCCTCTGGCTCTTTGTCCGCGCCAAATGGCCCAATATGGTGACCAAAGGAAAAGTCGTCTCCAGCAAACGCCTCATCGGCAGCTTCTTCATCGGCTTCCCCGTCCTCATCCTCGGCGGCTTTCTCGCGCAGCGGCTCGCCTCCAGCGGCAAACAACCCCTCCAGGTCGTCGCCCTCCTCTTCGCCGCCTTGATGCTTGTCTGGGCCTTCGCCGGGGCAGCCGGCCTCGCCACCTATGTCGGCGAGCGCCTCTGGCCCCAATACGCCGATGCAATCCATCCCCAGTCCTGGCAGACCACCTGGAAAGGCGGCCTCGTCCTCGTCGGTTGCCTCCTCATCCCCTTCGTAGGCTGGTTCCTCCTCATTCTCCTCCTGCCCATCATCGGCGCAGGCATGCAAGTCCGCGCCATGTTCACTCGTCAGCCAACCACAGCCCCCGCACTGACAACAGCAAGCACCACGAGCACGCAAGACTCCGACGCCCACGCCAGTGTGGCGCCTTGACAGAACAGAAAGTACCGCCGTCAGGCATTGCACCTAACATTTCGCTGCATCCACCCCACCGCACAAGAACACTCCATCCAAGCTTGAGCCCTCAGGCTTCAAAACTTGACACTTCAAACTTGCTGCGAAGCCGCGCAGCGAAACTCCTCCTCGCATGCAAGCCTCCCGCCGCTCCATCCTAAAAGCCGCCGCTCTCGGCCTCGGCGGATCCTCAGTCCTCGGGCTCACCGGGTGCGAGCAAACCACCAGCGCCCTCACCGGAGCCTTCGGCCAGAGCGCCCCCGATAAACTCGATCCCTCCGCCGCAGCATCAGACACCATCAGCGCGGACTTCCATCTGCTCAGCCGCGCCGCTTACGGTCCTTGGCCGGGCGATCTCGCGAAGCTGGCCAAGCAAGGCCGCGACGCCTGGATCGAGGAGCAACTCCACCCTGACCGCATTGACGACAGCGTCTGCGACTGGCGCGCGGAATGGTTTGAATCCCTCAGTTTCGATCCCGGCAATGCCTATGAGTTCCGTAAGGAAGTCCTGCGCGATGAAATCACACGCCACTCCCTCCTGCGCGCCATCTACAGCCGCCGCCAGCTTCATGAGGTCATGGTCGAGTTCTGGACCGACCACCTAAACATCGACATTGAAAAAGGCGACTGCGTCTATTTCAAGCCATGGGACGACCGCCACGTCATCCGGAAGCATGCTCTCGGTCGCTTCCGCGATCTCATCCGCGCCAGTGCCACCTCGCCCGCCATGCTCGTGTATCTGGATGGCCGGGACAATAAAGCCCGCCCCGGCACCAAAGATGTGCCGAATGAAAACTATGCGCGCGAGCTCCTGGAGCTCCACACACTCGGCGTTGGCGGCGGTTACACGCAGGAGGATGTCAGGGAAGCCGCCCGCTGTCTTACCGGTTGGACCGTCGATCTTCGGAAGAACAAATTCCTCGCGGACATGAACCCCTTCAAACCGAAGCGCGGCGACAGCTATTTCCGGCCCGACTATCACGATGACGGCACCAAGCGCGTCCTCGGCCAGGACTTCCCTTCCCAGGCTGGCGCGGCGGATCTGGATCGCCTTATCGATATTGCTTGCGATCATCCCAGCACCGCCCGCCATATTGCGAAGAAGCTCATTCACCGCTTCCTCGGTGAGCAGGTGCCCCCCACGCTGCACGACCGCGTCGCCGCCACCTTCACCAGCACCCGCGGCGACATCCGCGCCATGCTGAAAGAGATCCTCACCAGCGCGGAATTCGAGGCCTCTCGTGGCCAGATGCTAAAGCGGCCCTACCGCTACATCATCACCGCCCTGCGCGCCTGCGCCGCCGACACGCATGCGCACAAGCCCCTCACCGACTACCTCCATCGCCTCGGTCAGGGCCTCTTCCAGCACCCCACGCCCGATGGTTATCCCGATGAGGAAAGCCCCTGGCACGGCACGCTCCTCTGGCGCTGGAACTTCAGCTTTGCTCTCGCCGGAAGCAAGCTCCCTACCGTTAAAACCAGTCCGAAGGAAATCACCAAAGCCCTCGGCCTGAAGAAGGACGATCCTGCCGTGGCCCGCACCCTCTTCGCCCACTTCACGGGCCGCCGCCCCTCGCCACAGGAAGCCGCCGCCATTGAGCCGATCACTGACCGCGAGGAAATGTTAGGTGTCATCCTCGCCTCCCCCGCCTTCCAGCGTTGCTGAGTTCTTTCCCCAACCCCTCTGCACTTTCCCCATGTCCACCCGCCGCGCCTTTTTGAGCCAGCTCGTCCTGGCGGCTCCGCCCCTCCCACCGGATGCCGGGAAGCACACGCTGGTCTGCGTCTTCCTTCGCGGTGGCGCGGATACGATGAATCTCATCGTGCCATATGCGGATGACGCCTACTACAAGGCGCGTCCCACTATCGCAATCAGGGCTCCCCAACAAGACTCCGCAGACAAATCCCGTGCCATACGGCTGGATGACCATCACGCCCTGCATCCCGCGCTGGCCCCGCTCCAGGAAAGTTTCACCGAGGGCCGCCTCAGCATTATTCAGGGAGTCGGCACGGACAATGACACGGGCTCCCACTTTGAATGCCAGGACCAGATGGAGCACGGCGACTCCATGGAGGCTGGCAGTTCCGCCGGTGGCGGCTGGCTGGGCCGTTTCCTCCGAGCCCGGGCCAATTCCAGCGGCCAGGCCGGACCGCTTAGTGCCGTGGCCATCGGCGCATCTCTTCCCGAGTCCCTGCGCAGCGCACCCTCGGTCAGCGTCTTGAAAACGCTCGACGAGATTGCCCTCAAAACCCCCAGCGGCAAAACCGAAGCCGCCGCCCTTGCACTTTCGAAACTCTACGGCGCCGACGTCACTCTCCTGAGCTCACAAGGCCGCGAAACTCTTGCCCTCTTTGAGCGCGTCCGCTCCTTGCAAACCGAAGCCAAAGCCACTCCCGGCGCGGAGTATCCCAAAGAAGACTTTGGCAATGGCCTCCGCGAAATCGCCCGCCTTATCAAGGCCCGCGTCGGCCTGGAGATCGCTTGTATCGATGTCGGCGGTTGGGATACCCACTTCATCCAGGGCGGCTCGGAAGGCTTCCACGCTCAGCGCGCCAAAGCTCTCGCGGAAGGCCTCGCCGCCTTTCAAAAAGACCTCCAGGGCCAGCGCAAAGACGTCACCGTTATGGTCATGACCGAGTTCGGCCGCCGCATCTATGAAAACAGTTCCCTCGGCACCGACCACGGACGCGGCTTTGCCATGATGCTTCTCAGCGAGAAAATCCGCGGCGGCCGCATCCTCGGCCCTTGGCCCAGCGTCGTCGAGCACGGCCTCACCGTCCAGGGCGTCCCCTCAGGCCCCGGAGGCATGCAGATCGCCCACGACTACCGCAGCGTCTTCACCGAAGTCCTCCAGGGCACCATGGGCCTGAACGATGCGAAAAGCGTCTTCCCCGATTTTGTTGCTAACCCCGTGGGATTGTTAGGTTAAATCTCTTTGGCGAGATGGAGGAGGGCGGCGTGTGTTTCCTTCACACTAAGTCACGAAGGGCAGGGGTACTTCTGGTGTGTAGGGGTAATGAAGTTCGGCGGACGGATAGCATTTGGGGAGGCTGCGGGGCCGAAGCTTTTTTGGACTGCGGTGGGAAGCCGAAGGCGCCACACCGCTTTCTGACCGCCCAAGACACGTCTCATGCCACGATTCCACCGAAAGCCGCAGACTCCTCTAGCTTCCCAAACACCGACGAAGCTGCCTCATACACACCCCAAGGGCATCGCCCTGAGTATTACATAATAAGTCCCTCAAACCCTGAAGGGGCGACTCATACACGAGGCTACGACCCCGTCTTCTTCGTCTTCGCCACGGCCTTTTTGGCAACCACCGTTTTCGCCGCACTCTTCACTTCCTTCTTCGAAATCGCTTTCACCTTCCCCACAACCGCCACCCTCATACCCTCCGCCGCCAGCCCCAGCGCCACCTCCACCTCCCGCCGCTTCGCCAATTCCAGCAGCACCAGCGTATACCCCTGTCTCCCCCACGCCCCCGCCGCCGGTTGAAACACATCCGGCGCTTTACCTTGAAACTCCGCCTGCTGCTCCGCTGTCAGCTTCACCATCGCAAAATTCTCATTCGGCGCCCCCAGCGACGCAAAGACCTTGTTCCCCAAACGGAAATCCGCATGCCCCCCATGCGCCCCCTCCACCGCCCCATCCAAAGCCAGCGCCAGTTCCCAAAATTGCTCTGCCGTCATGCGAAACTATACCCCTTTTCTTTAAAGGCTCATCGGACAATTGTGCCAGCCCTCTCACCCGCCTCCCCCCCCCTCTCACTCCCCGAACGCCAACGGCGTTCCGCCCTAAAGCCCTGGGAACCAACAAGTAAAACCACTCAACTCTGAAAGAGTTGCGCCCCGTCGCCTCTCTCCCGACGTCGCATTGCTCCCCTCCCTCTTGAAACTTGACGCTTCCACCTTGACACTAAAGTCACCGCTTCACCCTTAACGTCGCCAACGCTACCAACCTCGACACGATCAATGCGATATACATCACCCCGGTGAACATCTCGATCATCACCAGCGCCCGAGCGAACGGCGTCAGCGGCACAATATCGCTCAGCCCCACGCTGGACAGCACACTGAAGCTCAGAAAGAGCAACTCCATCCACGTGCGCAAAGACTCCCCGTCCCCTTTGTCCTGCACTGCAAAACTATCCGGCGCCCAGCCCTGACACGCGGAAAATAAAAACGCAAAAGCCCACGCCATCAGCGTGAATGTGGACGCCGCCGCCAGCAGATCATCCAGCGTCACATCCGTGTCCCCCATCATGTGATAGATCAGACCGTAGGTCGCATACAGATACACCGCCGCTTCCAGCAGGTGGGAAGCATACTGCAGATTCGGGTCATCCCAGATGAGCGACGCCACCGACATCACAAAGACCGGCACCGCCATCATCCAGCTCACCCACGCCACCGTCCGCCCGCGCATCACCACCCACAGCACCAGGATCAAAACAAAGTTCCCGAACAACGTAAAGATCGGCCGCCCCACCGGCGAATCCTCCAGCAAGGGATAAATCAAAATTCCCAGCAACTGCGCCGCCAGCAACCATCCACACGGATGCTTCTGCAGCGTCTGCAGCAGCGTTAGCTTTGGCGAAGGCACAGTGTCAGGTAGCATGGTGGAGCGATATGGTAGGCAAACCTACCAGAGAGTCGCGCCTCCCACTACCCGCGCACGCAAAAATATAGTGTACCTCAGCGTCCCTCGCAAAATACCTCACACCCGCAGCGCCACCCCCTTCTCAATCGCCTCCCGTTCCAGCGGCGATCCCAGATAGCCAAGCTCCAGACACTCCCGCAAATACACCGCCAGGAAACGGCGTATCCCGCCCAGCCGCTCATACTGGGCCACGTGCACGCACTCGTGCAGGATCAGATTCGCATCCCCCACGCGCTCGCGCTGCACCAGAATGCCATACCTCAGGCACATGCCCGCAATGTGCGGCGACAGCAGCCCCGTCTTCCGCCCTGCCCAGTCCAGAAACGTTCCCTTCTCGATTGGCACCTGTTCCATCACCAGCACCCGCACCCTCTCCGGATGCCGCACCCCCACCCCACGCGCCGCTTCCATCTCGCGTTCGCTCAAAGGCACGCCCTTTCGCAACACGCGCCTCTCCGTCAGCACCGCCCACATCGTCGCGATCGGCACGATCACAGGCCGCAGCCGGATAAGTTTTGGTATCATCTCTCTCCCATACGTTCCGCAGGAGCCTGCGGAAACACACCTGCGCTCACTGAATCTGGCGCTCCCGGATGAAACCCGTCTCATGTGTCCTAAAACGCATATGATACTGACTCGCTATAGCATCAATAAATCCACAACTTTGTTAGGACCACGACACGACTGAGACAGCGCCCTGCCGCGATACATGACTGCCGCTCCCATACGGCGTTCATACTCATCATCATGGAAAACACCGCTCCGCACGACCCTGCTCTTCGTCAGGCCGAATCGATCTCCAACGCCACGGCCGCCATGGCCGCAGCCGAGGATGCCGCGCCACCCCTCCCGGCTCCCCGACGCAACCCCATCGCCCTCCACATTCCCTTCCGCACCTTTCTCGCCATCGCCGCGTTCGCGTTGGCCATCTACCTGATCTGCCATCTCTCGTCGCTCCTCCTCCTCGTCTTTCTCGCCGTCTTCCTGGGCGTCGTCCTCCATGCCATGGTGGTCTGGCTAGATCGGAAACGCCTCCCTCACGCCCTTAGCATGGCCCTCGTGGTCGGCGGCCTCTGCGCCCTCACCGGAGCTGCCCTCTGGCTCATGATGCCCCTCCTCATGCATCAGCTTACCAATATCGGCCCAGCCTTTGAAGAACTGCAGAAGAGCACGATAAACCGCCTCCCTGAAGATCACGTCCTGCGGCAGGCTGTGCAGCGCCTCATCTCAGGATTCCAGAACGGCGATGAACAAACCATGGTAAACCACTTCGTCGCCGCCGGTCAGGCCATTGCCAATGGCTGCTCCACCTTCATCATCTGGCTGGTGCTCGGCGTCTACCTCCTTGTGGATGGCGTGAAGATTTATCACTGGTTCCTCGCCTTCTTCCAGCCAAAGACCCGGCTGAAACTGCGGCAGACAGTTAGTGAGATTTCCAATGTCATCTTCCACTATGCCCTGGGCCAGGGCCTCACCTCCCTCTTTGTCACTGTCACTTCCTACATCGGACTGCTTTCGCTGCATGTGCCCGGCGCCCTCACCCTCGCCATCCTTGCCGGACTCCTGGACATCCTGCCCGTGCTCGGCTTCATGCTCTCCATCGTCCCCGCCGTGTTGCTCGCCCTCACCGTCTCACCGCAGACCGCGCTCTATGTCGCCGTCATCTATCTTGTCATCCAGTGCATTGAGAACTACTGGCTCATCCCTGCCGTCTATGGCCGCCATCTCCGCCTTTCCACCCTCACCGTCCTTGTCGGACTCCTCGCCGGCGGCATGCTCGCCGGCATCCAGGGCGCCATCGTCGTCCTCCCCATCCTCGCTTCCTACACCGTCATCGAGCGCCTCTGGCTAGCCCCCTACATGAATAAGGGCGTCGTGGAAAAGCACGAAGAACAAAAGAAACAGGAATTCGGCGAACCCGAGCGGGTGTCGTAAGCACGCGTCTCGTCATTGATCATCATCTTAGAAGCTCGGTAGACCGGTTTCATACTCGGTCATATGGATGCACGTCTCTCCGAGCTTGATGGTTCCCTTTGGATCAATACTGACCGCATTAAACGAAGGGACCCGGGCAATGATAGCCCGGTCATCAACGACGCACCGATCTCCCACAATGACGACTCGGCACCCGGCGGCGATTGCCGAGTGCACCCCATTGTCAGCATCTTCAAAAACCAGACATTCTTCCGGTCGGACATTCAATTCCTTTGCTACTGTCAGAAAGGGTTCCGGATGGGGCTTGCCCTGACTCACGGATTCAGCGGTAATCATGACTGAAGGCACTGGCATCCCGCAGACCTCGAGCTTTAGTTTCGCTGTTTGCATGGAGCTGGAGGTAAC
The DNA here is from genome assembly GCA_965284365.1 of Phragmitibacter sp. GTDB lineage: Bacteria > Verrucomicrobiota > Verrucomicrobiia > Verrucomicrobiales > Verrucomicrobiaceae > Phragmitibacter. The sequence goes on from OZ260079.1 coordinate 6,099,811, forward strand.
AATGGCCCACTTGAAAGTGCCCAAGTTCTTCAGTAAGTGGCCAGCGCCATCGATGGGTTTCAAGCCGGCCAACAACTTGCTTTCCAGGCGATCAATCTCAGCGGCCTCCGTCCTGGCGCAAAGATGCGGCGCAACCAGGGCAACCGTGTCCTCTGTCCTTCCACCGCGGCATACTTCCAACACCGATTGCAATGCAATGTTATTCTTCAGGCACCACATCTCCATGACCCGCCGAACGATTTCCGACGAATTTACGAGAGTGTCATCCAGATCAAACAGCAGTGCTTTGAAGGTATACGTCACGTTATGCCAATGCTTGGATAGCATGCAGGGCAGCGATTCGCACCATAATATCCGTCTTCAAAACTAAGCACCAGAAACCATCCTTCATGATGGCCACGCGATCATCTTTTGGAGCAACGGTGTTTCATGCAAGAGTAAAGTCAGGATTTTTGATGAGTTGGTTCATGACTGAAAGGAGCTTGCGCATGACGGCTGTGATGGCGAGTTTTGGGGCTTTACCCTCGTTGATGAGGTGCTGATAAAAAGTTTTAAGGATGGGGTTGTGATGGCTGGCGGTGAGTGCAGCCATGTAGAGAGCGCGGCGCACTTCGGTGCGGCCTCCGCTGATATAACGGCGGCCCTCTTTGCTGCCACTGTCACGATTGCGAGGGGCCAGGCCTGCCAGGGAGGCGGCCTGCCTGCGGTTGAGAGTGCCCAGTTCGGGCATGGCCGCCAGGACGCCTTGAGCCGTTACAGTGGAGACACCCTTAAGCTGACACAGGCGCTGGATTTTTTGCTGCAGATCAGGGTTTTGTTGGCTGAGCTTTGTGACCAGCGCATCGAGTTGATCGATCTGTTTTTGAAGAGCCTGCAGACCTTTTTGAGCCTGCTTAATCAAAATGGGGTGGCTGTGGGTTGGCAGACGGTTCTTCTCCATGACCAGCAGCTTGATGAGTTGGGTCCTGCGCTGGGTAATCTCCGCCAGCTCACGCTGGGTGTCGGTAAGCTGCACCGTAGGAGCCGGTGCCATCTTTTGGCCAAAGAGGGTTAACATCCTGGCATCAATGGGATCGGTTTTGGCCAGAGTGCCTGTAGCAGTGGCAAAGGCGCGCACCCGTGCCGCGTTCATACGGCTGACTGGGATGGCAGCTTGATGCAGAGCATCCATGAGGGGACGCTCGTAACCACCGGTGGCTTCCAGGACGACGTGGACCTGGGAGAGGGCCTTAGCTTTAGTTTTGAGTTTGAGGATGGCCTTGATGAGGCGCTGGTGACCGGCCTTGGTATTGGGCACCATAGGCAGGGCTGGCAGCACGGTGTTATCCACTTGCAGAGAGTCCTTGGCAACATCGATGCCTAGGTGGATAATCTGGGGAGAGTCATTGGGTCTCATACTTGCAAATGCGAGCTGTTCCTGGCAAGGGAACGCTCAATCAACGGTTCGAGTTCAGTGACAGGCGTGAGGGAACAGGCTCCAAAACAAACACGGCTGTATAAACAGACGGTTCAACTGCGGTTGGTTCTCACTGACGCCACCGAGGATGAGGCGGCCACCTCATCCTCGGTGCCAACCCTTTAAATGCGCTTCACAGCGGAACAAAGAGTCAGCTGCTCAGAACATACAACTGCGGTGGCAAATGAAATGCGATACCGCTTTGTGACCGCGCAAGACGAACTTCCAATTGACGACAAAAGCGAAAGCCCAAGATCCTTCTCCAACATCCGCCTCTTAACGAACATCCAACTCACCTTGGAACTCAAGAGCGCATCGGACTTCACCCCGCCTCAACATCGGCACACCATCACAAAACACGACTGAGAACCAACCTGGAAGCTCCACGCACCGCCACTGGTCTTCCGATCCCTGGAAAGAATCCCCATTGCACCTTCCGCGATCCCCGTGAATAGCCAGGGGTCGAACGACACCTGGTAAAGAGAAAAAAGCCCCGAACCGCAGCGCGGTTCTCCCATGCGCATTGGACGCTTTTATCCTCCTACCCATACATCCACACCCGTACAAAACACGACTCCCACTACCAGCGTAGATGCTTCGCGCATCCTTCCGTCGGCAATGGGAGTCAGTAGGGTATTTTGGCTTTGCCTTATCTCAGCGTCAGGCTCCGTAAGAAGGATGCGCTAAGGCAACTGTGTGCTGTGTGCTGATCTGGATCAGAGCAGGCTTAGCCTTCGAAGGACAAAGACTTAGTCTTTCTTCTTTTCGATTTCAACTTCACCGTCATCATCAACTTCCACGCGCTCAACGGTGCGGGCATCGCCGGTGCCGCTATAATGCACGCTCACTGGCACGCCAACCTTGATGCGGGACTTCACTTGTTCTTCCGTCAGCGTCTTGCCGGACTTCGTTACGTAAGTCACGGAATTGCCGTACTTATAGGTCACAGGACCGGCGGATTCCTTCACGATGAAAGTCGTGCCAGGAGCATACTCGGAAATGGTACCCGTGCTCGTTGTGGTGGTGGTCGTCGTTTTCGAAGCACCGCCGGCACCGCTCTGGGTCGTGGTCGTCTTCTCTTCGGACACGGTTTGCGCCATGGCCAGCGTGGCAGACAGGGCAAGAGCCGAAAGGGTCGTAGTTAGGAGTTTCATTATGTTAGATTAGTTTGGGTTCTGTGTTTTGAATTAACTTCAGGACGCATCAGCATCCTCTCGCACTAATCGCCACTCATGGAGACTGCGGATGTGATTTTACGAAATATTCGACATTCATTTCCCGTACCGCGTCGCGTCTCAGTCTCAAGAGCCACCTGTATAGATTCAACCTAACAAGGGAATTCGCCCATCATACGGCAACTTACCCGCACCCTCATCGGCTTCAGCCTCAATAGCTTGCCGGACTCACCGCATGTCCCCTCACTCCATCATCAACCACGCCTCATTAAACCGCGCCACCTTCAGATCCGCCGAAAACCCCACCGTATACGCCACGATCACCGTGCCATCCTTCATCACCCCCAGATCGGAATACCACGCCTTCTCATCGGCCACTCTCTTCCGCGCTGACCAGGTCTTCCCTTGATCCTTGCTGTAGTTTACAGACAGCACTTTTCCTTCCTTCTCGATCATCCCGGACGTCAGCAGCAGCGGAGGTAATTCCTCCCCGCCGTCCGTCGTCACCAGCGGCATCGTCGCCAGCCCCGGATTCCGCCCCTTCATCGTGAAGGCATTTCCGTGCTCCCCCTTCAAAATCGGCCCATCGCCGAACTTATCAAACACCTGATACTCCAGCGTCTTCCGACCCATCGTGTAGACCGCATCCCATCCCTTGGCTCCACCCATCGCCAAAGGAGCCACCTTCGTCTCCACGGAATCAATCGCCTTGTGCGTTACCCACGTCGTGCCGCCATCATCACTCGTCAGAAAGCTCTTTCTGCCCGGAATGACCAGACGCCCAGACGCCAACTGAAACCCATGCCCCCCATTGCTGGGCTTCGATTCCGCATCGCCATCGTGTTTCACCGCAAAGGGCTCGCTCCACGTCGTCCCCTCATCCGTGCTGCGCCGCCCCAGCCACACCAGTTGCTCCGCCTTCCACGGCACCGGCCCGGTTGTGTAATACGCCAGCAACACATTAGGATCACTCTTCCGATCCTCCACCAACACACAACTGTAGCCAATCGTGCCCACCCCATCCGAAGCAAACAGCTTCACCGGCGCACTCCAGTTCTTCCCCGCATCCACACTCCGCGTCACCACCACATCCGAAGGATCAAAGTCCCCTTTGCTCACCCGGCTCTGCGCAATCACCACCACCGTATCCGCCTCCGTGACCAACAATCCCGGCAGATGAATCAACCCCCGCAACACCGGCTCCTCCCTCACCTCCAAAAACGGCTTCACCTCCGCAGCCCTCACCATTGAGGGCACCAGAGCAAACCCAACAGCCAGCACAACAAAGAGAGAACGAAAACAGCTACGCATCATTACCCACCACAACGTCCCCAAACCCCCACGCCCTTCATCAGATCTCTCCAAAAAAAATCTTCTCTCCTCAGTCCTTCGCGCCTTCGCGTCTTCGCGGTTCAACCTAAAGTCCTCACACCCACCACCTCTTCAAACTCCAACTTGAGTCTTGAATTTGACCATCTGAACACTACCATACCCCCGTGCCTCTCCGGAACATGGTCATTGATCTGGACAGCTTCTTCGCCTCCGTGGAGCAGCAGCTTGACCCTGCCCTGCGCGGCCGCCCCATTGCGGTCGTTCCCGTCACCGATACGGACACCACCACCTGCATCGCCGCCAGCAAGGAAGCCAAAAAATTCGGAGTCAAAACCGGCACCCGCGTCCGGGAGGCCCGCCATCTCTGCCCGGAGATCCGCTTCGTCGAGTCCCACCCCAAGGCCTACGTGGCCATGCACCACGAGTTCATCACCGCCGTGGAGTCCTGCATCGAGGTGAATGAAATCTACTCTATCGATGAAGTCGGCTGCCGCCTCACCGGCCCTTTGCAAAACCGCCCGCAGGCCGAGAAAGTCGCCCAGGACATCAAGACCGCTGTCGAGCGCCGCGTCGGCGAGTTCGTCACCTGTAGCGTTGGCCTCGCGCCCAATCATTTCCTCGCGAAGCTCGGCTCAGACATGGGCAAGCCCAATGGCATCTTTGTCCTCGAGGAACAGGATCTGCCCCATGCGCTCGATGGCCTGAAGCTCCGCGACCTCTGCGGCATCGGCCCCCAGATGGAGAAGCGCCTCCTCGCCCAAGGCATTTGCGATGTCTCCCAACTCACCCGCGTCACGAAGGAAGCCCTCCATCACGCCTGGGGCGGCATCGGCGGCCATTATATGTACCACGACCTCCGGGGCGAGGTCACCGAAGGCCCGCCCACGCGGAAGCGTGTCCTCGGCCACTCCCACGTCCTCCCGCCCCAGCTCCGGCACGATAAAGGCGTCCACTCCGTCTGCCATCGCCTCCTCCAAAAGGCCGCCATGCGCCTGCGGAAAATGGGCTACCACACCAAGGGCCTCCAAGTCTTCGTGAACTACGACAACGGCACCGAGTCCACCGGCGAGCTCAAGTTCGCGGAAACCCAGGACACCCTCCTCCTCCTCCGCGCCTTCGACCAGATCTACGAAAAACTCCCCCGCCGCCGCTTCGCCATTCCCATAAAGACTGGCCTCAGCTTCTCCCCCCTCATCCCCGACTCCCAGGTCACCCCCGACCTTTTCGGCGATGCCGCCGGCCACGCCCGCCTCTGTAGCGCCGTCGACGAGATGAATCGTAAGTTCGGCCAAAACACCGTCTCCTTCGGCGGCGCCATGGGCGCCTTGGAGTACACGCCGATGCGCATCGCCTTCACTCGGATACCGGATCCGGAGACGGAGGGGTAAGTTATCCCTCGCCTTCTTTCGGGAATTCTGTTGCCGCTTGAATCACCTGCCAAGCTGCTTCAAAAGCCTTTTCCGTAGGATGTCCGATCATCACGCCAGGTTGAACCTCAATGCTTTCGTATTCCCCGCCCTTATGATGCAGTGCAATCTGCCTTGAATCGAAATCACTACTTTTAGGCGTTAGCCTGGACATCCTCATCAACTTCGAGACCTGTTCTATCAAAATAAAAACATCACCGATTGGGATGGTGCTCTGCCTCTCAACGATCATCTCCGATCTCAGCCCTTGCCTCTGAAACTCGCGGTAAATGACTTCGCCATCTTCGAAAATCCGAACCTGACTCTGCATTGTCGGCCCATCGCGATCTAGAAGAATCATTGTCGCTATGACTCGCTCATGGGGCTCGAGATAAACTTCCATATTTTCAGCGTTCCGGTACACAACATACCATATAGTCAACTAACCTACTATCTGCTTCCCGGCGGCACATTGCATCAAATCACCCCCATCACTCGACTTTTCGAATGAGTTTCTTGAAGTCCTTTTTCCATTCATCCTCCAACTCGACCTTCAGATGACGAGTGGAACCTTCCGACTCTCGCAGAGCCACGGACAGCTTGATCAAATCCAGCGTGCGCAGCTCCAGGAGGATCTCGTAGCTGAAGTCCTTCTTCTTTGGCGTAATGCGGATGAGTAGGTAAGGAGGAAGAATTTCCAAACGGTGATACCATGACGCGGAGACTTGCAGATCATGCGGTTGCTGGAAGAAATCCTTAAGCAACGGAGGAAACGTCAGCTCATTCTCTCCAATCCTCAGACGAAACTCTTTTAAGTCGAGTTCAGCAGGAGATAAATCCGCAGGCAGGCCTACGAGTTTGCTCCCGTCCAATTTGATCAACGTGTCCTCGTGAGCCTGCAGCAGCGGGACGCATACGACGAGAAGGGCGATCCAGAGGACTGCTGGTTGAAACTTTCTGGGAGACATAAATTCGGGCTTTCGTAGCGAAGCAGAGGTGAACATGTCTTGCGGTCATTTCCACTGCACCACCTCCAGCACAGCGCCATCGGCTGCAATATGACCACTCGCTGGGAACTGCGAATAGTCCAAGAGCTCTTTGTCATCAAGCAAAAGCTTGCTCCCGCTCACACTGAGTTGGCCGAGGGTGAAGCCCACTTTCCAATGCCCGCGAATCTTGAACTCATGGTCGAGAAAGACAATAAACGTGTGCCCGCGGGCTGGTTTTTTCGAGCCTTTGGGTGCTGAACGGATATAGAAAAGCCTCGCGATGTGTACCGGTCCGAATGGCGCAACACAGGGGCCGATGTACTCTGCGCTTCGCAGATAATAAGATATGGCGCCGTCACTGGATGAACGAAATTGAGACTGCTCACCCTCGGCTGCCGCGATGATTTGGGAGAGCGCATCCGGCGGGTCGGCATACTGGTCGTCGGAGAAGTCGGCCCATGCAACAGAGGCCGAAAGAAGCAAAGCCAATAATGTTCGAATCATAGAATGCGTTGGGGCAGCTGCACGTGGTGATTGTGGTAAAGAAGTTCAGTCAAAGGAGAAGTGCGGTGCGCAAGTATTTCTTGGCTGGTTGGTTCCAAACGTTACTCGGACATGCAGATAGAGGCGTTTAGTATGACTATGTAGTCATACTTCGCGCGAAATTTGGTGAGATTTGGGGGCATGTTGCGAAGATTGGCGCTGTAGCTGGTGAGGGACATGCCATGAAGATGCGGGTGCTTGCAATGGTCCGCAAGGGACGCGGAGGGTAGTTGGTCCGAGTGCGGTCACTAGTCCGCTGTTTGCATATTCGGATTAGCTGTCCCTGAACCAGGAATTGTGAGCTGACCTTACAAGGAGTGATTTGGGCTGGAAAGGCACGACCCATGACTCAGTCACTTGTCTTTAGCCTCGAATGCTTCTCTACACTGCTCCAAAGCTTCCCTCACCCATTCGAGGTAATTGGCACTCGGCCTGACTGCGGATACCTCTCTTTCTATGGCGACCTCCAACACCTTGACGGCTTCGGATGACCCAGAGATACTAAGCCGTCCAAAGCAATCTTCCA